>CAYXVT010000009.1:0-10475 GCA_964468105.1 Uncultured Candidatus Berkiella sp. | reverse complement strand
TTAATGCAATAACAAGCGCAAATAATGCGACAACCGCGAGTCCTTTCACAATAGTTAAGCCTGTCTTCTTGGGAACGATAGGCTTTGCTTGTACAATAGGAACCGCTGGCACCTCACGGTTTAAGAGCTCTTTAAGGTGGAAAGTAAGGAAGTTTAAGGGTATTCCTTTGCTAATGGCCAAATCTAACAACTTATTAAATTCGGCAATATCTTGCTCTGTATGATCATCTTTGCCATGAATAAGAGGATGAACGGCGTCGGCATGAAAAACATGGTGCCCATTTTGGTATTCATATGTTTTCCAAAAGATTTGCCCTGGAGGGAGTAGGAATTCTTTTTCACTGGAAAATTGAGAAATTCTTTCAATGGACTTTCCATATACAGAGTCAAAAATAATTAAACAATTTCCATAACCCCTAAAGATATCGGCAACAGACTGTTTGGTTGTCGTGCTCATAAATGCAGGTTGTTCAGTATATCCACCACCTTGGGCTACCAATTGAATTCTTTTATCAATTTCTGCCTTAGGGGTATAGCGTTCACCACGATAGGATTTAACATTATAGAGAGCGGTGTTTGGTAATGTTTTGTTTAGGCCAGAACTTATTAGCACTGTTTTAATAATATTATTTTTAGTGCTATCACCAGAATTAAGCCCCCAAGGGCTTCGTTTTTTATATAATAAATCATTGATCCCTGTATATCGAATGCCAGAAAAATCAATGATGGCGAGTTTTTCAGATTCTGTTAAACCAGGGGCTTCATAATGATAATTGATTAGGGGAATTTTCCCATAGATAAGTTGTAAAAAGGTATCATATACGCCCATATTGGCGATGAATCTTTCACAATCGCTGGGCTCAAGTGTTAAATGATGAAAATTGGCTTTGCTAAAAAGCATTGTTAAATTGACGTCAATACCATCTATATTTGCATGCAAATCTTGTTGATTTTCGCTATGCGTTTTATACGAAAACACGATTTTATTATCGGAATAAAGCATCAGCTTAACAACCAGTTCAAGCTGTTGGGTATACAGGCTTTTATTTAATGGGCCATGGTGCAAATCAGCCATAAACAACTCCGCTGAAAAAATTGCAAAAAATGTGCAAATTTCTGACAAAATAGATGATTGGCTAGACTACTGACATTTGCATGGCTTGTCAATGTGGTAAGTGTTTATAAGCGTGCTAATACACTTTTGCGGTTTAGATTAAAACCTTTCTCTGGATCACTTGTGGTTCGTTAGAACCACATCCGCTGAAACACACCATCTTTGTTGATAAAAACATGCTTTAAAGCAGCCAGAACATGAAGGGCGACTAGCGCAACAAGAACCCATGCTATTGTTTCATGCATTTCGAAGAATTGTTCAGATAAATCATGGCTTTTAACAGCCCATTCAGGCAATTGTCGTCCAAAAAAAGCAACGCCATATTTACTATAGGATGCACCAAGGTAACCAGTTAAAGGCATGACAATCATGCAAACATAAAGTAGGAAATGAATGAATCTTGATATCTTCGCTTGCCATTGTGGGACGCTGTCTGGGAGAGGCGCGGGCTTATGTGTAAGGCGCCACAGGATCCTTAGTAAAATAAGTGTAGCAGTAATGAGCCCGAATGATTTGTGATTGTTAAAAAACCAATAGACATCATGTACCAGCCTATACAAACCAAGATTACCAGCAAAAGTGCTATAGTCCAATGAAGCAACTTAGAAACAAGATCATAACGCCAAGCTGTATTACCCATACCAAATCCCTTGAGTAGCTGAAGACATATTGAATTAGTGCATAGTTAAATACAGTACGCTAAATTTTTCAAAATTTCTATTTTTTCCAGGGTATTTGCTGTTTAATGCCTATCTAGAAAAATAACTGCATGATACCCATTTGTAATCACTAGTTATTAAGTAAAACGCGCTATATACTATTTTACTTCAAAACAAGGAGGTTCTTCATGAATTACAATTTATTTCAAAATGCTACACTTAAAGTTTCATTATTAGCTGCCGTGCTTATCCCTTCAATAGCCTTTTGCTTAGATGATAAAGGCTCGCAGGATAGTAAAATTAGCCAGCCCACAGTGGCTCAACAAATTTTTGAGCAATCTAAAAAGAATGACAATTGGAAATCAGCTTTTCTAACAGGCAAAGATGCTCAAGTGGTCTTCATGAACATCTCACCAAAGACTAATCCAAAAAATGAAATTGGGGTGGAAACACATGAATTCGATCAGGTCATATTAATCGCAGAAGGTAATGCCAAAACAGATTTAAACGGAAAAATGTCAACAGCAAAGACAGGGGACTTGATTTTTATTCCTCAAGGCACACCCCATAATGTTGTTAATTTGAACAAAGACAAACCGTTAAAAATCGTTAGTATTTACTCTAGAACTGATATCCCCGCGCATTCTCAGCTTAAGACAAGTACGGACTCAGCTGAAAAAGAATAAACTATCGCTGGCTAAAATTTAAGGACAAAGGGGTTTTGACTATTGGGTCTGCCCCCGTTGTTCTTAAATACTATAGAAGCGCTAATTCACTTTTTGTGGCCTCGATTAAAACCGCTCTCTGTACTTTTGCCGCGTCTCTTGGATTTGCTGCAATTACTTTCTCTTCCAGTTTATGAATATATCTCAAAAGCACCAGTTTTTTCTCTTGATCCTTTGCGTTACGTTGCTCTGATTGATTTGATTTATCAAAACCGAGGATTTCATGCAATTTATTGATGAATTGTTTTGAGCTTCTGCTACGTTGGCTCAAGGAGTTTTCTAATGCATTGACAGCGTTTTTTTCGTCTTCAAGTTGTGCTTTGATTTGCTGCATCAATGTTGGTTGGTTATTCGTGGGAGATAGAGTAGGTGCAGGTTGTGCATTCACTGTTTTTGAGCGGAGTTTTGCAAATAAGGTAATGCTGGCTTTAACGGATATGATGCCCGCCAACATAACATTAAAATCCAGAAGTAAAAAAACAGGATCCATGTTTAAGGCGTAGGGAATAAAAAAAATCCCAACTGAAATTAGTAATAAACCGAATATGGCGGTAAGCCAGAGTTTGCTTTTCAACGGAAGTAAACCTTGTACGACTGGTTTAGCAGGCTTAACTGGTGTTGGCACGATACGTTTTAATACATTTTCTTGCAAATGTTGTGTGAGAAAAACAGGAACTCCCTTATTCATTGATAAATCAATCAATTTATTAAAATCGGCAATCTCTTGTTCGCTTGGGGTATCTTTGCCGGCGATGAGAGGCGCTATGGCATCTGCATGAAAAACATGGCATCCATCTTTGAGCTCATATGTTTTCCAAAAAATTTGCCCCGGGGGAAGCAAGAATTCTTTTTCAGAAGGAAAATAAGATAACTTTTCGATGGACTTTCCGTAGACGGAGTCAAAGATAATCGTACTTTTAGGCGCATAAACCAACCTGGTTGTAGTGCTCATAAAAGCAGGTTGTTCGGTATATCCGCCACCTTGTTGGATTAAATTAATTCTGGTTTGTATTTCTTCTTCAGGGGCGTAACTCTCTCTTCGATAGGACGTCATATTGGTCGACGGATTACGCATAATTTTGTTTAGCCCAGAACCTGTCAGTATCACCTTAAGTACTGTACTCTCTGGATATAGGGTCTCTTTCTTGTATAGCAAATTATTCATATCAATATATGCAGAGCCGGTATAACTCGTTATGGAACTCTTTTCTGCCAGAGTTAATTCGAAATTGTTTGTTATATGGACGGCAGGTTTGGCCGGTTCTCCAAATAATTTTTGCAGTAGCCATCTTGTAGGGCGGATGCCATGATTCATATATTTCTTACTGTCATATTGGTTCAGTTGAAGATGAGAAAAATTGGTTTTGTTAAATAATTGCGATAAATTGACAGCCAGACCATCTAGGTTTGCATGCAATTCTTTTTTACTTTCGTGGTTATTTTGATAATGAAAGGAAGTTTTATTTGGCACATAAATCATATACCTTGTGATTAACTCAAGATATTGGGTATAGAAATTTTTATTTAATGGCCCATGGTGTAACTCAGTCATAACTCGCTCCGATATTAAAAAACCTGTAAAAGCCAGCAAAAATTAGAGTTGGTGGCTTTTGGAATTAAAGATTCAATGTAAGGGAGGTTACAAACACAGAAGGAGGCTGTCAACGAACTTTAAGTGATTTTTGGCATTTTTTAAGCGGAATTGAAAACTTTCTAGAAGTGAGTGTATATTTCATACAATTTATGGCGTAATTAATAAACTGAAATTTTATTTAAAATTCCGGTTAGACGCGCCTTCACCATCATCGAAGTTAAACCATTCATCCAATTTCATATGGACTTCTTCAATGCCTAAGCGTTGCAGGGCAGAAAAAGTTTGAACAGTGGTTCTAGGATAGACACTAAGAAATTGACGTGTTTTTAAAAGGGAGGCTTGTGAGGCACCGCGTTTGAGTTTGTCGCACTTGGTTAACAACACATGCACGGGCAATTCGCATTGATTGGCATAGTCGAGAAGTTTTTGATCCGGCGTGGTAAGCGGGTGACGAATATCCATCAACAACACTAACCCTTGCAAACAATGACGCTGACCTAAATAGGTGTTGAGAATTTCTTCTAATTGCTTTTGCACTTTGTAAGGGACTTTGGCAAAGCCATAGCCAGGCAAATCAACCAAGCGCCTATCATCATCGATTCGGAAGAAATTAATTAATTGTGTGCGGCCAGGCGTTTTACTGGTACGGGCAAGCTTATCTCTGCCGGCAATGGCATTGATAGCACTGGATTTACCTGCATTAGAGCGGCCAACAAAAGCAACCTCAATCCCGATGTCAGCTGGACTTTGGGATAGCGATGGGGCACTCTTGAGAAATTCGATTTGATTGAAGTTAAAGTGCTTTGGTTGAGGAATATTGAGATCTGCCATGAGTACCTAATGTTTTAATTATGCTAGCAAAACAACCTGCAGGACGTTATTGACCACCCTCTATGGTTGTTGGTATAAGTTGGCATTCTTTTAAGCTAGGGTTATCTTACCATGGGTTAGCAAGTAGACACTAGCAATATAAAGAGCTTTTTAGCGCCCTTGCCGCCCAATCAAACGTTAAATTGGAACGAGAAAAGATGAACAGCCGCCTATCACTTGTACTCTTATTATGTTTAGGTCTAAATCCCAGCTGGGGCTTTGCAGATACTCCGAAATCACCAGCTACCGCTGCCGCAGCGACCGACGAAGCTAAACCTGCCTCAGCCGAAGCAAAGCCTGCTGATGCAACAGCGCAAGCACAACCAGCGGCTGAAGCTGCTGCCGCTGCTGCAGAACCCAAACCTACCAATGGGCCAACGTTAGTGGGTGATATCCAGGCTGGCAAAGGTAAAACTCAAACTTGTGTGGCATGCCATGGAACTGATGGAAATAGCACAGTACCTAACTGGCCAAAAATTGCGGGTCAATATGAAAACTACTTAGTTAAACAACTAAGGGAGTTTCGTGCCGGCGAAAAAGGACCGCGCTATGAAGCTTCTATGTATGCCATGGTTGCGAATTTAAGTGATCAAGATATTGCCGATTTAGCGGCCTATTATGCCAGCGAAAAACAGACCATGGGTAAGGCTCAAAACGCCTATGTTGAGTTGGGACAAAAAATTTATCGTGGTGGCAACTTACAAACCGGTGCAACGGCATGTTTGGCCTGCCATGGTCCTGAGGGCCAAGGCAATGAAGCAGCTAAGTATCCAAAATTAGCTGGTCAACATGCGGTTTATATTGAGAATCAGCTCCATGCGTTTAAAGAGGGCAAACGTAAAAATAGCCCTAGCGAAATGATGGAATCGATTAGTCACCGCTTGAGCGATGAAGAAATGAAGGCCGTGAGCAGTTACATTGAAGGATTAAGATAGGGAGCGTCTATGAGAAATCTTGGTGATCTTTTCTATGCTGCATTGTTAATAGTTGGGATATTTCTCGTTTATTCAGCTTATGCTGGAGAATACGTAGAAGGAAAACAATATCAACGCTTGCCGGTGGCTGTGTCAGATAATGCATTGGTTAAAGATCTCTTGAAAGAAGGCAATGGTAAAGTACAAGTTCTAGAGTTCTTTAGCTATGGATGCAGCTGGTGCTTTAAACTTGATCCTTATGTTGAAAAATGGCTTAAAACCGCTCCTGCCAATGTTGAATTTCAACGGGTTCCGGTTGAGTTTCATCCGACATGGGGCACTTTAACAAAAGCCTACTATACCCAAGTTGATCTTAAGGCATTAAATAAAATTCATACCGCGCTTTTTGATGCCGTTCATACAGAAAGAATCAGCAGCACCTCAGAAGATGCTTTGCGTCAGTTCTTTGCAACGCATGGGATTACAGAACAAGATTTTACCAAGACCTTTAATTCCTTTGATGTGACTCGTAAACAAAAATGGGCAAATACGATTGCACAAACCTATCGTATCACGGCTGTTCCTGCGGTCATTGTGCAAGGACCAAAGGGCGTGTTTATTACGGCGGTGAAGTTTGCAGGTAGTGAAGAAGAACTCATCAAAGTGGTTGATGATTTGGTCAAAATGCAAAGCGAAGGCGTAAAAGCTACTCCGACTGCTGATGCGAAGAACGTCGCACCGAAACTGGTAAATAGCAAGCAATAAGCTCTGCTACTTTATTACGATTGGCAATATTGCAACTGATAGTGCGTCTAACTTCTATCAGTTTGCATTTAGCGCCACGATAAATTTCCCTGGTGAAGGGGGTATCGTGGTTGCTGATTAACACTGTTGCCCCTTTGTTTGTCAGCGCTTTGGCAATAAAGGCTAATTGTTTTTGATCTTCTAGCGTGAAACGTTGTGCACTATATCCTGTAAAATTGGCTGTGCTGGTTAAGGGAGCATAAGGTGGATCGCAGTAAAATATCATTTGATCAAGCCGCTTTTTACTTAAAAATTGATTCATAAACTGCGCATAATCTTGGCAGTGAAACGTTACCTTATTTGAACGTTCAATAAACACTTCTAATTCACGTTGTGGAAAATAAGGTCGGATATAATCACCAAAGGGCACATTGTAAAGTCCTTTGGAATTATAGCGACACAGCCCGTTGTAGCCATGGCGATTCAAATAAAGAAATAAAAGGGCCCGCTCCCAGAGATCGCTACTATTATTGAAGCGCTCTCGCAAACGATAGTAGGCATTAGCCTTATTATTTTTAGCCACGAACAATTTTTTAGCATCTTTGATTAAGGGTTCGCTCATCGTTTGAGCTTGTCGAAATAAGTTAATCAAATCAGCATTAATATCATTAACAACCACTGCGCTATGAGAGCTATTTAAAAATAACGCACCGGCACCAACAAAGGGCTCAATCAAATGAGATTTTTCTGGGAGTAATGATTGTAATGTCGGGACGAGCCGAAATTTTCCACCTGGCCATTTTAAAAAAGGCCTTATCAATGGCGTAGGGTGTATCACTTCAATCTTCTTGCGGTGCATTTCATTTGAGCATCATATCAAATCAAGCGAATTCTAAAAGGGGACCCTTAGGAATAATTTGAGTTGGGTTGATATGTTTATGGCTAAAGTAATAGTGATGCTTAATTTGATCAAAATTGACCGTTTGGGCAATGCCAGGATGTTGGTAAAGCGCTGTGAGGTAACGATGTAGATGGGGGTAATCGCGAATAAGCTTAAGATTGCATTTAAAATGACCAAAATAAGCCACATCGAAACGGATTAAGGTAGTAAAGAGGCGCCAGTCTGCTTCAGTCAGCATATCGTTCACCAAGAAACGTTGTTTCGAAAGTCGCTTTTCAATTTCATCAAGCGCTCCAAACAGCGCATCAAAAGCGATGTTATAGGCTTCTTGGACCGTGGCAAAACCGCATCGATAGACACCGTTATTGATATTGTCATAGACAAATTGATTAATGGTATCGATTTCAGGTTGCAAAGCTTTTGGATAATAATCTGTTTTGTCGCCTGTGATGTTATTGAAAGCCCAATTGAGCATTCGAATAATTTCAGCAGATTCATTGTTGACGATGGTTTTTTGCTTTTTATCCCACAACACAGGGACGGTCACTCGGCTGGTGCAGTGCGGATTGGCTTTAGTGTAAATTTCATATAAGTGAGAGGAACCATAAAGGGTATCACTAAAAGCCGGATCAGAAGGTAAAAATGACCAACCATATTCCATCATATGGGGATGAACCACACTGATCGTTATATGATTTTCTAGCTTTTTTAGAGTGCGGAAAATAAGTGTACGATGGGCCCAAGGGCAAGCATAAGAAACATAGAGGTGGTAGCGGCCTGATTCAGCGGCAAATCCACTGGTTCCTGTTGGCCCTGGTTGGCCATCGGCAGTAATCCAGTTCCTGAACTGGCTTTGTTCTCGCACAAATTCACCATGACTTTTCTTGGTGTCATAACCTTGATCGTGCCATTTTCCATCAATTAATAAGCCCATTGTTGCTCCAGCTATGTAAGCCTCAGTATACTCTTGCCACTAACAGATCAAGAATACCATTTATGCCGTTTATCCGAGTAGATAATCATATCTTAACCTTTTGTATGCGTCGCAGCCAACGGGCAAAACGTCTGCAGATGATAGCCCGCAACCAACAGTTTGAAATTGTGGCACCGTTACGTATTAAAAATAGCGAAGTGCTTATTTTTGTGAAAGATCATCGCTGGTGGATGTTAAAACAATCAAAACATCCTCGCGTCGCGATGGCGACTAACTTGACTTGGCCAGAAAATTTCCTAAGTGGTGAAACTATTTTGTTTCGTGATCAATCGCTTAAGCTGAATGTAAAATTTGGGGATAATCCTGCGACACAATTATGCGAAAATGCATTAAAAGTGGTAGTACCTTGGAAGAAAATAGATCAAGATGCTTTGCCTCTAATGGTGAAACAGCAAATCAAAAAATGGTATCAGCTAGAGGCGATGACAGCGATTCAAAAAAGTTTAGATCATTTTTGCCCGCGACTTGGTCGTTGGCCTAGTGGTGTGCAATTAAAACAACAAAAATCGCGTTGGGGCAGCTGTGGGATATCTGACAAAATTAATATTAATTGGCTTCTGATATTAGCGCCACAAGGTGTTTTAGAATATGTGGTGGCACATGAATTATGTCATCTTTTTCATCGCAATCATGGCAAACGTTTTTGGGCAAAAGTAGAAAATTGCTTCCCAGAATTTGAACAGCACGAACGTTGGTTAAGCAAACATGGACACACACTCTTTCCCTTCAATAATCTTTAATTAGCTTGCCTGAGAGCCAACCTCATCCTTAATGTTTATAAATCCATAATCAATTGCTTGGCCAAATAATTCAATTCTGCTCATGCAACCTAATTTATATTTTAATCGCTTAAGGTAATCTGCGACGGTTGGAATACCGATATTTAATTTAGAACTTATTTCAGCTAATGTACATCCTTGCAATATAAGTTGATAACATCTGAATTCTTGATCCGCCAATTTTGAGATGGGATTATATATTTCATATAAAAATAAATATAGAGAATCGTCAGTTAATTTATCAGATTTCCCATTTTCAAAAAAGGGATTTTCAAAGTTGTAATGAATAACACCGTCTATCAAGGCTTTATTAAATAGCTCAGCTTTATTATGGCATCCTAGCTTCTTTTTAAGCGTTAATAAATGCTTAGAAATAGTTTTAGGTGACAAGGCCATATGGGTGCCTATATCGTTATTTGAATATCCACGCAGCAGATATTCTAAATAGCATTTTTCTTTTTCAGTTAAGAGTTTATAGGGGAAATTATTTTTGATTTGATTATCAAATAAAGAAGGATCGGTATTGATTTTCCATTCTTCAGTCATCTTTGAAGGTGGCTTTATAAGCTGATTTTCAGCCTGCTCTATAATATCTAATGCTAAGGTATTGGCGAAATAGTGGCCAAATCTTTTCAGAAGGTTAGCATTGTCTTTATAAAAGTCTATACTCTTTTTATTATCTGGTCTGCTTCCAAATCCAAAAATAATTGTTTTATCTTTTCTGCGCTCAATATAAATTACAAATTGACCTATATCTTGTGAAGTTGCCACACTTGATACTTTGGTTGGCAACAAGTTATCATAGATATGCCAGCCATCTTGTAACCAGAATCCAAATAAGGTCCCCTCATCTTTAAACCAGCTTTCATAGAATTTTGAATTGGTATGTAAGGTGTATCCGGAAGTGTCAGCGTAATTCACGCCATAACAAAAGTAGTGAATTCCCCCAATTTTTTCAAGGGGTTTAATCATTTGTCGAACGGTTGATTCTGCTTCGTAAGAAATATGATCAGAAGGTATAAAATTAAGACTTGATTGATGAGTACTTGAGCTTTGCAACATATTGTTATCATGTCCTGATTTTTCAGGTGAGCTTATGATAACTAAGGAACAATCCCCAACTTTATCGATAAACCCGTTAATTACTTTAAACTAAGCAAATTATGAATTTGCCAGTTCTT
>CAYXVT010000008.1:4133-31143 GCA_964468105.1 Uncultured Candidatus Berkiella sp. | reverse complement strand
CAATAAAGAAACCCCAGCTATTACGCCAATTTTGATTTTAAGTGGTAAATCCAACAAATAACCATAAAGTGTTACCGGTGGTTTTTGACTTGGCAAATAAGCTCTTGCTAAAGGATTTAGTTGCGCATTACCTTGCAAAGCTCTTTCTATTAAAGCTAAATCTTGAACTGTTAGTTGATTGTAACCAAAATCCGCTGAAGTCAGATTGGTCATTTTTATCAATTCTACAATTGATTTAACACTTTGAGAAGTAATCTTGTTGTTACTTAAATTGACCGAGGTGACTTCTGTTCCAATTAAATTCTGGAGTAAACCAATGGCACCATTATCACCAATACCATTTCTAGAGAGATCAATCCTAGAAACAATGGAGCCTTTAAGGCTTGCAGTGAAACCGATTGCGCCTTCATTACCTAAACCATTTCCATCCAGCTCAACTAAGGTTACATGTGATCCTGGAAGACTTTTGCCAAGTTCGGTAGCACCGTGTGCATATATTTTATTAGAACCAAAGTAGAGAGCGGTTAACTTAGATCCTTTAATATATTGAGAGAATTCAATGATGCCTTTATCACTAATTTTATTTTCAGAAATATGGATTTCTTTTAAAATAGTACTTTTAACATTTTTTCCAAGTGAAGCAATACCCTTATCACCAAGTTTATTGTTATAAAAACATAAAGTCGATACTTTTGTTACGGCGAGATTCTCAGAAAGTTGTTGAGCTGCGTCAGGTGAAACTACGCTATCACAAACTAATAATGAATTTATAAGCGTTGAGTTGAACTCATTTACAAAATCAAAAGAGGACTCACTGACAAGTTTTATCTTTTCCACCGAAAAATGAGTAACACTTGTACCACTCAAAGCCCGAGCAATATTAATTAATAACTCAGTTTTATCATCACTGTCGACTTTAGATAACATATCAGACAAATCGAATTTAATTACTTTTTTATTTGCTTTAAGCTTTTTATTTAAATTTAAAATACCTATTTCAGGATTGTCATAAATTTCTTTGATATGTTTCTTTAATTGATGTACTGGCAAGCTTTTCATTTACTACCTCTTAATAAAAAATCGACATCTGCCCAATCTTTGCGATAGATGGCATATAAAAGTGAACTTTCATTAAACATATCTTGTTCTTCATGTTCTAACCAACCACCAATGGGCAACACTCGAGCAACACCAAGAAAGGCTTTAGTTGGAAGAATATTAACGACAGTACTTTTAAACCATTTAGCTGATTTTGCGGAGGCTTTTTTTAGTGTTTCGATCATTAGCTAACACATCTTGAGCTAATGTGGCTTGTGTGGAAGTTAGACATCAAAAACATCCTCGTATACTACTCATATCCCTATCTATTCACTTTATGAGTTGGTCATCGAATGCATTTTTTATCTGATATTTTCAGAAAAAAAAATAAAGAACACCATTAAAGTGAATGGGTCGTATTTAAATATAAAACCCAACACGAGTCAACGAATGTATCAGAATTCATTGCAATTCTTTATGCTGCATTTACACGTGATTACTTCGAAATTATGAGCGATCAATCGTTCTTAACGTGAAAAGAAAGTGTAAAGTCGCTGAATTCCTTGGCGAGAAGTTTATCTCTTGGAAGTGGAAGGGGTGAAGAATTTCGTGCTGCCAGTAGTATGTTTTTGTCTATTTCTCTATAACCACTAGATTCAACAATTTTAACATCTAGCACTTCCCCGGTTTGAGATAATTTAACATTAACAATGCAATTGTAATTCGTCTGAAAGCTTTCTGGTGAAATCTGACGCAAATTTTTTGTTATTTTTTCACGAATAGCCAAAGCATTATTATATATCTCTTTATTAATGGCCTTCTTTGGATTTTGATTCTCTGGATTATGTTGATTTTGGCTACAACTTATTACAGCAAAACAAAGTACAAGAGTTATTAAATATGAGCGGAGTTTATTTGAAAACATGCTATTCACCTGATTAATACATCAAGACGCGATTCTATTCGCCTGCCTATAAAATAACAAGTAAATAGGACGCAGACCCGAAGTCACTCAACTCTCAATATTTTAAGTCCCCTTCCTGCGAAGAGCAACAGGTGTATCTTTGCGCGCTTCTTCTAGCTCTGTAGTCAATACGATGCCTGTTGTTGCATCTGTAGAACTACGCGCCGATGGAACTGAGATGGGTGCCGTTTGCATAATGTAGGTAACCCCGCTTGATGGTCTTGGGGTTGATGAGCCATCGTTATTAACGGGAACCAATGCAACCATATAACCAGGCAAAAATGTTGGGGCTGCTAACTCTACCTGACCTTGTTGTCTTGGTGATACTAATTCCCTATAAGAGGGCGTACGGGCAAAGCTGACTTGTTTAGTTTCATCAGTAGGCAAACGCCCAACAGAGATTTCTCGTCTTATAAGAGGTCCTTTGGGTTCTGGTCTAGGATCTATGCTGCTACGATCTTTTGGTGAAGGTCGACGGGGAGCAGCTAATGATGTTCTCGAAGGAGGAGATGAGGCATCTGCTTTTGGTGATTCCTTCTTTTCTTTATTCGGAGAACCTAACTCCATTGATTTCTTTGGTGATTGATCGCTCTTTCGCGGACTTTGATTATCGTGTCTGTCACCTAATATTAGCGCTTTAATACCAGAAGTAAGGGAATGCTTTTGCTTTTCAGATCCCGCAGCGGCAGGTTCTACCAACTCTTCAACTGTAGACTGAACCGCTCTTTCAGTAACCGTAACATGGACTTCTTTTAAAGCTAGATTTGAAGTAGGAAGTTCCTCCCACAAGAAGTTAACAAAAGCCACAGATTCTTCTTCAAAAACGGCTTGCTTGATATCAGGACGTCGATAGAATTTTGAACTATAGGGTTCATTAAACAATGGATGAGGATGACAAAGAATTAGTTCAAGCACTCTTCCAAAATACTCATATTCGGACTGTAAAAGCTTTAGCTTTCGGATTCTTTCATACTCAGCTTGTGAAGGCTCTGCTGCTCTCATTAAGTTTGTCTTTTCTGATAACATGTTTGACAATTCAAGACCATCCAGAAGAGACGGATTCATCATAAGCCCGATGGCTTTTATATCAAAGGTGTTGCCTTTACTATAAGCTTCATTGTGTTCCACAGCCCTTTGCTTATCTTTGGCAAGCGGGTTTGATTCTTTTTCCTCTGGTTTAGCTGATAAAGATCCTTGATGAATTAAAAACGTTAAATGCATGTAGTTATGGATCACTTCAGCTGAACGACGATCATCAGAGTTACTATCGGAATTAGATAGTTGGCTAATAAATTGAGGCATGATCATTTGAAAAATTTCAGGTTTTAAATCGTAAAGCGGTGTGCCATCAATTGCCAATGGAATATTTTCAATGTGTGGTTGAATACTTTTTAGTTGTCGTAAAAAACTATACCAAGCAGTATAGGCATCAACTGATTTCTTATTAAGAATACGTCCGTTCTGAAAACATTGCTTTGCAACATCCGCCCAAACGTAATCATCTATTGGTAGTCCTTTATATTCTTGATTATATTTAGCAACAAATTCTCTTGTTGCTTTAATGAGTGCTGCTTCATCCTGCTTCCAATTTACTTTAGCAAGAAAGGCTTCTAAGGCCTTTTTAGCAGATTCACTTCCACCTTCACGAAAAATCCTGGTCTTTCTATAATTGATGAACTTGCCTTGGATTATTAAATTGAGAACATTTCTAACGTGCTTAAGTGCAAATACATGTTCATTTGCCATTTCTCTCTTCCTTGAATGCCATTTTATGTGTTGCATAGAGTAAGTCTTAGTGACCTGCTAAATCAAGTAACTACACCATTAAAGCAAACACAGGCTAAGTCCATTGTTTTTATTGAGCTTAATGTAATAGTTTTTTATGACTGTATGTACATACAAAGATTTGCGTTGCACATTACCTAAAATTGAACTTTATTTATAGCTCTTTTGTCACACCAATATAAGAAATTTATAAATCAAGGTGGTTAGTTATGGCTATACTTGCCGCAAATATGCAACATTATTTTGGACCTAGACTACAAGATTTAGCCATAAAGCATAAAATCAAGTTTAACGAAATAGAGCTATTAAAAAGAAATCAAACCAAAGATCAATTATTAGCTTTACTTACCAACGACATTCGCACGCTTGATAGAATATTTGAATTCAAAAAACATTCCCCTACTGAACAAAAAGAAATAGATGAGAAAGAGTTTCACAAGGAAAAGCGTTTAAACCTAATTATTAAAGGACTACTTCACAAAGGACTTCTTGAACAAGCTATCGCTATTTATTTGTATAAGGAACGTTTGAAAGTAGTCATGCAAGAACTAAGAAGAATTAGGGCGCTTAAAGAAGAAGCTATCTATGCTGAGCAGGTAGCAATCGCTGAAGCTGAAAAAGAAAAAGCTCTTTTATTATTAGAGTCGCAAAAAGCTCTTTTCGCTGAACTAGATAGACTGCAAAAAGAGCAAAATGACCTATTCAAAGAAATAAAAGGCCATAAAGAAGCGATAATCCATTGGAATAACGTTATTGACCAAACACATGAACAAATGAAACAATTAAATAAACAAGCTGCTATTAAATTAGTAAATGACCTTCAAGATATTATTCCAGAAGCATCACCAGAAAAAAGACTAGCCGCAGCGAACGAATTTTTTCATAAACATCATGAATTAAAACATGAGAAAAGAGTGCTTAAAGCTCAAAACAAACAATTGGAAAAGAAAATATCAAAGAAAGAAGAACAGATACAAGATAAAGAAAATAGAATTCGTCAGTTAAAACATGAAATAGTTCCTAAATATGCTAAATCTGAAAAATTAAATAAAGACGATCCTTTATCCTCAACAACCTTTACCACTCAATTTAATAACAACCAAATCGAATCAAAACAAAGATTATCAGAGCAATCCAAACTTGATCAATTTGATCCAAGAATTCAAGAATTATCTGATCTTCAAAAAGAAATAACCCAAACTAAACAAGATTTATTGAAATTACAAACTAAACTTTCAGACAATAAAACTAAAATTAAGAATATTGATGTTGAAGAAACACAATTAGCGAGAGTTCATGCTACCAAACTCGTTGCAGAAGCAAATATACCTGCTCATCAAAAACAAGAGAAAATAGAAGCGGTAACTCAAAGATTTGAGAAAGGACTAGAGGAGTTACATAAAGATAAAAGGCATCAAAAATTAACAAGTACTTTGGACCATGCTGTAGATAACAGAGAAGAAGAAACACATTTATTAAGTGTTAAGCTTGAGGTGGCCAAAGAAAATCAGAAAGTACAACAAGTTATGGTAGATGAAATTAAATTCACAACTACCGAAAGTCTTGCAATTGAAAATTATTATAGTCCTCCTATAGATTCTACTAAACCTATAGATCAGAAAATATTAGATGATCACGCTAAAACGATCGAGGATAATGATGATTTTCTTAGTAGCCTTGAAAATGAATGTGAAGATACACCCCAAAATAGCCAAAAAGCTACCTTATAAGCTTCCAGCCTGCCTAATTGATGCATATTCATCAGAACTAACCCTTTTACCAACTACATTGACTATTCTATGGTATCTGGTAAAATTAGTTGCCTAAATTTTTTAGTCAGTTGTTCCCCAATTATAGGAGTAATGTACATGCAAGGTGGTATTAAACGCTTTCCATATGAGCAAGATTTGATAGAATTTCCAGATGATGCAAAAGTGCTGAAATTCAGAGATTTGTACAATTTAAGCGTAAAAACAGGTGCTCAAGCTGAATTTCAAAAACTAGCACGTGAAACTTTAACAAATAAAGCTGATGTGGGACTATTCAAGCGATATAAACTTGATGTGCCAGCCTACATGAAAAGCATTGCTGAAAGACAAGCTGCTTCAAGTACAAAATTGCAAGAATTGGAAGCTACACAAAAAGTTTTAGCATCCGAAATTAAAGGTCATCAGGAAGCTATTGCTAAACAAGATGCCATCATTGCTGATGCTCGCAGACAACAAGATGATGCACTTGCTACTCAATTTGCAACCCAAATGAATATTAGCAGACAACCCCCTGCAGTACCAAGCACCAACCCTACAAGTGCTGCTTCTAAGAAGAAAGTCGGTGTAATCTAAGCTTCTTTGTCTCTTTCATTTCAGCGGTTATCAGTTGGTAATCGCTGGAATTCTTCTCGAATTCCTTTCAAATATTAAATATTTTTTCTTTTACTTTAAATGTTCCACCGGTCCCCGGCGGGATTTTTGTGTATCTTCTTTTCCCCGGGTTGCACCCGGGGCTACTTTCTAACGTTGCTACCGCAACTTAATTAAAAGAAAATTCTCCTATACAGCGGCAGCTGTTATTGAAAGAAGCCCCGGGTAAGCGAAAGCGAAACCCGGGGTAAACAAATCCCCTTCCTCAGGCGCTGCTGGCCTGTCGACCGAAGCTTCTTAGCGTAGGTGGAAGCAGCGCAACATTATGGTTAATTAACATTATTTTCATAAGAACCGATGATAACATTTTAAGTATTTAAGTTTTTTTCAATCACTTTCTCTAAAGTTGGCAAATCATCTCTTGGATCGTTTAAATTCTCATTATATGCCTTACCTTTTGCATGAAAAAGATTTTTGGGTTGACGTGTATCTTGCTCAAAGGTAATTAGTTTCTTTTTATTTGGTACTTTTATAAGAGTTAACTCTTCTTGCTTGCCAGGAATTTGAGAAACATCCATTATTTCTTCTTTATAATCGTATTTTGCTTTGTCATTAAGGATGTTTGTATCCTCTCCAGCAAAACTTATGTTCGTTATTAAAATTGCACAAATAGATAATAGATATTTTGTTCTAAACATAATTCCCTCATGTTTTTAGCAAATCCATTGTTTTCTGATTGCGAATTTGACAATTTTAGTGGGTAATTAGGCAACTCTCTAATTACTCCACTTCTTATGTCACCTAAAAAAAATGAATAGTATGCATTTTTGCATATTCATTAGTATTTTCAGAACAATGGGCAGATTTCTCTATAGAGACTATTGATTTTAACAGCACTTGGGTGGAAGATGAGGACACAAAAAATTTAGAAGATGAGTCTTGTGTACTAGTTATGTATATTTTTCAGAAAAACAGTCACACAGATAACGTGAAAAATAACAAGAAGAATTTATTTTGATAAGGAACTCATGATTGTGCATTATTTTAATAAAAAACTGATTAAGATATTTTTCATATCCGTATCATTTATAATGCTATCCGCTGTATCTACTCAAGAGTACACCAGTAAAGTTGATCCCCTGCCAAACATGCCGAAAGGTAATCCTGATCTTAGTTTGGGTATCGTAGTGCATGAGAATAGTACCGGAATCGATGTTCTTGCTGACTCCAGTCAGAATATCCGATTCTCGGCTATGAAGAACTTTGAAAAGACACATATTGAGAAATTAAGTTCATCATCAATGGTTGATAGATCACCTAAGAAATTTAAATTTATGGATGAGAAGCATAGTTTTTCATCTGATAACATCTATGAGTTTAAAATCATGTTTAATGATGAAGATCATCAATGGAAATATATAAGCTTTATGCCTTTTCCTTCAGTCATTGAATGGGTGACGGAAGATAAAGTTATGATTTATTTAGAAAAATGGGTCAAAACTTTTGAAAACGCTGGTTGGAAAAGGATGGAATACCAAAAATCTAAAAATCTGCATCGCGTAAAAAATTATACACTTCCAATGCAAAAATACAATGCTTATTGGATGACAAAAGATTATAAGGTTAATTTTCGAATTAGTTTGAGAGAACCCTCAGGTTATAAATACTATATCCCAAAAGCAGAGCGCAAAAATCTTAAAACATCGCCAGAAGGATATATTGTGTTTGTTAATATAACTAAAAATTCAGCATTTTCTGATTAAAAATAGTCAAGAAGTAAAAGGGAATTTACAAAATGAATCAGATTGAAGCAGAAGATATTTATTTATATCATGTCCAACGCACAGAAGCACTCTTAAACTCAATGGGCAACAACCCACAAGCAAAGAATGCCGTTATTACTAATACATATGCTGCACTTTCTCAAAGTGATAATGCTTTTTTATGGTTTACACTAGGAACAAATGTTTCAAGTAGTGTAGGAAAAAATTTGCAGATAGCTACGCAAGCGATTATTAATTCCGCAGGTCAAGCAGATTCAGCAAACGTTGTTTTAGAGAACTTTAGCAGTGGGAACCAAGCAATATTTAAAAACATTGTACCACTTTTTTTAACTTATGAGTCGATTGGGGTAGAAGGAATAGAACTTCTAACTAATAGTGATATAAATAATCCCTTTAAAAACAATTCAGTATTAATAGCAATGAAGAATTATTCTCTATTGCAGGAACAACAAGCTTTGGTTGCCAAATCATTAGGTTTATCTTTAAATGACCCAAAAGTAATTGCAAAACTTTTTGCAGATAGTGTAAATATTAAACTCGCTCATTCAGTGACTATGGGGATAGTTATTGAGGAGCAAAATACTGTACAAGACATATATAACGATGAGCTTGTAGATATTATGCTCGATCCATCACTGGGTTGGCTAGGGCATCAAGTCAAGTTGGATGAGATTAAAATTTTAGACAAAACATTTAATTTTTTTGATTACGTTGACAATCCTGCCGATCTTGACCAAAGACTTAAATTTGCTGAAGTACTATTAAATGCAATTGACGATGCGATTGGTAATGGGGATTTTTCTAAACTGCAAGCGGATGCATTAAAAATGGCAGACCATTGCTTATGGATTGCCAATCCACACACGGCGCCTAATGCAGTAGGTGACATTAATGGTGTCTATTGGGGGCCGCAAGCTGATGAGTATGATAAACAAGTTAAAGATTCGATATTTGCCTTTCTTAATGATAATCAGGAAGATTCAACTTCACCTCAAAATATAGCGACCATCATTTCAAACGATAAGTTTGATCCAAACCTAGTATTTACGGGTGAGAATAAAATTGTAAAAATGGATGTAGATCCCTTGGCCTATTTCTTGGCACAAAATCCAAATTATGAGGTTATTGCTCATAGCATTACCGAGCTTTGGAATTCTAATGATTTTTTTCGTACGCCGATATATGGTGGCACCATCTTCTCAAATTCGGCCAAACCTTACTTAGCTAATTCAAGCTATTTGGTACTATATACTGATGGAGATTATCAATATTATCAACCTTACGGAGAAGTACGTGGTATTACTTTTCCTTTTATATATGATAAAACAACTGGCATTCCTTTAACGATGCCCATAGTGGATCCCCTTGGACACTATAACCATGCATCAACGATTGATACAATTTATAACAATCCAAACGCATTTAATACGCCAAGTCATATAAATTGGTACAACCCCTATTGGAATCAATTAGTGCAACAGGCTAAGGTAGAAGCTATAAATCATTATTTTAAAGCGATAACTGTAGATAACTTTATGAATGCTGTAGTAGCACCTTTAAATAACACAGTTAGTAGCAATTATTCAAATAACAAGTTGGAGAATAAGATAGGTGATGTTTTACTTAATAACTCAGGTCAAATAGATTTTTCTAACATTAGTGGTAATGGGTCAAGCAATATGGTCATTTCTCAAATGCATTTAGCAAATGGAACTGTGCTTGTTAATGATCATGGACATTTTGTATGCATGAATTGCAATGATAGTACAGTTGCACAAATAGAAAATGCTGCAAACACCATGTTGCATATCATTTGAATTGGGGATAGAGAATATGTGCTAAAACATCTTTTTTCATTGAGTTTAGTTTCTTGTTATCTATTCATTTTTTAGTCCGAACTGCCCTCCCCTACCTATGATACCGTCTTCCAAACGATTACCTTTGATCTCGGATTAAACTTCAGCTAATAAAGTAAAATTAAGCCTGAAAGGTTAAGAACTACAAACTCAGAAAGCTATAGCATTGCTGGGTATATTTCTTATTGAAGAATCCGTTAGAGTTCTTCTAAGAGTAAGCGAAAGGTGCACCCTCTCCGGTTTTCATGCTTATTCAGGCAAAACCCCAGTATAGGGGTAGATTCTTGTTATCCCTACCTGTATCATGTTAGTCGCTTAGAATGTAGTAAATAAGGTGACAAAATGTTAGGTGGAAAGCAAGGTGGCAAATCTTATAAAAGCATTTTTGAGGACGCTCAATATAGCTTAGGAGCTATTTGCACTGCGTTAGATGGAGCAGGATTTAATCCATCCATCACTGATCCAAAGCTACAACAAGCAGCGATTGCTAACATTGTCTCATCTGTGAAAACTGCCTATCGCACCATTTTACAAAGTATTGAAGAATTTGAAAGTAAATCTGATAGCTATCTTTTTAGGCGAGAAGATAAAAATTCATTTATACATTGCGCAGGTGCAATCACAAAACTAACCGTAGATCATGCTTTAAATGGTTGGTATGCTTTAACAACAAAAGAATATTCACATAAAGTGATTCAACACTTTTTAGAGCAAATGAGTAAAATTGTTGAGCATTTGCAGAATATAAAAAAGAATTTACACAAGAACCCAAAGGCAAGTGCTGCCACCTTAAAATTCTTTTCTGATATGATTGTTCATTTTCGATTAATAAAAGCGCAATTAATGGTAGCTTTTGTTAATTTAAAGGCAAAACTAATTCCTGCAGCAGATACCCCAGATAAAGTAAATGATTATTTACTTGACATATTTAACGACTATAAATGTTTACAAATAGAATGTGATTACTTAAGTGCAAAAGTTAAAGAGATCGATCCTTCAAACAAATGCTTTAACGGACATGAATCTTCTCTTTCTCAATGTCGTTATGGAGCCTTAGCAGAGATATCGCAAGCCTATCCTATTAATATTAAAACCAACACCCTAATAGAAACGATCAATCGTCAAAAACTATTAACCATCTTACAAAATGATAACGTGGATAATAACTTACATAATATTTTAAGACTAGCCGGCAATATGGTTTCACGCTGTTTATTTTTAGATGACGTACACTATGCTTGGCAATATTTAGAAGTCTATTTTAGTAAATTAAATGATTTTCATCGAAAGCGCAGCGGAACGTTTCTTGCTGTAAATGTTGATAGAGGCGAGGCTTCTAATAAAATAAGTATAAACAGATTGTTCGAGAAGCTGATGCTTAAAATACAAAAACCAGTAGAATTCGGAGAGTTTTATAGTTACTATCAAATACTCGTTAAACTTAGCGAACTCCCTCGAAATTACAAACCGGCTGAATTAACCGCTGCTTGTCTAGAAAAATTTAAAACATCCTTTGAGAGCCAAAGAGCTGAACGTTGCGCACGCCTGTCAGCAATATTAGGTCAAATACTGGCTCCAAGTAATAGCAAAGCTATGCTTTTAGAAGACCCCTTCTTTAGCTATCTCTTGCCACTTGATACTAAACCTAACAATAAAAACTTTATCGTCAGGTTGCGACAGGAACTTACAAGTCACAATTGTAAACTAAAATTCATAGTAGAAAGAAATACGATTAAAACGCAAGATTTGTTAGAGGCCAGAATCACGGATGTTGAAACATTTTGTTTAACCTATTCTAAATTAATGGAAGAACTAAAACCTAAACCAGTTGAAGCAAATGAGGTCGCTGCTCAATTAAAAGCTTTACACCTTCCACAAGATGACGAACCTGAGGCAATGTCCTCACGTGAATACGTAAAACGAAATGCAAAACCTGCTAAAGAAAAGAGACGAGGCAATCCGCTGCCACAAAGGAAGCCAACAAGAAAAGCATCATAATGTGGAAAAAGTAACAGTGCAAAAAAGCGAACCAAGTAAATCTACTCAAAAAAAGAAACCAAAAGCGAAATGAAATAGAAAATGAGAAATATTATTGTAACATTCCAAAAAATCCTTCAAATATGAAAGGATCGTACCAATTTTTCAACATCTTCAAGGTCTTCACCTTGAAGAGTGGCTTGTATCGCAGCTATGGATTGCAAGGATTTTTCATTATATATGTCTGATGCATCTGGAACTACACTCTCATATCTAACTCTGTCCAGTGGCATTCGCCCTGTTATTTCCCGCTGACATATCGCTTTATAGGATGGCGTGAATTGTCTATAGGGTAAGTAATTAAATTCCGGCAAAATTTGCGAGTGAATACTGGGAGCCAAATATCTTCGGTTCTCCAACAACTGTGCCCAGGTGGTGGGTTGATTACGATCCTCTAGGTATACGGGTGCATCAGCCAACATTCTAAGATCAAGATAAAAAACACGTAATGAGGTTACACGAATAAACCTTTCATCAATACAATCAATATTGATCATCGGTTCATGGATGTTATAACCAATCGGAAAAATAGTTGAATCCGCTTTGACAACATAAGCTTCTTGCTCCTCAAGCGTTGGATGAATATCATTGTCTTTTGTTCTAAATCCAAGCGCGTAAAGCATATAAGAACAACCAATAGGAGCATGCAATACAACTTGCCTAAAATCATGACTTAAGGCTATTTCAATCAGAGTTTGTACAAATGGTTTGGTAGTCCTTGTGGTATCGGTTTCCGAAAAATCAATCATCGCTGACAACATCACTGGTTCATATGAAATCGTTCCCGCTTTATGCTCTGAATATATCTTAGAAAAATAACCGCATGGCCCTTCAATGACCGCTTCAGGTTCAGCTATTTGCCAAGAAGGACATACAGTTAAGTGGTGAAGCGTTCCTTCAAAGCTGGCTCTAATTTTTAATGCATTGCTTAAAGGGTTAGCACAGGGAGAACGCATAAAGCGACTGATTCTGGGCTCATCAAAAGGCATAAAGGCCTCAATACCTTCACCAAGAATAAATAAAGGATAGTCTAAGGTATCATCAATTTCATGTTCATGATTGAATTGACCATTACGTGTTAAAACCTGTTGATGGGTTTCGCGGACGTTTCGTATAAGTTCGTCTAACTCAGCAATTCTTGTACCCAACATGAGATTTTGAAAGTCAGCGCTAATTAAATTTTCATACGCTTTTTTATGCTTTACTTTATTTTCAGCTTTACGTAAATATTTAACTAATAGCTTATATTTTTCAATATACATGCTGAGAAGGTGAATTAATCCTTGTAGTGCATTACTTTGATTATAATATTCTGCTGGTGTTAGAGTTTGTCGTCCAGCAATTTCTTGACTTCGTCTAGTAATAAGTTCAATAAATAATTGCAAATGAAAAATTAAAATATTTTTTTCAGGTTCAAAAAAAGACGAGCCAGGTGGTTTTATACTATCTCTGGCAAGCGCACCATCAGATACTGAAATTTCTCCATTATGATCAACTTGAAGTTGTGAGCTCTTGACTTTACGTGGATCCCATTGTTGGGTTAATACCATCGCATTTCTTGTGATAGTAGTATCAGCATGATTTAGCAGATTTGCGTTTAACATTTATTTGCTTTTATACATGAATGTTTAATAGATTCGATATACTATAAAGCATGATTTAAGTCAAGATCCATTTAATTTTAATTACTTAAAAATAGACTAAAAAAATAAACAAGACGATTGTTTGATGTGTTTGTTGAAAGAGGACAATTCTTGCCCTCTTTCTCTCAACGAATTTCTTCTCTAATAAACACGTTTACCGGTTAACTGTTGCCATAAAAGTCCATGTGCATTATTGAGATATGCTCCTATAAATGCACCAAGGCAACCCAATGACAGACAAACTTCATAAGAAGACTTTAGAACTTCTCCACCAACCCAACCAATAACGAAAGAGAGTGCGATAAATTGAAGTAGATTAAGTTTCATTATTTATTTCCAAATTCATTATGGTACATTTCATTCAGATTATTGACACCTTGAGCAGCAACAACGCCAGCAGCAGCAATCCCTAACCCAACAGGTCCTCCTGATATCGCGCCAATTGCTAAAGCGGCAAAGGCAGTTCCAACATTCATCTGATAACCACCACTGACTTGTTTTAATTCACCAATAGATACTTCACGCATAGTAAACTCCATTTTATTGTAATAAGTAGAAAAATCTCCATTGTAGTGATCGCCATTTGCGTTAGCAGCAATCACATGAATTAGCATAATCAAGCAGTATTATAAAAACAACAAATATCGCATGCAGTTACGCATGATTTTAGTTTATATAACTGAAATAAATAATGAATTTGAGGATTTCTCCGAGTTGCACTTTACCAAGTGAACCCGGAGTAAACAGAAGATTTGCTATTACTTTCTCACCGATGCCGTTGCAGCATTAGCAGATCTTTGTTGAGGTGGAATTTGCTGCTCAGATGCAGGAGCATGTGACGCCACAGGAGTGCCGACTGGCGGAACAATGTGCAATTGAAACATAGGAGTAACCAAGGGTGAAGTTTTTGTGAAAACGAGACTTAATGGATCAAATTGAAGTGGTTCAATCAAGCCGTGTTGGCTTAACTTATGAAACAATGGTTCAAATTCACTCACTGTAAACTGAAATTGCCAAGGTAATTTTAACTTGCCACCAATGACTTTTTCTTGGCCTAATATTTTCTTTTTATCTATGGCAGGTTCAAGGTTTTGCAACAATTTGTAGACTTCGGGTTTGGTAACCGAAACAACTACCGTATCGAGTTGTGGTTGAAAATCGATATCTACAGTAAGTTTGCGAGTTTTTTTACTTTCTGCTTTAAGAATCGCCGCTGCATGTTCATCTGATAATACTCTAGCAAAATATTTCTTTTGCAACTCAACAACATCCGTTTTAACGTTATTGATGATATGATCAAGCTTGCTATAGCGTATACCAACAAATTTAATTGGAACAAACATTTTTTGTGTTCGTTCGCATTCTAGTTTCATTTTGGTATTAAATTCTTCGATAGAATCGCGAACTTTTTGTAAGTTACTGAGTTTATCATCCCACATGACGATGACTTCTGGCATTTCTTTGGCATCATCAAGACAGGTAAATAAACATTTACCTTTATGTTGCCCACCGGTGAGTGCCATTCCACTTATCAACAAACCTTCGTCACTGAGTGGTAGTTTCTTTTGTTTATCTTTAAAAGAACCGACATTAAAGTCCATTCCAAACCGTTTTAATTGATCAACAGTTTCTTTTAACAAGAGAGAGCCACGGCTTGTTAATACTAAAGTATCAATACCGTTTCTTTGCATTCCTCTAACAAGTTCTGGCGTATCTTCTTCCACCACATAAACATCATCAAGATGAATTTTTTTCACAACATCCAAATAGCCCGGCAATAAAAGCTCTTTTGCTTGCTGAGCAGAATTTCCTTTTCTCATAAATTCAGCAAAATCTAAATCAAACCATTGATCGGTACCAAGGGTATGTCTATAACTTAAAAAGGTGTTATCTAAATCAAGCAGTCCTAGCTTTCTTTTCCCTTTATATTTTTCCTTTTCAAGAAAATATAAACCATCACGGAAGCAGGCACTTTCAAATATTTTACCATTTTCAGTGCGAGAGATTTCTTTAAGCGTACTTGGTTTTGTCATAATAATTCCCGACAACTCACAGGTTAATTAAGTTAGATAAGCAATTAATTGTTTTTCAAATGTGATTGTACTTTAAGTGACCATAGCAGTCTAATGACAAATGGGATGATACACTGAAATTATAGGGAAATTTATTACATTCTTGGTGCATCCAACTTAGCAATAGGCTGGGCAAACTTGATATCAACAGCAGGATCTTTAAGTTTAGATCTCATATAACCAAAGGCATAGGTAAAACCAATGCAGGCAGGAATCGTGATGAGTGGAGCTGGTATACTTAGGACTAATCCAAACTGCAACAAATAGGCAGGAAGAGCCAATGAAGAAGCAATTCCTTCAACCGTTCCTTCACACATTGTCCTCATTAAAGTTTTCTTTTTGTAAGGTGCAACAACCTGATTATTTCTCTTCACCCGGCCTTCCCTATTTACAACACTAAATTCAGTTGGAAAATCGCTTTGTAATCTCGGTAGTTGTACATCGAGAACTTTTCTTTCTTCAGAATGTATTGGCATCGTCTCAAGATAGCACTTCATTTCAGTTGCAATCTCTTTTCTAAGCTCGGGATGTAAATAGGCAAAGCGACTACTTATTGATAAGTGTTCTTTACCCTCTTTAAGATCAATTAAAATAGATGAGGCTATCTCACAATTACTGCTACCAAATTCAATAATAGTATCAACTGGAAGAGAAGCACAAACCTTCACAAAAGATCCCAAATAACGTGCATTTTGTTCAGTACTTCCCTCTTTAAGAAGCTCGTAGCTAAATGTGGGACTTGAAAATGGATCAACTTTATTATTTTCATATAGATGTTGACGAATCAAAGCCACCAATACTTCTCTATAAAATTCAACATGCTGCCCTAAATTTATCAGGGATCCTTTCGTTAGATGCTCAAAAAAAGATCTATCACAAAGCATTGCATGTTTAAGCCCCGTTATGGCTTTTCTATCCATCACATCCATCACCTTATAACGATCCGGCGAAAGAGTGCTGATGGTTTCCCATAGCCTTTGGATTTCTTTAGCTGTTAACTTGCTTTTAACATCAGATAATGTTTCATTCGCAAGTGAGAGATCGCAGCCCTCACTTGTTTTTATGAAATACACTAAATTACTTAGCAGCAAAACCGCACTTAAAGAGTTAGTAGCAATCACCTCAGATAAATTATTTTTAATTTTTTTACATATGTTTTTAATGTCGCGCATGGTTCTTTCTCAGCTGAGTTAATGGTTCTACAGTTATATTTACTTCTATCGTGCTAGGGCTGGTAAGTTCTTTATTTTGACTTTGAGAAAGAATAAATGGCTTGATACGGTTATTCTTTTCTTTATAAATCTGCAGGAGTTTTCCACTATCAAAACCCTGACTGCGGCAAGATTCTAAAAAGGCTTCAACATTAGGATCCCAAACAGCATTAAATTGTTTGGATTGCAAAATAAAGGCGCTAAAATTAAATAGCTCTGAGGCTTCAACCAAACGATTAGCTTGAAAAAGCTCCGTGTCAGTGGCATCAAAGATGTTTGAAGGGTTAGAACCTTCACCTAAATGATTTAAAATCCAAATCAGCCTCTTTTTCGCAACCTCACATAAACATCCCTTTTTTTCTGTCTCGGGAATAAATCGCAAATAACGAATAGCACAACTAGTCTCACCTTCATAATGTTCAAAAAATTGTCGTGCCAAATTATGTTGTACGGTGGACTCCCCCTTAGTGCAGGCATAAAAATAAATATCCGTGCCATCAAGCAACTGATAAATGTCAGCCAATTTTTTATCTCCTAGGCTATTCAACTTCGCAACTAGTAAACCATCCTGTTTAAGGCTAAAAAGTTGCGTAATCTCATCTTGAGCCTGAGCGATTTCTTCTTGATGTTGTTGATACCAAGAATGTATAAGTGCTCGATGGTTCTCTGATAATAACCTGGCATTTTGCGGTGATACTGGATTAAGGGTATAAAAAAGTTGATCTTGAATTTTTTGCAATAAATATGGAGCATTATCCCCTAGCTCAAGCTGATTGATCCATTCTTGAACTTGCCCCTGGGTGGGCTGAAGTTTGCCAGCTACTAGTTTATTTAACTGCAAAGCGGCTTCCTGTTTAGAGCCTGGGGCTATATAACCTTTAAGAATGGTTTCCCAACCTCTTATATAGTCATTTCTAATAACATGCCCCCCCCAGGGTTGAGCAAAAGTTGTTTCAGCTAATGTTTGCGCTTGACTGCAACGTTGGACCTTATTCATCCATTTAAATAGCGGATTAGCATTTTGCTCAAAAAGTTGAAAATCTTTCTTATCTCCGAAAGTTTTAACAAATGCATTTAAATTACCTAATTGCTGATGAGATATGATCGGTGCCAGGATTTCCTTTGATAAAGATTTATCAAGCAACTCGATATCATCGCCCACTCTTAGGGCGATGTGATTTGCCACTTGTTTTAAATGTGTCTGCAGCTGTTTTTGTTGTTCTTGGAGCTTGGCGCGCACTAAATCAACATGTTGGTTAACAAGCCCACGACACGCTAAAATTTCCCCTCTCACATAACGATTTAGATTAACTAACGACTCGTTTAATCTAAGTGAATGCTGATTTGCTTGTTCCATTAAACCTTGAATATCAAACCGTGGAATATCTATCAGCACTTGACTTAGATGATTGGCCATGAATTCTTGTGTGGCCGCTAAAACTTCCAACGATTGATATACTTCTTCTTTCTTCCAATGCGTTAAATAATCAATCACACCTTGCTTAACTGATAACACAATTGTTGCGCCTAAATACCATACAGGTGCTAAAGCCATCGTATAAAATAAAAAACTACTTACTAAAGAAAATGCGCCAGCACCCAATAATATCGTTACAACCGGCTGCAACATCCAAACCATATAGTGATAAGAGATAAAACTTAAGGCCAAATAAGCCAGATAGCGCAAATACCATAACTTTAGAAAAAATGACTGTAGTTTCAAATCTGATATGAGATCTTTTATAGAGTCAAAGGTATTCTTCGCAACTTTTCCAACAAAATTGGGGATCACTTTAGTTATTTGTGAAGATAGATAAGAACCTACCCCAATCGCTCCACTTAAATCATTAAATGTTTTTCTACAAAATTTCTCAGCAAGTACAATGTCCTCTCGCACTTGCGCTGTTGATTTAAAGGCAGCATGTCCTTGTTTTGGTATAACGGATAAAACCTCTTCATATAACTTATCTTTATCGACACTTGATTGTTCAAGGTAATCATAAATGCAGACTCTTCGATCATCATTTAAAGTGGCGTTGTAGGGATTACTAACAACTAACGGCGACTTGAGCACACTAAGCGCATTCAATTTAACAGCAATAGCGCTCACTATATCATCAACATTTCTGGGTGCTTCTAACATCACATGTGCTTTACAGCGCCATACCAAAGCTTGTTGGATAGCATCGTTTAAGCGCTTCAACCGCGCCTGGTTTTTTTTGATATTTGATATCTGTTGATCAAAGGATGGAGAAAACCAACCTGGTGGCCACAAGGGGTTAGCCTGAACAGTGATTTTTTCTTCCTCAAATGCTTTAAGTGCAAAAGAATAGGTTCTTTCTAAGGGTAGTACATGCTCTTGCAGTAACGATAATAACTGTTTGCTATCTAGCTGTGCTAAAGGCTTAGCTTGCAGCCACATTTCATGGAGTTCATTAAATGTTTTTTCATTAGGAATGAGAACTTTTAAATTTTGCCAAAAAGCGTCATCCTGAAAACGCTTAAGTGTTGGAGTCACTCCACCACTGGTTTTAGCCATTATAGTAGATTGATGAAAATCAATAACTTTTTGCAAGTGTTGAAGTGGATAAGCTAAAAATCTGCTTTTCCAAGTCTTCGCTATCGTGACGGGTATATAATCTTCCATGAGTCACCTATCGATGACGAATTTTGAATGATTATTGTGTTTCTATTGCAATCAGTTTGCAAGAAATAACGGATGCAGAAATGCATTATTTTCGCTTAATCAACTAAGTAATTGGATAGAAAAAAATCGGGGACTGCTCAAATTCGAAATCCGTGTAATATCAATATTAAAAGATTGAAACAACATATACTTATTAAATAGCTTTCCAATGTAAAAAAGCTGGTAAAAAACCCGGTGAGTGCAATGATCTGGCAAGTCGTCTGTGTACTTTTAACGCTCGGACTGGGTGTAAGCACCTATGCCATCATTCACTCTCGCAAATCATTCAAACAGCTTAAAACAGACATGTCCAAAATTAAACGAGATATGTTTAATTATCCAATATTAAACCCTCACCCGGTTATAGATGTCGATAAAATGGGAGTTATCACTTTTGCTAACCATGGTAGTGAAGTTCTCTTAACTGAATGGAAAATCGGTTTAAATGAGAAAATTCCACCTGAATGGCGTGAAGTGGTTCGGCAAGTGGTTATGTCAAACGAGGTGCAAACCATTGAAATGGCCTGTGCTGAGAAAAGCTATTTCATTACCATTGTGCCAAGAAGAGGAGATAACGCTAGCATATTTGGTGTGGATATCACTACTTTGAAAAACACACAGAAAGCATTGGAAGAACAATCACTCATTGACGAGCAGACAAAACTACTTAATCGCATTAGTTTCAAAAAAGAGTTGGCCGCCAAAAGTGAACAAGCAATATCTTCTAAATCCAAATTAGGTGTTATGATTATTCGCTTAGATGATTATTTCCAGGTAGTTAATACTTATGGTCAAGAAACAGCAAACCAAATTTTGTTAGAATTTTCGGAGCGCTTAGTTGAATTTACGCATAAGCAAAGTACCATAGCTCGACTAAGTGAAAATCAGTTTGGTTTACTGGAGCCTCATTTGGGAGAACCTGCCGCGATGGCAGCCTATGTCCAGTCCCTAATAGAACAATGTATCTTACCCTATAAGATTGCGGATCGAGAGATATTTATTAATATCAGTATTGGGATATCATTTTGTCCTAATGATGGTGTTACACCAGAAATTCTTTCAAGGAATGCTCAGTTAGCAGTGAATCGAACCAGCTCTTCACGCAATCAATATGAGTTTTTTCAAAGAGGCATGGAAGAGCAATTGCAATTAAAAAGAGATGTTATTGCAGATGTGCACAAAGCACTAGAACGAAATGAATTTCAACTTTACTACCAACCTCAAATTCACTTAGGGTTAAAAAAATTAGTTGGCTGTGAATCTTTAATACGATGGAAGCATCCTGAAAAAGGTTATATCTCACCATTCTTTTTTATTACAGCTGCTGAAGAATCGCAATTGATAGTACAAATTGGTGAATGGACATTGAGAGAAGCATGTCGCCAGATCGTGAAATGGCGTGAACAAGGTTTACCTCCCATTAAAGTAGCCGTCAATTTATCCGCCAGGCAAGTGCTCAAGTCGAATGTGGTCGATCTGGTTCATAAAGTCATGTTAGAAAACAACATTACATCTGATTGGCTATCACTTGAGCTAACGGAAAGTGCTTTAGTCCAAGATAAAGATCAGGCCGCTCAAATTTTAAAAAGTTTAAAAACGCTTAATTTAGATATAGCCTTAGATGACTTTGGCACAGGGTATTCTTCTTTAAGCTATTTAATGCAATTTCCTATCGATAAATTAAAAATCGATCAATCCTTTGTAAAAACTATTGAAGATGAAAAATCAAGTAACCCTGTTATAAAAGGGATCATTGATTTAGGCCATAGCATGAATTTACATTTGATTGCCGAAGGTGTTGAAACAACACCTCAATTATTATTTTTAAAACAAAATGGTTGCGAAATGATCCAAGGGTATATTTTTGGGCAAGCGCAGCCCGCAGATAAATTTGTTAAATACTTTAAAACAGATTGGAAAGCAACCATTGATAAGCATTTGTCGGATTGAATATTCACTTGAGGTAAGAATCAGATGTGGGATAAAGTTGAGATTTACTTTGGATTACGTAAACCACCCATAAGGGTTGGTATACTACATTCTTTTACCGGATCTTTAGCTATTAGTGAAAAATCTGTCGCTGATGCAACCTTGATGGCGATTGAAGAAATCAATGAGAATGGCGGCGTATTAGATAGACAACTTGAACCGATAATCGTTGATGGCCGTTCAGATTGGCGTCATTTCATGAAAATGGCAGAGCAACTTATTGTAAAAGATAAAGTAAGCGTTGTCTTTGGATGCTGGACTTCGGCTTGCCGTAAATCTGTAAAACCCATTTTTGAAAAATATAACAATTTACTCATTTACCCAGTTCAACATGAAGGCTTAGAAGAATCACCTAATATTGTTTATACGGGAGCAGCACCGAATCAACAAATAATTCCCACCATTAAATGGGCTTTTGATAATTTGGGAAAGCGCTTTTTCTTGGTCGGCTCAGACTATGTCTTCCCACGAACAGCTAACGCTATTATTAAAGATCAATTGTCTGCCCTGGGCGGCGAAGTCGTGGGTGAGGAATATATACTCCTAGGGAGTAATAATGTTGAACCGGTAGTCAATAAAATTATCAAGTCTAGACCAAATGTGATTATCAATACCATTAATGGAGATAGTAATATCCCCTTTTTTAGAGAAATACGAAGCAACGGTATTACACCTGATGAGTGTCCAACCATCTCATTTAGCATTGGTGAAGATGAATTTCGAAATTTAGATCCTGCTCAAGCAGCAGGCGATTATGCGGCATGGAACTATTTTCAAAATATCCCAAGTAAAATTAATCAAGACTTTGTTGACAGATACCAAGAAAAATATGGACTAGATCGCGTCACCGATGATCCCATAGAAGCTGGTTATATTGGCGTTTATTTATGGTCTCAAGCCGTAACAGATGCCAGAACCGATGCCGTCGACAAAGTTCGTGAAGCCTTTAAAAAGCAAAGTTTAATAGCACCAGAAGGACGGGTTCATGTGGATCCTGACAATCAACACATTTGGAAGATTGTACGAGTGGGCAAGGTGCGAAAAGATGGTCAGTTTGATATTGTATGGAGTTCTATTAAACCTATTCAACCCATCCCCTATCCAAGTTACCGCTCAAAAGAAAAGTGGGATCAGTTCTTAAATGAACTTTACAAAGAATGGGGCGGCAAATGGTCGAACGACCAACATGACTGAATGTGTCTCATGCTATAAGACAGCGCAGGCAACAACGCTGATGTCATCTGAGCCGGGTATTTATAGACCCAAGCAGATGATTTTTCGGCTAGGCGCCAAACAAACGAAGCCCCAGGAGCGTACGCTTTGGTACGTGACTGGGGTGAGAGAGTGCAGGCAACAACGCAGAAAAATCATCTGAGCCGGGTATATTCGCCGTCATCATTCCATTGGTAGATAATGAAGGGAGCATCTTTTAGATCGCCTTTACTATCCCACTCAAGCTCTCCAATGACAGTGTCTACTTTATTATTGTGTAACCAATCTATTAATTTATTACTATCTGTGGAGCCTGATTTCTTAATGGCTTGGGCAAGGGCCTGAACGGCTGCATACGAATTTAACGTATAGCCATCTGGCGTGATCCGCTTATCTTCAAATGCCTTAATGGCCTTTTTAGCTGCAGGATTTTCTAAGGGGTCAAATAAGGTCATATAGACATCTTTAACAATATGTGGGCCACCTGCGGCTTGTATAAAATCCGAAGAGGCAATGCCATCATCAGAAACGAATATACTTTGATTTTTCTGTTCCCGAAGTTTTTTAAGAAAGTGACCGGCATCAGAGTAAAATCCAGCAAAAAAAATAACGTCCGGATCGATTTGATTGATTTTTCGTATTAATACAGGATATTCAGTCTGCATAGATTTAATATGTTCAAACATTGCAACATTTGCTCCAAGCTTCTCTAGGCTTTCTTTAGTTTCTTTAGATATACTCGCCCCATAAGGTGTATTAGAGTAAATAATTGCAATTTTTTTTGCCTTCAATTTATTGTAAATAAAGTTCGCAGCTGCAGCGCTTTGATTGTCACTTCTCCCACAAGTTCTAAAAATAGATTTAAAACCTTGTTCAGTGACTTTAGTATCTGAAGAATCAGGCGTTATAAAAAGCATGTTAGCATCTGCATATATTTTCGACGCTGACAATGCTGTTGATGTACAAGGATGTCCAATAACCGCAACGACTTTTTCTTTGATTAAGCGATCTGCAGCGCTTGCCGCCACTGTGGGTTGACAAGCATCATCTGCAGTCACGAGTTCAATTTTATTGCCGTTAATGCCACCTTGTGCATTAATATCATCTGCTGCCATCGATGCACCAAACCATAGTTGATCACCGGCAGAAGTTTCAAATCCTGAGAAAGGACCTGCTAAACCAATTTTAATTGTATCCGCTTTTGTAGGGGCACAAAAACAGGCTAATAGACTCATTAACAAAAAACGGTACATTCGTTTACACACTTGCTGGTCCTTTTGGACTATTACTCGTATCGTGTCCAATTAATTTTTGATTAGTCGACAAATAGAAAGCAATGAATTCATCTATAGGCATTGCTTTGGCATAAAGCCAGCCTTGAGCATAATTAACTTTTTTTTCATTTAGATAATGTGCTTGTTCTTTTGTTTCAATACCTTCGGCAATAATTTTTAAATTAAGCGATTTTGACATTTCAATAATATGATGGGTGACATTGCTTGTAACAGAATCAGTTGCAACAGCGTTTATAAAAGATTTATCAATTTTTAGCACATCTAACGGCAAGCCCTGCAGATAGGATAAGCTAGAATAGCCTGTTCCAAAATCATCGATCACAATAACATAACCTGCCTCGCGAGCACGCGTAATTTTTTGCGCACAAGCCGCTATATCCATTAATCCACGTTCAGTAATTTCAAGCCATATTTGTTGTCTTTCAATGCCTGTACCTTCTAAACATGATTCTAATTTGCTAAAAATGCGTCCTGAAACAAAATCTCTCACATCAACATTGATTGAAACATGCAGATTTCTATCCGCAACAAAATACGCTTTCAGATCGTTCACGATTGATTGAAGAACTTGATCAGTGATCGGCAATATGAGCCCAGATTCTTCCGCAGAGGGGATGAACAAATCTGGTCGAACCATAGTGCCATCTGGCCTGCGCCATCGTATTAAAGCTTCCGCACCTATACAAGCTTTAGAGTTAAAATCAATAATAGGTTGGTAGTAATTGACAAACTCATGTTTTTCAAGTGCAATTTTAAGTTCACCATGCAATGAAAGACGACGCTTTGAAAAATAAATAATAATGCCACTTGCTAGTAAAGCCATTATTAAACCAAATGGCATAAAGACTAACAATGAATTTCGCCATTTTTTCATCACATAACTCAGTGACTCTGAAACGATAACATCGAAATTTGGCATTTTTGAAAAAGTGATTAATTCATCTTTTGTGTTTTCAATATTTGCATCTTTTTGTACCAATTGAATAAGATTTGGATCAGGTGAATTTAATGAACTTAATAGATGTCCATCTTTTGTTAAAAGGGCAATTTTAATATAGGGATCAACAGCTACATCTGTTAGATTACTAGGGTTTATCAAAATATTATAATTGTTTTGTCTAAGGCCTATATAATTATTCCCATTTGTTAATACGCGAGGAATATTGTACAAAACCATTACACCATTTGCTAAGGTATATCCTATTGGGAAGAGTGACAAACTATTATCCTGCAACCCAGACGCGCTGCATTTGACAATGTTGTTTTCAAGATATTCAATATCATTCACATAAAATTGATTAAAAGCCATGTTGCGCATTGCTTTTAAGTGATCTTCAGAACAAGGAGTGTGCTGTAGTTTATCAAGCGCATTCAGTGTACGGAATATTTGATCAAGGCCGACACGTGCTTTATGAATTGTTGTTTTAGAAACGGCATATAGCTTATCTCGTTCGTACTCTTTGGCATTGTTCCAAGAGTAATATAGCGTAAATACAAGTGATGCCGTCACCACAATTATAATGCAAAGACCTGATAATATAAGGACAGCAGCTCGATTCATTTACCGCACTCATTTGATAAATGGGCATTGATACATTATTGAAAAATAGCATATAAAGAAGCCAAAGAAGGATGAATGGATCCCTTTCATTATTGAGCATAGAATTGTTTCAACTCCCCGCTTTTTTAACACATTGATTTCTAAGAACATTTTTATCATGGTTTCTCTTTCTACTCCCTGCTCTAAAAAGCTGAACTATTTTTACACTCAGCGAGTCTCACAAATATAAAATTGAATAATTAACGGTTAAATCAAGGCGCATTATGAAAGCTTTTACCAAAAAACAACTAACCATCTATGATTTATTGCAACCAGGTTATTATCAAGACCTTGCAAAAGCCTTCGCGAAATTCAACATCAATATTAATCCAAGAGAAATCGTCCTCACAAACAAAACAAAAGATAAAACTAGCATTCTTAGCAAAGCACTGGGGGACTTAGAAATACAGTTTCCCAATATTTCAAAAGCGCACTACACAACTAAAGAAGACAATGATGCGGCCAATGAAAAGAAAAATATTGAAGATATGCGCATTTTTAGTTTTTTACGATGTATGCTTTTTAATGCTTTAACAGAAGAAGCTGTTTCAGCTTATATTAAACAAGAAAAGCTAAAAGAACTGCAAAGAGAATTACGACTATATATTTTAAAACTTGCTGAGGCTGATTTTTCGCGTCAATTATATATTGCAGAAGCTGAAAAAATACGTATGGTGAAAATGGAAAATGAGCTGCGTGAAATTTTATCTCATGATTTTCATAAATCCTATGAAGAGCATGAACAAAAATTGTCTGGCTTTATATTAGAAATTGGCGATTTAAATAAGGAACTTGAAGGTCTTAAAGGGCAAAAAAGTGCATTAAGAACCCTATTGAAAGCTCAATCTTTGACCGATGCGCAGTCTTTAAAAAATAAATCAGCTGAAAATGATCCTGACCTCTTAAAAGATGTTGATGAACAAGCATTGGCTGATTTTATTTTTGAATGTCGTAATGCGGAGTATAGAATTCAAAGCAGTTTAGATAAATATGATATGAAAGATGAGCAAGATGCACAGGCTGATGCCATTGCGAAGGCGCAATTAACCAAATTAGAAAGTGAAATTAGGAAATTAACAGTAGAACTTGATAAAGGCAAAGATTTATTCAATAACCAAAGATATAGCCCTCGTATCCCTGAAACGACAAGAATTGCCTTACAAGCAGAATTAGCTGCAAAGAAATCGCAAATCGATTTAGTTATGAAGGGGATTATTGAACGCGGTGTAAACGGAACTAACCGAAACGAAAAGCGAAAAGAATTAGAAGCTCTAAAAATTATCATATTTGATAAACAAAGAGAAAAAGTTTCTTCCCCAGAACTTAAAAAAGCTTTGCATAATGCTAATGTTATTAAATTGATTAATCCAATACTTGAGAACAAAACATCTCATCAATTAGATATGCTAGCTGTTCATAAAGAAAAAACTAAAACAAAAGCAAAAGTCAAAGTTATTGTGAAAAAGGCGACTGAGATC
>CAYXVT010000008.1:3761-4123 GCA_964468105.1 Uncultured Candidatus Berkiella sp. | reverse complement strand
AAAACGCACCCATGCTGATGATCATCATCAAAAATCAAAGCAAATCCAAGATCTTTGTAACCATATTAAGATAGAAGGAAAATTTTTACCTGCTTCGGAAAAAGCAGCTAAGAAGGAAAAGAAAAAAGCTAAGCGTTTAGGAATGAATTAGTTAGATCCCAACCTTCAAAATTCAAACAATATATAGCCAGTTCTCCAAAATGATGATAAAACTGAATATTGGTTTATCATTTTTTCCACTAACGGAGAAGCTATGAAGAGAAAAATGGCCACTCTTATCTTATCTGCGCTCACTTTTGTAAGCTCATTTTCTATAGCGCATGCTTTAACTGAGCAGGAAGCGACAAAACTTGGTACTGACG
>CAYXVT010000008.1:0-3751 GCA_964468105.1 Uncultured Candidatus Berkiella sp. | reverse complement strand
AGTTCGCGACTGCCTCGGACGCTTATATCTATGGCTATCCGCTTGTCACTATGGATATGACCAGAAGAGTGATGACGAATGTTGAAAAGCCTGAAGCTATGAGAGGTCCGATGGGCCAATTCTTAAATGCCAGAGAATATCCTGATGCAAAATTCAAAGACGTAACCGCACCTAATGCGGATACGCTCTATTCCTCAGCTTGGCTTGATCTCTCTAAGGAACCCTATGTATTGCATGTGCCAGACGAAAAGAATCGTTACTATTTAATACCCATGCTCAGTGGTTGGACTGACGTATTTGAAGTTCCTGGCAAACGTACAACAGGTACTAAAGAACATAATTATGCAATTACGGGTCCGAATTGGAATGGAACATTGCCTAAAGGAATAACACAATTAAAATCACCCACTAACATGGTATGGATCCTTGGACGCACCTATTGCTCGGGTACACCAGAAGACTATAAGGAAGTCCATGCTATACAAGATCAATATAAAGTCGTTCCTTTAAGTGCTTTCGGAAAGCCTTATACCCCCCCCAAAGGCACTGTTGATCCCAATATTGACATGAAAACGCCGGTGCGAGACCAAGTAAACGCGATGGATGCTGCGGCGTTCTTTAAACGACTCGCTGAATTAATGAAAGACAATCCACCCGCAAAAGAAGATGCTCCAATGGTAGCGTCCTTGGCGAAACTTGGTATTGTGCCTGGCCAGGAGTTTGACCTTAGCAAAGCAGATCCTATAGTCGCAAAAGCCTTACAAAAGGTACTACGCACAGCACAAACAAAGATTATGGCTCATGACAAAGACGCAGGTGTGCTTAAAAATGGTTGGACTTTCTCATTAAAAACGGGCCTCTATGGAACAGATTACCTTCAACGCGCTTATGTTGCTGCCATAGGCCTTGGTGCCAACAGACCTCAAGACGCTATTTACCCAACGACACTCGTTGATGCTCAAGGTAAAAAATTAAATGGCGCTAACAAATATGTCATTCATTTTGCCAAAGGGGAAATGCCACCTGTTAAAGGATTTTGGTCGCTAACTATGTATAATGATCAATATTTCTTTGTTGATAACTCCCTTAACAAATATACCGTAAGCCAGCGTAATAAACTTGTTAAAAACAAAGATGGTTCAGTTGATCTTCTTATTCAACATGAATCACCTGGTAAAGACAAAGAAGCGAATTGGTTACCCGCTCCTGAAGGCGATTTTATTCTTATGTTTCGATTTTATTGGCCAAAAGATGCTCTATTAAATGGCAAATGGAATCCCCCTGCCGTTGAAATAGCTAAATAAGTATCTCAAATCTAATCAAAAGGGCTGCAACTGCAGCCCTTTTTTTTCAGGTAAAGACAGGACACTATAAAATGGTTTATCTTACTTAAATCCACAGTAAGGTTAGATCAACGGAATGAAAAAACATATTGTACTGGTTTTCATACTAACTTACTTCAGCTCAGCTTTTGCTGCAACTGAACATCGTCCTAAGATAGGGCTTGTCTTAAGCGGTGGCGGCGCAAGAGGCGCAGCTCATATTGGTGTCATTGAAGCCCTAGAAGAAATGCATGTGCCAATTGATTTGATTGTAGGCACAAGTATGGGCGCTGTTATCGGAGGCTTATATGCCTCTGGGGTCCCAATTCAAACAATCAAACATGATTTTTCACATCTGGATTGGGATAAAGTTTTTAGCTATAACATCGAAAGAACGGATTTATATTATCGTAGAAAATTAGACACAGATATTTTCTTAATCAAAAATTTCATTAGTTATTCTAAAGGGAAAATCCATATTCCCTACGGCATCATCACCGGTCAAAGTTTATATGAAGAATTTAATTCCTATTTATTGCAAGATGAACCCATTAAAGATTTCAACCATTTACATATTCCTTTTAAAGCCGTTTCAACAGATTTAGTAACAGGCAAAGCAATTGTATTAGATCATGGTGATTTGGCATTATCACTGCTTGCCAGCATGGCAGTACCTGGCATCATCTCCCCTGTTGATACAAATGGTTATATGTTAGTTGATGGCGGTGTCAGTTGTAATTTACCGATTGAAATCGCAAAACAAATGGGAGCTGAAATACTTATTGTGGTTGATGTTAGCACACCGATGTCGACCAAAGCACAAATTATAGACTTAGCAGGCGTGTTAGGACAATTAACCAATATATTAACCTACAAAAATATTGTTCAAAGTAAATCACTTCTTACACATAAAGACATTTTATTAACACCAAAGTTAGATCTTGATACTTCTGATTTTGAAGACTTTGAAACAGGTATCCAACCCGGCGTCGTTGCAGCCTATCAACATGAGAATCAACTCAGAAAATTATCATCACCAAACATAAAAAATATTTCTAAGGTAAAACAAGAAACGGTTAAAATTGATGAAGTAATGGTAAACAATAAAACAAAGCTTTTACCAAGTACCTATTTTCATTATTTAGAATTTGAAAGTCAGTATGTCACACCTGATGATATAAAAGATCATATCGATCATCTGTATGGTTTGAGTATTTTCGACAGAATTTACTATGGCATTGAATCCTCACCCGAAGGGAAACGACTTGTCGTTGAACCTAAACAAGATGTAAATGATCCTGTTTATTTTCAAGGCAGTGTCTTACTGGATACTGATTTTCAAACAACAAATACGTTTGGCCTGGTCTTGGGAGTGACTAACGAGCAGGTGAATTCTTTGATGGGTGAATTACGACTAATTGCCCAAGTTGGACACGGCGAAGCTTTATTTGGGGAATACTATCAACCTCTTACGTCTGATCTTTCATGGTTTTTTAATCCTTCTATTGGAATTCAACGAACATTTTACACAGGTTATTTTGATTTTAGTTCTATAGCTACTTATTTAGTAACCACAAGTCAGCTCGAATTTGCTTTTGGAAAAGTATTTTCCAATGTGGCTCGTATCAAAGGATATTGGGATTATGATTACAACGTGATCAAATTGCGTACTGGTTGCTTTGACTTTCTTCAGAATATCTTTCCCAATCAACTTGAGGAACATGTTACTGATGGTTCAGTGGGTATCGCCTTAGAATGGGACACTATCGATAACTTATATTTTCCACATCATGGTATCAAAGGTAGTATCGATTTATCGACTTATCAAAAAGCGTTTGGTGGCGAAACTGAATTCTCTCAATTAGTTATTAAAAACCTTGCAGCAGCTTCTACTGGGAAACACGCCTTTGTATTAGGGACGTTATACAATCGAACTTTAGAAGACATCCCAAGTTTTCCCAACAAGTTTAACCTTGGCGGTTTATATGAACTTACAGGACTCTACAACAATGAAATATCTGGAGATAACTCGGCACTTATTAGTGCTATCTACTTTTATGAACTGGAAAAACTGAACATAATTCCTAATCGTCCATTACCAATCTATACCGGCTTTTCATTAGAGGCTGGAAAGGTTTGGGGTGAGACTAATTTGTCCACAAATAGATTTATAGAATCAGCTAGCGTATTTATTGCAGCTGATTCCATTCTTGGCCCCATTTATCTTGCTGCTGGGGCGACAGAAAACGGGAGAAAATCTGTGCACCTTACCTTGAGACCGGCGTTTAGATAACCATAAGGATATTACATGAAATTATTCACAAAGAATGAAAAAAAAGCACTTCTTGCTTTGCTCTCCTGTGTATGGATTACCCAAGCTAATGCTGGTGGGCTTATTTTGTATGAAATCGGGACACCCGATTTGGGAT
>CAYXVT010000007.1:13284-33908 GCA_964468105.1 Uncultured Candidatus Berkiella sp. | reverse complement strand
TCGAAAATCATGACAAATCAGATAAAAACAAGGATCAAGACGATTTCGATAATTTGATAAAATCCTATGACAAGCTCTCAGTTAAAGAGCAAAGTGAAATGACATTGTCACTTACCATCATGGGGATTTATCTTATATTTTATTATCTTTATATCCCATTTGTTGCAGTCTATGGCTCTCTTCGCTACAGGGTGACACATTCCAGATGGCGTGGTATTCGTGGTCATATGACCGGATCAATGATTGCCTATGGCTTTGTGGGATTACTTCACACCTTTTTAAAAATCATTACCCTGGGACTGTGGATCCCCTTTGCCGATGGAATGACCTACAAATATAAAATGAATCGTTTACTATTTGGTAATCAACAAGCTATATTCACACCAGAATATGGGAAACTTTTTGTATCACATCTATTGAGCATATTGCTCATAGTCGCAGCCCTCACTTTAATATTTATACCGGCAATCATTTTTGCAGCTTCTGGCGCAACAGAAGCTGCTGGATCGGATGTATCAAGTATCGCAAAATTAATGATTTCCATCTGCTATATCATTGGTTTAATTATCCTTTTAAGCTGTCGCTTCTGGTATAAAGCTACCTTAGTCCGCATGCGATATAACAATCTGACTTTTGGCAATATTGGCTTTATCTGCAAAATTACAGGTTGGGGTTTATTAAGACAAACTTGGGGAAATGTGCTGATTCTTATCATTACGCTGGGGCTTGGTTATCCTATCGTCATCCAACGCAGAATGAAATTTTTCTGTAAACATACAGTGATGACCGGCGATATACAAAAAGCATCCTTCTTACAAGCCAGCGGCGAAAAAGACAAGGCCGGTGAAGGCTTAAGCTCCATGTTCAATATGAACATAGGATTGTTTTAAACATAAAGAGAAAATAACATGTCAGAAAAATTCACTTGCCGCTTTTTCGACGGTAAAAGTTTGCAACCTTTTACCGCGGCAGTGGAGATATTATCCAGTGGGTTGTCAATCTTAATCGTTGAGAATGAAAAAGAAACGCCCCTGCTTTGGTCTTGGCATAGCGTACAAGTCATGGAGCCTCCCCTTGCAGACAGACCCGCTATTTTAGGTTGCAAAGATATGACAGGCGCTAGACTCATCATCAGTGAGCTCTCCCGCTACCATGAAATTTTATCTTACATTCCTAAAAGCAATATCAAACTCTCGAATGTTTCTCATCCCTGGCGTAAATTAGGGATCTTAGTGGTTGTCACTATCTTTCTTTTGGCGGGATTACTACTTGCGATCCCTAGACTTTCGATTGTGATTGCTAATCATTTCCCCCAAAGCTGGGATGATGCTTTTGGGCAATTCTTGATAAAAAATATCGCCGGAAAAAATGATGAATGCGTTTCACCGCAAGGGGTTAAAGCATTACAGAAAATGGTATCAAAGTTATCAAAAGGAATTGAAGATCCGCACGAGATTGATGTTAAAGTGATCGACCTTGGTAAAGACAATATTAATGGCTTTGCCGTTCCCGGTAATCATATCGTGCTTCTCAATGGGCTCCTTCAATTTGCAAATGGTCCTGATGAAGTGGCTGGTGTGCTTGCTCATGAAATGGGACATGCGATTGAACATCATCCTACCCAAGGTGTTTTTCGAAAAGTTGGGATCCAACTTGTGTTAACGGGTGCCTTTGGATCATCAGCTGAATATGCCTCTACCTTGTTGCATTTAAAATACACCCGCGAAGATGAACAACGTGCTGATGATCTTGCGGTTGAACTAATGAATAAAGCAAAAATAAGCACCAAAGGGTTTGTTATTTTTTTTGAAAAATTAACCCAACAGAACAATGTGTTAGAAGAACATGAAGAAATGTTGGAATATTTCACCGATCATCCCGGATTGATGGAAAGGATCCATCGTATAGAAGCGGTAAACACCCCCAAAGAGACTCAGCCAAGCTTAACGCCCCAAGAGTGGCAAGCGTTGAAAAATATTTGCCAAAAAACCAAGCCGTTGAACTTTAAAGTGAATGATTAAAGATGTGATTTTGTAGGTTGCAGTTTAGCTGCTGGCATATATCCCTCAATTTTTGGTCTTTGATCTTCTGGCTTATCCTTAAATTTTTCTGCAATTTGTTTTGTTAAATGCTCATGAACTTGTTCTACAATTTTTGGATTGGTAGTATTTAATTTAAATATTGTTCCTAGGCCAGCAGTTGCTACAGCAAGCGCACATATTTGTTGTATTGTTTGAGGACTTATTTCTTGAGCCGTTTTATCAACAGAATAGGTTACACCACCTGCTTGAACATTATTTTTCACATGGACATTTGCGGGGGGATCTGCCATCTGTAGATGAAGACCGTCTGAAGTTGATATTACTTTACTTACCTTTAAGGCCTTACGATTTTCATCATTCTCTAAATATGCTTGAATGTGGGCTACGCTGTTATTTGGATCTAAAATAACTGGCAACTGAGGCTTCTCTTTTGCTTTTTCTTGTTGGACATGAAGTCCAGGCGTTACAGGTTTAGTTGCAGCAAATAAAACTTCAGGTATAGGATCAGCTTTAGGAGGTACTACTGGCGCAGGTTTAGGATCAACTTTAGGAGCTACTACTGCTGATTTGGGATCAGCCTTAGGAGGTACAACTGGCGCAGGTTTGGGATCAACTTTAGGAGCTGCTACTGCCACAGGCTTGGGATCAACTTTAGGAGCTGCTACTGCCACAGGTTTGGGATCAACTTTAGGGGGTATTGGCTGAGCTTGCGCAACTTGTACAGGCGCTTTAGCTTTGTCTTTTGCTTTGAGAGCTGCATGCGCGTTATATACATCCTTAAATTCTTTTCCAACAGCAAACTGAATATTAAGTTGTGATTTTGAATGTACCCTTTTAAATTCTTCAACGGCATCACATGCCGCTTTCGCAGAAGCTTCTACCGCATTGCCATATATTCCAGTCCCTAGAGACGGAATAGCAATGCTCAAGGGTTTCCCTTTCGTCAACTTTTCCGCTTCTATGAGAATATTCAAATATGCACTTTTTAAAGCTTCTGCTTCTTCTTCTCTATCTTTAGGCGTAACCGGTGGCTTTTTTGCTATGGGCGCTCCGGCATGAATAAGCGCCGCTGTCTTGGGTGAGCCGTCCTTTTTTTTAGTGCCAAAGTTAAACTTTGCAATTTCACCTTTTGCATCTTTAACAAAATCAGCTTTACCTCGAGTATCAACTTGCTTAGGATCACCTACTTTCAGTCTCTGGACCACCTCTTCTGCTATACCACGCCACCCAGTTACCTTTCCACCAGGGGCAATACTTGCTGCATTGACATAAATATCAACATCTGCACCAAACATACCAAAAGTCATACCAGGTGATCGCGGATCTTTATTAGGTGAAAACTGATGAGTGTTTTTACTATCATAATTTTCGCCCTGTAGCTCAAGTCCTAAAGTAAATCCGACTGTCATACAACACCTATAAATGACTAAATTTATGATGGTATGACGATGAAAAAGAGTAAAAAGTTCAATGAATGCGGGTAATTACAATATTTAAAGCAGCTGGTTAACGACTAAACCCTATCGTCACCCTATCATTCCCCGAATAATCCTGAAATGTTTGAATATCCTGATAACCATTGTGCTGTAAAAGATTTCTTACCGCGCTTCCTTGATCAAAACCATGTTCAAACGCAATTAATCCTTTAGGTTTTAAAAAAGCTGGCGCTTGCGCCAAAATGGCTTGAAAGGCTTCTAAACCTGAAGGACCTGGGGTGAGTGCTATTTGTGGTTCAAAGGGCAAATCACCATGAATAAGATGAACATCGCCTTGACGTATATAGGGTGGGTTACCAATGATGGCATCATATGATTTAGGAGCAAGTCCTTGTAACCAATCACTTTCTATAAACTGCACATTCTCAATCTTTAAATTGTGTGCATTTTTTCTAGCGATATTAATCGCTTTTAAGCTCACATCTAACCCATAGAGTTGCCACTGTGGTCGACTATGCGCAAGCGTGCAAGCAATAACACCGCTACCTGTGCCTATATCGACAACTTCTTGGGGGCTTTCAGGTAAATGATCAAGCACCACTTGCACCAGCAATTCGGTATCAGCACGAGGAATTAAGGTATCTTGCGTGACATCAAATGATAAGGACCAAAATTCCTTATGGCCAATAAGGTAAGCTATGGGCTCATGTTGTTGACGCCTTTGAATAAGCGCTTGGTACGCTTGCGCTTTTTCAGGTGGCACTTCTTCTTCTGGCCAAGTATAAAGATGAGCGCGTGTGCAACCCAGAACATGCGCCAATAAAACTTGAGCTTCTAGTTGTGGTACATCTTTTGAAGATGATAAGGCTTGTTTACCCCATTCTAGTAGCGCAAGAATGCTAGGCACACTTTATTCTCCTATTGAGGTTAATTGTTCTGCTTGATGTTCGTTGCGTAAGGCTTCAACGATTTCAGCAATTTTACCTTCCATAATCTCATCTAATTTATATAACGTAAGATTAATACGATGGTCGGTGAGCCGACCTTGTGGAAAATTATAGGTTCTAATTCTTTCTGAGCGATCGCCTGTTCCAACTAAGCTTTTGCGCGTTGCCGATTGCTCTGCATTTTGTGCTTCTCTTTGCGCATTAAGAATTCTTGATTGTAATAAAGACATCGCTTTAGCGCGATTTTTATGCTGGGAGCGCTCATCTTGGCATTCAACGACAATACCTGTTGGTATATGGGTGAGTCTGATGGCAGAATCGGTTTTATTCACGTGCTGCCCACCGGCCCCTGAAGCACGATAAGTGTCAATCCTTAAATCGTTGGCATTGATTTGGATAGCATTAATTTCTTCTACTTCAGGCATCACAGCCACTGTGCAAGTGGAGGTATGAACACGACCTTGGGATTCTGTTGCAGGCACCCGTTGTACGCGGTGTGCTCCTGATTCAAATTTTAAATGAGAATAAACATTTTGACCAATAATACGCGCAATGACTTCTTTATAACCGCCATGCTCACCAAAACTTTCATTCACGATTTCCACAGTCCATCTTTTTAGCTCTGCATAACGGCTGTACATTCTAAACAAATTTCCTGCGAAAATAGCCGCCTCATCTCCGCCTGCGCCAGCTCTGATTTCTAAAAAGACGTTTTTATCATCATCTGGATCAACGGGGATCAAAAATACTTGGAGCTCTTTTTCAAGTTGTTCTAATTGCCCTTTGAGTTCTTGGAGTTCTTCTTCGGCCATCCTGCGCATTTCTAAATCGTCATCCGCTAGAAGCGCATTGGCAGATTTTTCCTGATTTAATGCTTGCTGATAACGGTTAAACGTTTCAACCAAGGGTTGAAGATCAGAATACTCTTTAGAGAAATCGCGAAATTTTGTTTGATTGTGAATAACCTCTGGAGAAGACATGAGCATGCCAATTTCTTCGTGTCGCTCAGCTAATGAGGCTAATTTTGTATAAATCGAGGGTTTCATTCGTTCACTCTATGCTAAATAGTTCTTTGACCAGTTCAATTTTCTCATTCTGAGCTTCTTTTAAAGCAAGCGTCGGTTGATGCATCAATTTTTGGGTTAATTGATGAGCAAAATGAGTCAGAACTTCTTCAGGGTTATCACCTTTTTGTAAGCGTCGTAACGCTACATTTAAGCTTTCGCTTTTTAACTTTTCTGCTCGATGACGCAAGGCACGCACGATGTGTCTTTTTTCACTAGAGCGCATCCAGTTCATATAAACATGTGAAGCTTGTGCTATAACGGATTCTGCTTCTATTGCTGCTAATTGCCGATTTTTAAGATTTTCTGTCACAATGCCTTGCAAGTCATCAACAGTATATAAATAGATATCTTCATTCTCAGCAAGAGTGGGTTCTATATTTCTTGGCACACCTAAATCAACCATGAAAATGGGTCGTCTTTTACAATGTTGGAAAACCTCGTCAACATGTTCTTTCATGAGTAGGGGTTTAGGGCTTGCAATGGAGCTAATCACAATATCCGCTTGAGATAATGCGGTTAACAATTCCTTTAATGGTAAAGCTACACCACCATATTTATTGGTGAGTTCTTGCGCATGTGAAAGCGTGCGGTTCACTATATATATTTGTTTTACTTTTTTCGAACACAGATGTTGCAAAGTGAGCTCAATATTTTCACCTGCGCCAATCAGCAATACCGTGGCTTGTGACAAATCACTGAATATTTGGCGGGCCAGTGTTACAGCGGCATAAGCCACCGAAACTGGATGGGATGCAATGTCAGTGGTGTGGCGCACTCTTTTAGCAACAGAAAAACTGGTTTGAAATAGCCGTGACAATCTTTTGCCCATAACGCCAGTTTCATTTGCCGTTTGAAAGGCCATTTTTAATTGCCCAAGAATTTGGGGTTCCCCAATCACCATGGAATCCAAACCACTGGCAACACGCATAATATGTGAAACTACACCTTCATTTGAAAATGTATATAAATAAGGATTCAAATCAAAGGGCGTTGGATAATATTGTTGCCACCATTCTAAGACTTGTTTGGCATCGGGAGTACTGATCGAAGAAGTACTACAGTAAAGTTCAGTTCGATTGCAGGTGGATAGCAACGCCACTTCTTCCAAATCAACTGTTTGCCTCAAAGTTTTCAAAGCATCAGGGATATGCTCTTGAGAAAAGGCACATTTTTCTCTTACCTCGATTGGCGCTGTTTTATGAGAGACCCCAAGAGCTAATAACAAGCTATTCCCACTTACTTAATTTCTTTTTCTACAACAAAAAAAACCACTCTTGAAGTTCCCCATCTTGGCCGATGATGAAATTATCACACTTAAGTTAAGTAACAAAATACTTAAAGCAGTGCTAAAAGTTTGACGCGGTGCGTCAAAGATAAGGAAATTCTATGAAGCAGGCAGCTACACTTTTTATCCCACTTCTTATTGTGGTCCCTGGACTTACGCTTACAAGTGCCAAGCCTCTAGTTCCCGTTAACAATACCACTACTTCGGCACCTATTGAAAAAACAATTGATCTTAAAGATCATATTCCAGCTGAAAGCATGTACCAAATATTAGCTGCTGAAATGGCGCTGGATAGAGAACATCCAGAAATTGCGCTAGCAAATTATATCGCCGCAGCCAAAGAAACCCAAGATCCAGATATTGCCGCCCGCGCGACTCAAATCGCCTTATCGGTCGCCTCTTTAGAAACAGCCGTTGAGCCTGCTAATATTTGGGCAAAATCGGCACCAAATAACTTAGAAGCCCAAATTACCACAGCTGCATTATACATCAGGCTCAATCAAGTCCCAAATGCAATACCCTTCTTACAGCAAGCCGAAAAATCCAATGCTGACGAAGCTTTTCAATACTATTTAATCCTCTTTAAGCAATTACAAAAAGAAGAAGATAGCAATCGGGTTATTGATGCCTTGGAGATGTTAGCAAAACAAGAAACCAAAATTGTCAGCGGTCATCTTGCCTTAGCAGAGATCTATTTATTTCAAGGAAAAGAAAGTAAAGCTTTGGAAATGAGCCAAGCTGCGTTGAAAGTTGATCCAAAATCGGTGGTTGCTATTCAATTAGTCAGTGAGGCTCTATTACGAGCCAAAGGAAAAATAACTGCAAAAGATTTTTTGGATAAAGAAGTAACCCAACAAGAGCACGATATAACGTTGCATCAATATTATGCACAATTTTTATTCGACAATGGGTTTAAAGAACAGGCTCGCAAACAAGTTGAACTTCTTGTTGATAATCCACATTTAACCTCAGAAGAATTGTTACAATTTGCTCGCTTAAGCATGCAAGCGCAATGGTTTGATATTGCTGAAAAGATGTTAAAACGGACTAAGGACATTCCTGAGAACAAAGATCTATCTCATTACTTCTTAGCGCGTATTGCTGAGATGCAAGATAAAGATGATGTGGCCATTGAATGGTTTAAGCAAGTATTGACGGGGCCTTTTCATGTGTTATCCCAAGTACGTGCCAGTGTATTATTAACGGATAAGAAACGTTATAACGAAGCCTTAGAAGTGTTATCACATGCTCAACCTAGCGATTTGCCTGAGAAAAAACAAATTATTCTATCAACCGTTGAAGTTTATAACCATACCAAACAATATCCGCAAGCGTTGGCTATATTAGATGAAAGTATTGCGGTAATGCCAGATGAAGTTGATTTACGGTATGCTAGAAGTCTCGTTGCAGACAAATTGGATCGTTTAGACGTCGCTGAAGCTGATCTAAAAGCCATTCTGGCGCTGCAACCAAACCATCTAGATGCTTTGAATGCTCTGGGATTTATGTTGGCTAATAAGACCAAACGTTATGATGAAGCCCAAGGCTATTTAAGCGAAGCGCTTAAACTCTCACCCAATAATGCCTCCGTGCTTGATAGTTTAGGCTGGTTATATTTTAAAAAGGGTGACTATAACAAATCCCTTGAAACACTTAAGCAAGCTTCCAACATTATGCCTGATGCTGAAATCTCTGCTCATCTTGGCGAAGTGATGTGGAATATGAAAGATTATGATGGCGCAAAACAAGTTTGGAAATCAGCGCTTGAGCTGCATCCTAAACATGAAAATGTGCTTAGTGTGATGCAGCGTTTGATGTCCAAAAATAAACCGTTGGTGTCAAAAGATAAAGAAGCGGTGATGAATAAGAATTAATATTCAATACATCATATTAGCAGGCGTTACTATCATTGGCGGCATAAGGAACATTCCTAATGCGGGGACTGCAACTGCCCCAATTATACCACCGTTGATTAACCCTTTAGCACCTTGAAAACTCGCAGAGGCTACTTTTTGAACGCCACAGGCTGCCAATGAAAGCGCATTCCCATCTAAACACTGCACAGAGTCATATCCTATTTTTATACCGGCTTGAACTCCCATTAGAGCACCCACAACACCGCCTAGCACAGTCAAAGTTTCCACAAACCCACCACCGCTGACTGCCAATATTTCATTTTGATTCAGTATTTTCATCGTCTTTCCTAAGTTTGTCTCATCATTTCTTTAAAATCTTAAGTGAGCAAACACTCACACTGAAGAGGATTCTAAAGCAAAGAGTTAGTTAGGTCAACAATTATGTAATAAAATTTGATGGTATATAGAGTAGGTACGCGGATTTAGATACTCGACCACTTTGCTTTTAGACGAGGCATCGAGCCTCCGAAAAACAGGAGTGTACATCTTAGTACATGACTGTTGAGAGGAGGCGAAGATAACAACATATAAAAGCAAAGTGGGAAGAGTATTATAAGAACTTAGATCTTTTCAGCCACTTATCATCTGGATAATAAGCAAAAACCAACGATCCTTCTTTAATCGTCGAAATAATAGGCTGTGCAAGCTTGGTGTCTAGAGCTGGACATCCCCAACTACGACCTAATCTACCTAAATTTTTTGCCATATGATCGTTAACATAATGTGCACCATGCACCACAATGCGTCGACGCTCAGCATTGCCATTAATGCCTTGCTCTAATCCATGCAGTACTAAAGAACGACCATGTTTACCTTCATAGGTTTTTCCAGTAACAAACAAACCTAAACTGGATTGTAAACTACCTGGTTTATCGGAAAAGGTTCGCGCTTCATTGCCACCGCTGCCACTACCGTGCGCAACGAGTGTGTGATAAATCACTTTTCCTTTATTCATATCAACCACCCACATCCGACGCTTTGTTGAAGGAAGTGAATAATCGATAATAGTCATCAATGATTTTTGTGCTAATCCCATGGAGTTGGCTTTTTTATGTGCCTTCATTGCGAGTTGCAATACACGAGGATTAATATCTTTTAATTCTTTTGAACTCTTGGTAAGACTTTTGAATTCTAAAATGGGCGTTGGTTTAGGAACGGTATTATTGATTAGCTTGCTATAACCTACTGTGCTTGTGCACAAGAGTAAACTGGCAATCAGCCCTTTAATAAAGGCAGTTTTGTTAGTTGGCTTTAAAACATCTCTGTTTCGCATTGTTGTCATATTTTCTCCAAACTTCATTGAGCACAAGACACGTGCATGCGATAGGCCCTGAAATATAGCAGCAATAACCAGCAAATCAAACCCATTTCTCAAAATACCCTAAAAATACCAATGCATTTTGCTTGCCAACTAAAATAAGCTGTAGTTTTCAGTATTTTTGTAACTTGTTAATATGTTTAAAGAAAATGCGTCTGCTATACATGATAAGCTACCTATTGATAGTATATATGATGCTGTTGTGTAGTCACTCCCAAGCTAAATGACTAAATTCTCATATGACTAAAAATTTGCTACTATTCTTGAAATGATTAGAAGCATTGCACCAAAAATATGATAGAAGGGAAAATAAATTGAAAATTCTATTGGCTTTTCTACTATTGCTCCTTGCAGGTTGCGCGCAACATCCCAAAAAACCAGCAGATGCCCCCCATGTCAAAAAAGCGACACCCATTGAACAGCATGAAGGCAAACAACATCCTTCAGGAAAAAATCTAGATTCAGGTAAACACCAACCTGCAGAACAAAAATGGCAACAGCATCAAAAACAACTTTCTTCTTTAAATCATTGGCAAGCAGAAGGACGACTTGCTGCTTCTAATGGCAGCAAAGGTGGTAATGCTTCTTTTGTCTGGTTACAAAAAGGTGAATCTTACCAAGTGAAGTTATTTGGTCCTTTTGGATCAGGATCTGTGCACATTACAGGACATCCACAATTTGTTGAATTGCGTGAAGCCAATGGCAAAACAACCAGAGCACAATCACCAGAACAATTATTGAAAAAAGTATCGGGTATGCAAATTCCCGTCACCGGTTTGCGTTATTGGCTGCTGGGCTTACCTTCACCCCAAACACAATCTAGTGCTCAGCATTTAAATGATAATGGTTATCTCAAGCATTTAGCACAACAAGGCTGGAATGTAATTTACGAAAATTACCAAACGCAAAATTCACCAGCGCTTCCCAGCAAGCTTCGTTTGCAAAATGGTAATGTAAAATTAAAAATGATTGTAACGAATTGGACATCTCTGTCGTCTAATGCTTCTGAGAAAATTGATTAATGAAAATCAGTTTACCGGCGCCTGGCAAAGTAAATCGTTTTTTGCACATTGTTGGCAGGCGTTCCGATGGTTATCATCTTTTGCAAACGGTGTTTCAATATATTGATTATGGCGACATGCTGCACTTTGAATTGCGCGATGATAATAAAATATGTCTAACACCCAAAGAAAGTTTTGGTATTCAAGAACAAGATAATTTAATTTATCGGGCAGCCCTAGCGTTGCAACAATTTGCAAAAGTGAATCGTGGCGTCAATATCTATTGGGAAAAGCAATTACCTCTAGGTGGCGGATTGGGCGGAGGCAGCTCTAACGCCGCTACGTGCCTATTTGCGCTTAATGCGTTATGGCAGCTAAACCTATCGCAAAATGAGTTAATGCAAATTGGGGTTTCCCTAGGCGCAGACGTCCCCTTTTTCTTATTTGGCCAGAGTGCTTTTGGAGAAGGGATTGGCGAACAATTAACGGCTATGGAATTGCCCCCGGTTTGGTTCCTGATTATTACCCCCCCCTGCCAGGTGGCCACGGTCAAAATGTATGCTCATCCTGATTTGACAAGAAACACGCCAACCCTCAGAATAGGGGCCCTTGCTGAGGGTGGAATTGACGCCCTTAACAAGTTAGAGAATAATTTTGAGCCAGTCGTACGCCAGCATTATCCCGAAGTGGATGATGCATTAAAGTGGTTATCTAACTATGGGCAGGCTAGGCTAAGTGGATCAGGAGCAAGTGTGTTTGTTTGTTTTTCGACGCAGACACAAGCAGAAAAAATTGCTAAACTCCTGCCGCCACGATTTAAAGGGTTTGTAGCAAAAGGGTTGAACACTTCTCCCCTCCTGCAAACAGATCTGAGTTACGATTTGAAATGTGCTTCAAGTAATTGCTAAATTACAAAAAGCATATTTTTCAAAGCAGTTTATTTTTAGACGAGGCGGCAAGCTCTCGAGTGAAGGAGTGGACATCTCAGTCCATGACCCTACTACGCTAAGAAGCTTCGTAGGGCAGGCTGTTCGAGAGTTGAGCGCCGATAATGAGAAGTTAAGCAAAGCAAATGTGTTCAAAGTAATTTGCTTTTAGGCGAGGCGGCAAGACTTTTTGAAATAGGAGTGGACATCTCAGTCCATGACTGTTACAAAAAGGCGCAGCCAACAAAGCATAAATGCAAAGTACGCAGAACAATTATTGGGGTGTCGCCAAGCGGTAAGGCACAGGGTTTTGATCCCTGCATACCTAGGTTCGAATCCTAGCACCCCAGCCACTCATTTATACACATAGTAAACAATGGGGTTTCCACCATGTCCGATATGATGATTTTCAGTGGGAATGCCAACCCGCGTCTTTCTGCAGATGTCGCAAAACGTCTTAACGTTCCTCTTGGCAAAGCCACTCTTGGTCGTTTTAGTGACGGCGAAATCATGGTTGAAATCATCGAAAATGTTCGCGGAAAAGATGTGTTCGTTATTCAATCGACCTCTGCTCCAACGAACGACCACCTCATGGAATTATTATTACTTACTGACGCATTGCGTCGCGCATCAGCATTACGTGTAACGGCCGTTGTGCCCTACTTTGGCTATGCTAGACAAGATCGTCGTGTTCGCTCATCCCGTGTTCCCATCTCAGCCAAAGTTGTTGCTGATATGATGGCTGCCGTAGGAATTGATAGATTATTAACGGTTGATTTACATGCCGATCAGATCCAAGGCTTTTTTAATATGCCTGTGGATAACGTTTACGGTTCCTCCGTTCTGATTAATGATATGTTAAAGAAAGAATATGATAATCCCGTCGTCGTTTCACCTGATGTCGGTGGCGTTGTTCGCGCTCGCGCTATTGCAAAACGCTTGAATGATACCCATTTAGCCATTATCGATAAACGCCGTCCTCAGCCCAATGAAGCACGCGTGATGAATATTATTGGTGATGTTGAAAATAGAACCTGTATTTTAGCGGATGATATCGTTGATACCGCTGGCACATTATGTATGGCCGCTGAAGCTCTTAAAAATGAAGGGGCAGTCAAAGTAGTTGCTTACGCAACTCACCCTGTGCTCTCTGGCAAAGCCATTTTCAACTTAGAAAATTCTAGCATTGATGAATTGGTCGTCACTGATACCATTCCGCTTAGCCCAGCAGCACAAAAATGCGCAAAGATTCGCCAATTGAGCATTGATGCCATGCTATCGGAAGCTATTCGCCGGGTCAGCAACGAAGAGTCCATCAGCTCGATGTTTTCAGTCGTATAACAAACACACTTCTGTTGCTTTGTTGGCTCTTTGAGTTATGTTAAACTCCCGCCCTGCTTTCTATAAAATAAGAAAGTACCCAGGCTTTATGGTCGCAATAAAGCCTTAATATTTATCTAGGAGTTTAGCAAATGGCAAAATTTGGATTCGAATTGGAAATTGAGCCGCGCGAAACGCTAGGGAAAGGTGCGAGCCGCCGCCTGCGTCGTTGCGAGAACAAGGTCCTTGGCATTGTATTTGGTGGAGATGAAGAATCTACCCCTATTACTCTTGAACATCACCATGTCGTAAAAGCATTAGAGAATGAAGCAATTTATTCTCATATTCTTACCCTGAACTTAAAGGGTAAAAAGCAAAAAGTGGTGCTCAAAGACATTCAAAGACACCCTTATAAACCTCGTATTATGCACATGGATTTCATGCGCATTAATGAGAACAAACCGATTTACATGCATGTTCCTCTACACTTCCCTGGGCAAGAAAAAGCGCCTGGCGTTGTTATGAGCGGTGGTATTGTGACTCATCACATGGTAGAGCTTGAAATTAAGTGCTTACCACGTGATTTGCCAGAATTCATTGAAATCGATTTAACTGATGCTGAACTCGATACCGTGGTTCATTTATCTCAAATTAAATTACCAAAGAATGTGGAAATGGTCGCCGTGGTTCATAGCCATGAAGACGATTTGCCTATTGTCAGCATTCATAAGACTAGAGCGCTTCTTGAAGAAGTTGAAGAAACTTCTTCCTCTGAACCTGCTCCAGCTGTTGAAGCAATAAAAGAGAAGAAAGCTCCTGCTGAACCCGCTAAGAAAGATGGCGGCAAAAAAGGTAAATAACCTCAGGTAGGGCCGACACACGTCGGCCCATCGGAAGATTATGACAATACAATTAATCGTTGGACTCGGTAATCCTGGGAATGAATACGCAGCAACCAGGCATAACGTCGGCTATTGGTTCGTTGAAAAGCTTTGTGAACAAGCTCGCGCTAATTTATCTCCTGAAACAAAATTTAAAGGGCTAACCGCCAACGCTTCTCTTTCGGGACATTCATTTCGCGTTTTACAACCAACAACCTATATGAATCGAAGTGGCGAAGCCACGCAAGCCATTTCTAACTTTTATAAAATTAAACCTGAAGAAATTTTAGTGATTCATGATGAATTAGACTTACCGGTTGGCACAGCCAGATTAAAATTAGATGGTGGCCATGGCGGTCATAATGGCTTAAGAGATATTATTGCCCGACTTGGAACCAATCAATTTTACCGATTGCGCCTTGGGATCGGACACCCCGGAAACAGAGATGAAGTTCATGATTACGTCTTACATCGCCCTTCCCTTTCCGATAAAGAAAAAATAATAGAAGCCATTGATTTGGCACTGATTGCTTTACCGGATGTTGTGGCAGGAAAAATTGAAAAAGCCATGAATTATTTACATACAGCAGCAAAATAGATTAGGAAAATATTATGGGATTCAAATGCGGCATTGTTGGCTTACCTAACGTTGGAAAATCAACCCTCTTTAATGCACTCACCAAAGCGGGTATTGCTGCTGCAAACTATCCTTTTTGTACTATTGAGCCCAATGTTGGCATCGTGTCAGTTCCTGATAAACGACTTGATCAATTAGCTGTCATTGTGAAGCCTCAAAAAACAATCCCTACCATCATGGAATTTGTAGACATTGCCGGCCTTGTTAAAGGTGCCTCAAAAGGTGAAGGCTTGGGTAATCAATTTTTAGCTAACATTCGTGAAACAGCGGCTATTGCGCATGTGGTGCGTTGTTTTGACAATGACGACGTGGTGCATGTTGCCGGCAAAGTGAACCCTAAAGAAGATATTGATACGATTAACACAGAATTATTACTAGCAGACATCGATACCATCGATAAGGCTTTAAACAGAGCACAAAAATTAGCAAAATCTGGTGATAAAGCTTTAAAACACCAGCAAGATTTATTAACCAGTTTGCAAGCGCATATGAATGCAGGCAACCCTGCCAGAACGTTTACTTGTTCAGATGAAGATAGACCACAAATTAAAGCGCTGAATTTACTCACTGCAAAGCCAACCATGTTTATTGCCAACGTTGACGAAAAAGGGTTTACCAATAACCCCTATTTGGACCAGGTGAAAGCGATAGCTCAACACGAAGGTGGCGTTGTGGTGCCAGTTTGTGCTGCAATGGAATCTGAAATTGTTGATTTAACAGATGAAGAAAAAGTCGAATTTTTAGCAGAAATGGGCTTAGATGAACCCGGTTTAAACCGTGTTATTCGTAGTGGTCATAGTCTTTTAAATTTACAAACCTACTTCACCGCTGGTGTAAAAGAAGTGCGGGCTTGGACAATTCCTGTGAATGCGACTGCACCACAAGCCGCTGGCGTGATTCACTCTGACTTTGAAAAAGGCTTTATCCGCGCTGAGATTATCTCCTTTGATGATTTTATCCAATACAAAGGAGAGCAAGGAGCCAAAGAAGCCGGCAAATGGCGCTTAGAAGGTAAAGAATATATTGTCAAAGATGGTGATGTGATTCATTTTAGATTTAATGTTTAGATTGAGCAAATGCCAAGATATCGAGTCTTGGCATTTGAAACGTTGATCTTGTAATAATATATGCACTGTTTCCCTTTTTAATTTTTAACCTTTATATCATTGTTACTTTCAAGTTCACCCTCAAACCTTGCTCCTCCTATATCTATAACTTGATGTGGCCAAAGCTAAAGTGGCGAAACACCATAACCACTCATCGATTACAGGAATATCCTGGCATATTTTCTAATATTTATTTAATAGAATACCTACGTCACGTGTTAGTTAGTGAAAATATACATATCTAGGTTTTGTCCAAAGCTTTACTGCGCTACATATCGCTATAGAAATACTCATTTTTATGCCCTATTTGGTAAGTTTCAGCGTCGCACTAATTAAATTTATATTTTTTAGATTTGGTCGGAACCAAAAGTAAATTCCCCTTAGTTAAATTATAGAGGTCGACAATGTCGGATAAAGTTCAAGCAGAATTAATGACACTTAATTTTAGTAAAGACCAAATTTCCAAGATTTATAAACACTTAGGTAAAAATCCGGTTCCAAAAGAAAATGAACTGATTAAATGCATTAAGGATTTAATACAGCTTGAATATAGCAATATTCAGATTGTCAAAATACTTCATAGAAGAAGTGGTTTTACTAATATAAAGTCTGTTGCCTCTAAGCATACTGAGATTGTAGGGCTTGGATACAACATAAAACAGATTGTTAAAATGGTTTCCCATAGCGGCGGATCAAACAATTTGGAGGTAGTTATAGAAAGCCATGCAGCACTAATAGCTCTTAAATTCACCTCAGAGCAAATAATACAGATGGTTTCTCATGATGGTGGATCAAAAAATCTTAGCGCCGTTAAAGACAACCAAGTGGAACTTAGTGACCTAGGTTTCACTGCTATTCAAATTGTAAAAATAGTATCTCATGGTGGTGGTTCAAAAAATCTTAGCGCAGTTAAAGAGAACTACGCCGCACTCAAAGATCTTGGGTTCACTGCAGGGCAAATTGTCCAGATAGTTTCTCATGGTGGAGGTTCAAATAACCTGGCCGCAGTAAAAGACAACTTCTCAGCACTCAAAAGCCTTGGATTCACCCCTCAGCAAATTGCTCGGATGGTTTCCCATGAAGGTGGTTCAAAGAACTTGGATGCGGCTAAAACAAACAAGACCGCACTCAAAGAACTTGGATTCACTGCAGAGCAAATTGTTCAGATGGCTTCTCAAGAAGGTGGCTCAAAGAACTTAGATGCGGTCAAAACACACCAGACGACACTCAAAGAGCTTGGATTCACTGCGGAGCAAATTGTTCAGATTGGTTCTCATGGTGGTGGTTCAAAAAATCTTGCCGCAGTAAAAGACAACTTTTCAACTCTCAAAGACCTTGGATTCTCCCCTGGGCAAATTGTTCAGATAGTTTCCCATCATGGTGGATCAATAAATCTGGCTGCTGTTAAAGACAACCAAGCAGAGCTCAAAGGGATTGGATTCTCTGCGGAGCAAATTGTTCAGATGGCTTCTCAAGAAGGTGGCTCAAAGAACTTGGATGCGGTCAAAACACACCAGACGACACTCAAAGAGCTTGGATTCACTGCGGAGCAAATTGTTCAGATTGGTTCTCATGGTGGTGGTTCAAAAAATCTTGCCGCAGTAAAAGACAACTTTTCAGCTCTCAAAGACCTTGGATTCTCCCCTCGGCAAATTGTTCAGATAGTTTCCCATCATGGTGGATCAAAGAATCTCGAGACTATTACAGCCTATAAAAGTCAACTAGAACTAAAGGGAATTAATGCCGCCTACATTGTGTCTTTGCTAGTAAATCGCAAAATCAGTCGTGATAAAGTTATAGAAGAGGCTATAAATACATATCCTCAACAAAAAGTAACAAATTACACTCCAAGCTTTGATTCTAAAAGAGAAAAAACTCCAATATCATTCACTCAAGATTTAGGTGATATATTTGAAGACCTTTTTCGTGAAATTTCACCTTTAGTAAAATTAACGGGACATCCATAACTTTTAAGGGGACATCCATCTAAATTCATGAAACATCTATTTTCAAAACAGGAAAAACATAAGGGAAATTCTATTCAAGAAGTGGTAAGCAAAGCGCAGTGAGTGCTTTGCTTTCTGATTGTAGAAAGATTGATATACTTAAATAGTTTTATGCTACTTTTAAATAGCAATACTTAGCGGCGCTCATACCCTTCGGGGCACGGTTCAAATATCTATCACCAAAGGCTTGTAATTTTGATTCATGCCCTATTGCATGATAAAAACCTTTTTCTAAGTCTTTCACCATTTCCAACCAACCTCGAGCTGTAAGATTCAACCGGAACAAGATTGGTGATAAATTTTCTGAAATGGAGCCCCGCTTATCATTTCGCAAAATTCGCCCCGTTGTGTCTATTAACGTTAGGTAGTCAGAAACCCTAAAATCGATTTTTGGTTCATCTATACTGTCTTGATTCTTGCCATTGGCGAAGGCCATTAACTTAGAAGGCTGCTTAGCCTCATCCATCTCTTGTGTTGGCTTCATTTTTAATGATTTAGACATTTCCTTAATACGCTCATAGATAGAGGTAAATTCAGATTCCTCAGGTATGTTAGCGATTTTTGCACGAATGGGATTTAAATCAACATAGGCCATAGCAGACAACAAAGCACCTTCATCAAGCAGCGCTTGGGACTTAAATCGCCCTTCCCAGAAACGTCCAGTGCAATTATCTTCATGATTTGAGGAACGTGCAATGGGTTCGTTTAAACAACGCATAAACCAACTGAGGCTCATTAGCTGTTCGCGCCATAGAGAAAGTTTAACTTGAACTTTTCTCTCTGTTAATTCCCGATATGCCAGCTTTTTAGCCTCACCAGGAAAAAGTCGCATCCATCTTGTTAAAACTTCCCTGTCATCCCAAGATTTTGCTTCTTTTTGATTAACAAATAATACTAAATGATAATGATTGTTCATCACAGCATAAGCACAAATTTTGATAGCAAATATTGAAGCTAATTTTTTAATTCTTTGTACAATCCATTCTTTTCTATGAGAAAAATCTTTGCCAGTTTGATCATCCTGACCACATAAAAAAGCGCGGCGAACACAACGGGACATACAATGATAGTAAGGAGTTAAATTTAAATCGACTTTAAGAGCGCGTGAAATAGTCATGATACAACATACTTCCATGTCTATGAACAGAACATGCCTAATTCAATTATTTGTGTTTAATTCAGCATGGATTTTCATTCTCGCTAAAAGAATTGATTATTGCAACACATTTCACATGCAGAAATGCATAATTTTCAGTTAATTTAATGTCTTTATTGCTACAACATTATGTGAGAGGATAAGGTGGATGTCCTTTTCATTCTATTTGAACAGTTAAGGTGGATGTCCTTTTTATTCTTGACCAATGGTAATATTGACAGGATAAGTTACATTCCCTTATTACCCACATTATTGTAGTGTATGAGAACAAAACTACATTTAAAATAGGTAAAATTCTATGTTAGCTTACCAAAAATTGTTGGAATCTAAGGCAAGAAGAAAAGCTAAAGAAGAGGCTGCAGAAAAACAGAAACCGCAATCTGAAGAACAAAAAGCAATAATAGTCAATAAAACTAAAACAATTGCAGAAAGAGCACCTGCCTATCTAGCAAACACATCACAAAGAGTAAAAACAGATACTGAGAAAAAAAACATCATTGTTGATAAAATGATAACACTTGAAGAACTGTTCCGTTTCTCAATGGATGATACAAGCCCGCTTTATTCATTTTTAAAGTCTTATCCAGAGCATGAAAGGACAATGTCTACGCTTTCCTACGTAATAAAAGAAGCTCTTCGTAAAGATCTTGGTGGGAGTGAAGGAAAACAAAAGATGCCAGAATCAGAGATCTTCAAACAGGCATTTTTAGATCTTTTGCCAACCAACGGAAATTCAATGCTTGTCTACTTAAAGAAAAACGAAACATTATATCAATCTCTTACACAATATATTGATACCTTATTCCCTGTCTATGAAGCCTTTTGTAAATATAAAAGCAAAGATATTATTAACCCAGAACCACAAGATTTGATATCTATTCAAGAAGCAGAAGAATTAATGGGTCAATTATCACTTTCAACGCGATTAATGAAATCAAAGCTATAAAGAACCTTGAGGCCTTTCTAAATATCGGCAGGAGCACATCTTGGCTGGAATACGCAAATAATGATGTATTACAGATGAAATGAAGCGTTTATACGGTTGAATGGCTAATTACTCCATTGTGTAAATCCAACTTATCGTACAATAATGTGGAAATAAGTAATTAGCAATGAGTGGCGAATATCATGAGTGCTTCCCAGCAAACTATCGATGACAATCAACTTCAAGCGTTGGTTGATTGTATTGGTGGTTTACATCCAAAACAAGATAAACTAAAAACAGCAGCTCAATATGCCTATGATACCAGACTCTCTAAAGAGTATACCGATAGATCTATACAATGGGATTGGGGGTATCCTGACCATGATAATGGCCCCATTTTTAGGCCGAACCACGGCTTGGCCCATACGCTTAGAGTAGTATCCTATGCACCCACAGTAATTGAATATTTTAAAGCATTTGCACCAGACAAAGAAAATTATCAATTTTCGACAGAAGATATTGAAAAAATTGATTCTGAAACTGCTAAGGCTATTGAAGCATTTAGAAATAGAACTATAGATGTTATTCCTGGGGGTGGAGGTAAATATGGTGAAAAACCTTTTGATCAAAAGTTAACTCCTAGAGAATCTGAAAA
>CAYXVT010000007.1:2972-13274 GCA_964468105.1 Uncultured Candidatus Berkiella sp. | reverse complement strand
TTACGGACTATTGTCTTGCTAATCCTGGCCTATTTAAAGATAAGTCTGAAATTCAAAAATACGCAGAAATGCTTAGAACTTATGGTGATCCAAAGTCTATAAGTCCCCTAGGCTTGATTTTCAAAACCTGTCACAAACTAGATTTATTACGTGTATATGACCCCAGTCAAATCGAAAAAGAATTTACAATACCGATGGGCATACTAGGACGTGAAAATATAAAAGAGTTAATGGTGTACGCCGACAGCTGCATTCGAGCAACAGGACAAAGAGTATTAAAATCCAATCCGATCGTAGGAAAACCAGCCGTTGGTTATGATGAGGTAATTTTTACTGAAGTGAGCACAAACGTTGATAAATGTTTTGAAGTTATTTCTTCAGTGCAGGCTCCAAAGCCAAAAGCATCAGATCAGCTAAAACAAAAATCGACTCAAGAAAGAAATCACATTAGGTTTAGTATTTAAAATTTATCTTAAGTGTTAAAAACATATTATAGTTTAAATTTTTTTGATTTTGACTCTATATTTTTGTCGTTTTCAAGTTCGTTTGAAGGCGCTGGAGTTCCTGTAAAATTAAAAAATGATAATATACCCCAGCCTTTATTCTGATGAGCACTTAATTGTTCCTCAAGCTCTCTTATTCGCTCACCATTTTTCGTTAAAGTATCTTCTAAGGTTTGATAAGTTTCGTCTCTCTCTCTCTTTAACTGATTAATTTCATTATCCTTTTCATGTATTTCGTCCTCTTTTTCTTGGAGCAGTGCATCCTTAGCTTGGAGCAGTGCATCCTTAGCTTGGAGCAGTGCATCCTTAGAGCGCAGTAGTGCGTCTTTTGCGTTCAAAAGCCCCATAAAAGGGCGGGCAGATGCTTCTTGTGCTTCGACAAAAGACACAATTTGCGATCTCAACACATGTATAGTCTTAGTGTGCCAGCGTTCAAGTACTTCTCGAGTCATAGGGCTTTTGGGATTACGATGTGCAATCAATTCTGCTGCGGTGCTTTGATCATAGATATGGCCATCGCTTAACGAAACCGGATTTTCCATTATGTCTAAAGACACAGGATCGATAAATTCTTTAGGAATTTTATCCATATCAAAATGAATTGATTCTAAACGTTGGGTAAAAGTAAGCACGGGCTTATTCCAAATATTAATAAATGAGCATAATTATATCGATATTTAGTTACATTTGTAACAAAGTGGGTAACAGCTTATCGCGTCATTTGTACCATGTGTAATGGAAACGGCAATAATTGTGTAAATACCCTTAAGAACACAATCAAAGTAACTCAAAATCATGATCTGTCCTCTGGGAGGTGCCTCAGACCTTGGTTATCTTATAGCTATATGCCGATGTTGATGAAGCAGGCTCAATAGCTACATTTTTTTGCTTAGTCTTTGGGCTTGATACTGTCAAATTTTGAAGACCATCAACTAAAATTTTTGAAACATCACCGTCATCTTGAGCTAAATATTCGAGCAAACTTTGGCTTGTTGCTGCCAATTCAAATTTGGCTAATTCAAGTTTTAAAACTTGGATCTGTCGACTCATGACATCATTTGCTAGATTCTCTGGGAAAAATGGCAGGAATAATTTTAACATATGCACGCACTGCTTTAATTTATCACCAACCAGTGTTGCATAATATTCTTTTAATCTTTTGAATTTTTGCTCCGCATTGGTTCCCTTCGCATAATGCGTTCGAATAAGATCTAATAATAAATTTCCAAATTCAGCAACGTCACTTTTAAGAATGCGTTGAATTTGGCTTAAGTGGTGAATTATCTCTAAACTATATTGAGTATAATTTTCTTTACAAATTGCTTGTTTAGAAAACTGTGCTTTGAGATAGCTCATATTAGAACTCAATGTATTAAAGGCTGCAGCCAAGTTGTCAGGAATATAAAGGGTTGCTAACAACATGTGAGCTTCAAAGCAAGTAACATCAAATTTACTCTTATCAAGTGTAATGGATAAAAGCTCATCTATAGCTCTTACCTGATCAGAAAGTAACACATAGGCTTTCGCTCTAATATAACGAATTGCTGGCTGATTTTTAGCTGAAGGATCGATTGGACAAAATTCTAAGGCCTTGTCTGCTTTACCTAAATGCAAATAACATTTTGCTAATGTCTGGGATATACTTTTATAGTTTTCTGTCTGTGATTCTAATTTTGATAAACAATCTAAATAGATATCAGATGCTTGTTGATATCGTTCATTTTCGAAATGTTTCTTTGCAGTTGAAAGCGCTGATCGCAGCGTCGATATTCCCTTCCCTATCATCTAAGGTATTCCTTCTTCATGGGAAAACTCTGGCTAGAATAAGATAAAATTGGACCATAAAATAGTTACTCTGCTAGATAGTCAGAGGGCTATTATAGGTAATATTAAACCAAACTACTACACAATTTAACAAATTATTATAAGCAATATGGGAGCGTTTGCTTAAAATCTATGATTTATTTGCTGCAAGTACACCCATTTATCGCCTTTAACCATTTCGAGGCTTTGATACCGTATCTTTAGTACCAGAAAAGTTTGTTGTTATCTGTTTGCCAGGGGATTCCAATCCTGCCCTTGGACTTTGCAGTTTACTAAAAATGAGCTCAGAAGAGCGTTGTGTTAAAGGGCTTTCAGACTTGGCTAATTGTAAAGTTAACAATTTAATATGTTTTAATAATTGCTCTTTATTGCTTTGGGGAAATAAAGGTAATAATTGTCGCAACATTTGAGTAGTAGCAACAAAATCTTTAGTGGCAAACGAATTGCTCAGTTCCACTAGCTCACTCATAGATTTTTCTGCATTTTCAGCTTCATTCAGATGATGATGACAAATCAGCTTCATTAGAGTCAGTTCAAATTGAGCTTGTAATTGCAAAGCAGAGGGTAAATACTTTATATGTCGATTGGCTATATTTAAAAAGTGCATCGCCAAGGTGGGATTCAAGCTATTGGGTTGAAGGTATAAATTCGCGGCAATAGTGCAAATTGAAAAAAATAAATGTTTGCAATCATCAGGTACAACTGTTTGAGTGCTCCACGTCAATAACTGGTTCAATGAAATAATTGCTTGGTTTGTACTTCCCATCTCAAAAAGAATTTTAATATATTGAATATAGGTATCAACAAATTTAATTTTAATAAAACTCGTCTCTTTGGGGAAATCTAGATGATTTAAACAATTTTTTAATGATTCTGCTGCTTCGGCATTTCTTGCCAATGATACATAACAATGAAATAAGCTACATGCCAGTAATACATAAGCTTCCGGCTTCTTATTACTATTAAAACAACCATCAAGGCCCTTTTTTAGTATATCGATAGCCATTTGTGTTTGATCTTGGCATCGATAAGCGATGCTTAAATGGTACGTATCTTCTAACAAATCTGAAAGTATTTGATCGTAATACTCATTAGAAACTTTATCGCGCGACGCTTCCAGATATTGCATCGTGTCTAATAGTGTTTGTTTTGCTTTCTCAATTTCATTCAGTTCAATATAGAGGGTTGCTAAGTTAAATTTATTGACAACATAATCTTGCTCAAAGTTGCCCAGCTCAAATGGTTTAGCGCTCTCAAGCTCTTCTATTGCTTTGGGTGTATACCCCTTTTTACGATAAGCTAGAGCAAGTAAGCCTTTCGCTTTACTGGTTTGCAAACCTAATGTATTAACATTAATTTGTTGGAGATATGAAATAACATTATCAGGTTGATTTAATTTATCATAACACTTGGCCAGAGATAGCTGCGAAACCGTTATGAGTTTTTGAAGCTTAGGAGGAGTTTTAAAATCAGTGTAAATACGCTGTTGACGTTCAATTTCATTCAGGCCTAAGCAATAATGATGTGCCGCTAATTGAAAGTCCCCTACTATAAACGCATTATTTGCAGCAACGAGTTCGTTTTTAAAATCAACGCCTACATCAGTACCTAGCTGACCTAAACTCATCTAAAACCCCCATTCTAAGTGATATTTTATTCTTTATTTGCCCACCAAAGTGAGCCACCAAACCAATTTACTTATCTCTCCTTTAAATTGCAATTGAAGCCGATAAACGGTCTTCCTTAAACGACCGGTGTCGTCAAATTTTGACAATCCTATTTCACAACCATAAATTCTCCTAAAAATCATTCAAATTGATTTACAAACAGATATACACCATTACCCAATCCTTAATTATTACTGGCATTTTCAGTATATATGGTTGTTTTGAAAATTTACCGTTCATCATATAAAAAAAAGCAACTCATCTGAATTCAATTTCAATAAAGGATAATTCTCTATATAAACAATGCATGCAAAAAATAAATTATTAGATTATTAATTGAGGTGGGTTTATGTCTTTCACTGGACCAAAAGATATTGCGTTCTTGTATCGCGACAGATTAAATGAATTATTTACAGGCAAAAAAGGCACATCAGCACCTTCAGTTGCTGTCACCCCTTCATCTACTGTGAGCAAAGACAAAGCAGTAGAAGATTTGACGCTAAAATTGACTTCTATGAGTATTGGTTCTTCTATTAAAGATGATATCGACTTAAATGATATAGTAGACTTGTTACCTGAAGATAACGACTCAGATCAACTTTCACGTTTGGAAGCAACAACAAAAGCTGCAGATATCTTTGAACATAAATTGGGTTTGATGGATTTTCTTATCAATCGCGCTGGATATACCGCTGCTGGAACAACTTCTAAAGAAGAATATAGTGCACAATACCGTGATCATTTTGAGCAAATCATTAACGAAGATAATGGCATTTTTCAAATTTTCTATTTACAAGTAAAAGAAATCTTAGATGCCAAAATTGAGCAATTGAGTTCCCAGGAGCTTGGAAAAGTTAAACTTGAACAATTAAATAAATTACTCAAAAATGATAAAAAGCAAGAATTGAAAACTTATCAAGCCATTGAACCTTATGCGACTCAAATCAAAGAATATTTGACAAACAATAAAGAAAAAGTTGCAAAAGATATTGATAGCGCTGTTCAAAAGCAAATGCAAAGATTTATTAAAGAATCTCGTGAAGAAGCATTAAAAGCATTAGGACCAGAATATTTTTCTAAATTAGGGCAATATTTCTCAGCTAACAACAAATTCTATTTTGAGCAAAACCCAACTGCAACAGAGTTATCGAATCACTTTTTGCAAACGCTCTATAGTGATCCTAAATTGACAGAACAAATGATTCAAGCACATCATGATAAAACAGCGGGCATATACGAGGGGATGAAAGAATCCTTCACGGCATTGCTACCAATAACCTTTTATGCTGACGTAGAAGATTTAAAGAGCGTAGAAGACAATTTTGATCTTTTCTTAGCTTCCCCAACAGTATTGCTTCAAGATAAGAGAATTGCCCCTAACAGTCCTCTTGGAAAAGCGGTATTGATTTCCAAAGACAGAGCAGCTCAGCTTTCTGCCATCAAAGGTAATATAGACCCACAAAATATTAAATTTAGTGTATATCATAAAGGTGAAAATTTTTATGTTGACACTAAGCTTTCTCAATTGAAAATCATATCAGAGAAATACAAAATAGACATAAGTGAAGAACTTGAACAATTAAGTCATTTTAAATCACCAGTTGAAAAAGTGTTCTATTTCCAAAAAAATGTACTCAACAATGTAATAAAATTATTAGATGATGAACATGCTAAATCAAAAGTTACATTTGAAACGTCCAAAGCAAGATTATCTGAGAAGGAAGAATCTCTTCAAGCTGAATATTTGCGCGTAAATCACCAAGGAAAATCGATAGATGCATTAAGAATCGAATTAAAAGCAAAAATAAAGGATGTTTTTGAAGGCATCAAAAAAAATCGTGACGAGAATGGAGAATATAAAGCATTATATGAAGATTTTAAGGAGATAAGTGATGCACAATCGAAAAAGGATAAGGATATAAGAGCTGATAAACGTGCTTTTGATTCTTTTAAATCTGAATTCATAAAAACGTTTTACCCAGAGCTCATTCAGGTAGCCAAGTCATTAACGATATCTTATAAAGAGCTTAGTAAGGCGCATGCGGCTAAAGAAAAGGTTCATCTTGAAGGGGCAACCTATAGCTGCTTATCATTTGTTCCAGTTAAGATTTCTGCGCAAGGTCAAGCAGATAGATATGAATGTTTAGTGGCTATGTCTGGTGTTGAGTTAAACAAAGAACCAAACCCGCATAAGATCTTAGCTGAACATGCTAGATCACTTAGTTTAGATATCGATGGTAAACCGTTTACTTTTCGGTATGTTGATGCAAGCGCCGATAAATTGACCTTGCAATTACTGCAAATTGGTAAAGGTTTATCAGGTCGACCAGAGCCGCTTTCAACAGTAAGAAATGAAGAGATTTTACCTTCATTTGATAAATTATGTGCTGAAAAGCGCTTGGTTAAAGAATTAATGGTATTATTCTCACAGCATGGTGAACAAGTTCAGGTGCTCGGTTGTGATAATATTGCATTACCAACAGCAAAACAATTACGTGATGAATTTCAAAAGCAGTTACCTGCTCTGAACGCTGACGATACTAAATTTGATATTAAAGCTCGCTTAGCAAGTGCTACCTCCGCTGCAACGGACGTAACGCTAAGAGCAGAACATATTCCTTGCTGTGATTCATGTCAGGCTCAAAAACCGGCTGTATTCACTGTATTATATAGTTCAATGCAACAATCTCAGCGTTTACGTCAACAACAACAAGCGTTGTTAGCTGTAAAAGCACCTGTTAAATCATCGCAAGACAGATGTAACGATGAGGTAATAGCGGATGTAACAAGAAAAGTAGATGGACTAAAGGTTCATTAATTCAATCGAATGATGCGGGTTCAGGATGACCCCGCTAACTTCTTTAATGCCACAGAATTAGCAGAAGATTTTGATTCAAAAAAAATCCTTGAATTCCTTGAACGACTCAAGAACTGGTATAGAAGAGATAGGCGCCAGAATATAAGACAAGTCAGCGCTGTAATATTAAATACACCTCTAGCGCGACTTAAATTTGATTCAGAGCACTACTATACTTTGTCTGATATGCTTAGAACTTTATGTGGTGACAATGACTCAGAGGTAAGATTTTTTGGTGCACAAGCGCTAGGAAAAGCCATGATGCATCTTGATTCAGAGTGTTTACAAATGATTTTGGAAAACCCTTTGAAGTACATATCAAGAGAGCTATTTATGACAGAGTTTCATTTCTGTGGAAAAATAACGAATTTAGAGAAAAAATTGCTCAATGTCCTCTAAAAAAACCTTTACTTTTCGATAAATTCATCGATAATTTAATTCCGCCTGCAATTGAAAATCACCCTCTCGACGAATTGAGCAATCAATTTGTTAAGATGAACTTATGATATTCGAAGTTGACTCAGTATTTTAGACTTAAGGAAGTGACATTCGACTCTGACTCCCTTCATATTTAGGAAAGAAGGTCCTATTTATTGTGAAGTATATTATGTATATATTTACTGTGTTCCTCATCAGGACTCATCACATTATTTTGCTTTAAAACCTCCAATATGGCTTTTTGTTCGATTTCTTTGATGTTAAATTCAGCCAATATTTTTTTATTACTTTCAACACACGCTGCTCGTTTTTGCGCATCCTCTATCAAAAATGGATTAGAACATTTTTTCTCACATTCCTCCCAGCCTTTCTTTATGACATACTCAGCTAATGAATATGCCTTGTTTCCTTTATTTATTTGCTGTTCATTATAAGGATCGACGCCTAACTCCAATAGGGTTGGTATGATATCTTTTTTTCCTTCAATAATTGCAGCATGCAGTAAATTGTTACCGTCAACATTAAAAATATTCATCGGCCAGCCTAAATCTTTTAAAGCCCTTAGTACATATTCATTTTGCGCCCTCATGGCAACAAAGAGTAAATTGTTTTCTGAAGAGTCTTGCTGTGCTTCATAACTTGCAAAACGATGAACGTGTCGCTTTTCAATCAGTTCTTGAATTTGTGCTTTATCATTGGTTTTTAAAGCACTAATCAATGCTTGTGTCTCTTTAGGAATGTGGACTGTTTCTCGTCTGGCTTTCTTCGTCACAGCAGCAGCAGGTATTTTAACGCTTTCCCCTTCAGATCCGATTGAAGGTATGGGAGGAGAGGGTGAATCTGCCCGCGAAACAGTTGAAGACGCGATGTGGGGTATACACGGCAGAATAGGTGAGGCACGTTTTTCCACTGCGGCCACAGGTGAAGATTGATTATTAAGAAACGCAACAAAATCTAAATTTTTCGATTCTTCTGCTATCATCAGAGCTGTTTTGCCTTTCTTATCCTTGGCATTCATATCAGCACCATTGGCTAATAAATATTTAAGAATGCCGACTCCTTTTTTACCTGTGTAATTTAATTTACAAGCAATATGGAGTGGCGTCATTCCAAGCCCATCAGGTACATTAATAAGTTTTTTATCTAATAAGTCAAGAATGCTGTTTGGCGCACGCAACGCTGCTGCATAATGATACATATTAGCGCCGCCAGACGGATCGCTCCAATTTACTAAATCAGGAAATTTTTGAAAGAACAATTCAACTATTTCCTTATTACTGTCCATTAATAATGGGATTAACTGATCATTGGAGATATATTTAATATCTGCCCCTTTATCTAGTAATAACTTAACTAATGCAAAATTTTTCTTCCCAAGCGCAACTAGAAGGGGTGGTACTGAAGCCACCCGCTGCACTAAACTTTGTAATTCCGTGTCGTCTGGTAATGGTATATTTTGCTGAACTAATTGCGCTTTATATTCTTTAGAAAGAATCTCTAAATTTTGAGGATTCAATATAATTCCCTTATTAGGATCTGCTCCCTTTTCTAATAGCAAACTGGCAATACTCAGGTCTCCTACAAGAAGTGCGACAAGCAACGCAGTTTTTCCATCTTTATCATGCGTGTTTGCATCCGCTCCTAATTTAAGTAAATCCTGCACTAAAGTTATGTTTTTAGTTTGAACACCTAACATTAGTGCAGTTTGCCCAGTGACATCTACAACATTAATGGGTTTTTCCTCAGATCTTTTTTCAACTAATGTTGAAATAAGTTCAGAGTTGCTCGGAAATTTCTCATTCTTGTTCTTAACATAATCTATTGCCCGAATACTAAGCGCCCTCCTAATTTGATTCTCTTGTGGTTGTCGTTGCCCTTCAATCCTAACATCTTCAAAAGTCATGGCGTCATGAATAGCTTTGCTTAGGGCATTAATATCCTTAAATTCCTTTTCACCGTCTTTATAGTTGGGATCGAAATAGTAATAATGCGTGCCATCAAATAGCATAGCGGTGGCATGATTTACGCTAGTAATCATATAGATTTTGTCTTGCTGCATGCAGCTCTTTAATGTTTCAGCTAATTCGTCAGTATCAAAAACAAACGAAAATGAAAACTGCTCTTCCAAAAGCTTATCATCATCAATTATTTTTTCCTCACCAGTGCCATGCACGATTGCACCTGTTGCAATGTTGGCAACAGCAGCTATATCAGTTTGCGCAAGATTTGCATCAGCAAATTCAGGATTTTGAAAATTAAGTAAATTATCTTGGATAGCCAAAATTCTAGAATAGACTTGGTGTTCAATTCTAAACATTTCTGGAATCCGCTGTTCTATTTCCTCTTCTGTGCCACCTTGTTTTCTAGAGAGAGCAGATTCAGTGGTATATCTATTATGTCCTTCTATACAATTTTTCATGATTGTAGGCGTTAGACTTGCAATGAATTCGCAATCTTCTTTATATTTATACTTTTCATTTTGCTTATTTTTCTTTGCAAGTGCCCATAAAAAGGAATCTCCATTACACATGCCATTTTTTTGCATCTCAGTTAAAGGATGTCCATCAAGTTTAGCAAATATTTCCAAATTATCGATTCGAACACTTTGTGAAATATTCATCATTGCCTCCATGGAAATCTATGTATAAATAGGACTATAAAACAATTTTTCCTTTGAAAACGTTCCTTTAATAATGTGGGCATATTTTATGCTGCAGAAGAGACTCCTCTTTGAGGAGAACAAGGGCGAGGTGGCATTTTCTTTGTTAAATGATTTGCCAGGTTTTCCCATTTCTCTCTTTTGGCTAGCTCTAATAGAGATATTTGTTGCACACTATCATTTTCCATAAAATGAACGATTAGGTTAGTGAGGTTAACATCTGGGTGATCAGTTAAAATTTGAAGACGTCTCAAAAAAAGTGTCACAAGTAAGTTGTGTGCGGTGTTCTCATTGCAACAGGCGGAAGTTTTCCGACGTTTTATACATAGATTTCCCGTTTTATAAGGAGCAGCA
>CAYXVT010000007.1:0-2962 GCA_964468105.1 Uncultured Candidatus Berkiella sp. | reverse complement strand
GTATTTGAACACTCATCTATTAACTTTTGAATTTGTTGAATGACAAGTCTAAGTTCTTCACTGTTATTTCCATCTAACATTGTATGTTCCCCTAATTACCTGCATCATATTTCACTTATATCTCTAGGACTTGAAAATATTGAAATAGTTCATCAAATAAACATAAAATTCATATCTCTAAAGAAACTATTAGGCAATGGATGCATCAAGCAAACATCCGTCAAGTAAAAGCTGCTAAAGAGTTAACCTTACATCAACATTTTTCAACGTGTGTAAGTAAACCTAAAAACGACTTGTATTTCGTTAGCTGTGCGGCTTATGCTTAAAACATATATACAAATATAGGTGGGTGTAATTATGTCCTTAACTATGAGCATAGTAACCGAAATTCAAGAAGAGAAAAAAAGAATCCAACAGCAAATCGATTCATTAGAAAAAATTGCTAACGGAGAAATCCCAGCTGAAATTGATGTAATAATATTGGGTCAGCTTCTAGAGCAGCTTAGACATCAACTCTTGGTAATTCAGAGCATCGCACCAGATGTAAACCAAAATATTGTGCCTGCAAACCAAGCTAATGTGCCTGCAAACCAAGCGCCTGCAATCCAAGCGCCTGCAAACCGAGTGCGTGCTGCACGTGCTGCAATGCGTGCTGCAGGTGCAGGTGCAAACCAAGATAATGTGCCTGCACTAAACGTCGAAAAACCATATACAATATGTACTGTAAGAGAATTAGCATGTCATACTTTCGCATTAAGTGGTGATAGAAGTAAAGCTGCTGAGATTCACAAAAGATTTACCGAATTAGCAGATCAGCAGGGAGGCAAATATAATTATGGTGTAGGTTTATCTCCAGACGCAAGACAAAGAGCAAGAAATGAAACTGTGAATTTAGTAAAACGTGAAATCAGAGATCAAGAAAAATCGGCTAACTTACAAGCTGAAGTATATTTGTGTGCCGGGTTTAGAGAAGGACAGGTTGCCCCAGAACATATGTGGCTAGAAGATCGTACCAATAGAATAACATTTGATACTTTTATATATCGAGATATTGTTAATCTAAACACCATAGGGAAAGATTTTAGATCTTTTGCGCCTGGATGTGAAGGAAACAAATTTCGTGCCGAGGAAATCGTAAGAGTACGTGTAAATGGGTATACTGAATCTCAACTTGAACTTGTACAAGAAATGTTGACACAACAAGCACAACAGCCTAACCCGAGACGTGGTGGTCGCCCGTTTTGAAAGTTGAGTTTGAGCCGATGACTTCCTGTAGTCGTCAGCGAAATCAAGTAATAACGCTTTCATTTGCAATCTGCAAGCATTTCATCCAGGTTCCTCCTTGCGTTTTCAATCTCTTTAATGGGCGACATCGCCTCGCTTTTTCTTTAAAAACTTTTTCAGCAACAGATAATTCATCATTATAGGCTTTTACATTTTGCAATCTCTCCTCATGTGTTTGCAATAATGAAGGATTAGATTTATAAAGCGCTAGCAAAGGTTATGTGTATTTTGGTTTTCTCTTATAACAATTGTCGTTTTCATTTTACCAGTAGATTCTTGTGACAGATGTAATTCAAATTCCACTTGACACTCTAATAATGTCTTTATCATGGCTTGACCAATACCATGATCATTAATTTCTAGTGACAAATAAGCGCCTGGATTGCCTTCATCTCGGAAGAGTCCAGTATTAGCTGTATGTCTTATTTTACACTTTTCACCTAGCAATGAACTCACTTCAGAGTCTAACTGTTTTAAAAATGAAGTAGGTACTTTGCCATCTTTCATGTTAGTTCCACTAGGAATTGTCTTTTAAAAATATTTAGAATTAACGACCCAGCTTCTGCTTTACCTCTGTCTTTAGTTCTACCTTTGCTTCTGTCTTTGTTACATTGGATTTGTGTGAACTTTTCATATCATGCGAGAAAGTAAGTTGATGCGACTGGAGAGAGTCAAGCGTATTTCCTTTCTCTGATGAATTACTTTCCCCGTTTTTAGTTAGCAAATTTCCGAGTGTATTCTCTACCTCAATTTTTTTAAAAAAGGTATTCACTTCGCTCATTGTGGGGCGTTTTTCTGGGTGCTCATCAGTCATTTTTCTGATCATCAAAACAGCTTCTCTTCGAATAGGATCCGAAGGTAGTTTTTTATCATCATATATGTCACCAAGCACTTCTTTTAATTTTGCACATATTTTAGATTGGTCTACTTCAGTTAAGCTATCTTTTGGCAATAATCCTAATGGTTTCCTGATCTCTTGCTGTACATCCAAGTTTGTTTTATTAGAACATAACATCGCCAGCATCGCTCCCATAGAGTAAACATCTGATTTATCACTATGTAAAACTTGACGTCCTACTTTGTCCGGTGCTCCAACTAATATTTGACCACAATCATTGTTACTTAATATTTTAAGACTAGGTCCTGTATGTACAGCTAAGCCAAAATCAACTAATTTACATTCACCTGTCGGTAATCTCATTATATTACCAGCTTGCAAATCACGATGTAGATAACCCTTTTCATGAAACTCTTTGACTGCTGCACTAGCACCACGCGCAATTGAAATCACATCAGTTGTAGACATCTGAATACCGTTTTTTTTGTTGTCATTCATCAGGTTTTGCAAAGATTGTCCTAATACTAATTTTTGCGCGTCATATTCAATACTGACATCTTCTTCATTAGTTTGAAAAGTTTCAACATGTCGGCCCATCTGCTTTAATGTGTCTTTTTCATATGCTGCTTCTTGGGCTTTCTCCAAGGTTTGTTTTTTAATCGCACAAAGCTCTCCATTATCTAACCTGATACCCACCACAACATCCCCATAATTTCCTTTGCCAAGTTTTGCATCTTTATATACACAAATTGGCTCACCATTTTCACCAAAAAATATCGGATCTTTTAACTGAGATTTTAACTTCGCAAGACTTGCGTCATCGGTATCACTCTTTATAGC
>CAYXVT010000006.1:27972-33913 GCA_964468105.1 Uncultured Candidatus Berkiella sp. | reverse complement strand
TTATGGAGCGTTATGCACCGCATGCTAAAGATTTGGCCTCAAGAGATGTGGTTTCAAGATCAATGGCCATTGAAATTCGTGAAGGTCGCGGTTGTGGCCCTAATGGTGATTATGTTTTATTGAAATTAGATCATCTTGGTGCCGACGTTATTAAATCAAGACTCCCAGGTATTCGTGAACTCTCTATGACATTTGCTAATGCGGATCCGATTAAAGATCCGATCCCTGTTGTTCCTACTTGTCATTATATGATGGGTGGCATCCCAACCAATGTGCATGGCCAAGTAGTCAAGGTAGATAACAATGGCAAAGAATCCATAATGCACGGTTTATATGCTGTTGGTGAGTGTGCTTGTGTTTCGGTGCACGGTGCAAATCGTTTGGGTGGAAACTCACTGCTTGATTTGGTTGTCTTTGGACGCGCTGCCGGCATACATGTCAATGATAGTTTAGATCAAGGCATCGATAGTGCTTTGGTGAAACAAGATGATATAGAAAGAGCGATGGCAAGATTGCAACGTTGGGATCAGTCCAGCGGCGGTGAACGTATCAATGATATTCGGCATGAATTGAAAAAAACCATGCAAAATGATTTTAGTGTTTTTAGAACTGAGAAAGTCATGGTTGAAGGCGTTGAAAAATTAAAAGCGCTGCGCACGCGTTTACAACATGCGACCTTGAGTGATAAAAGTAAAATTTTTAACACGGCGAGAATTGAAGCGCTGGAATTAGATAATTTAATGGCCGTGGCTATAGCGACAGCTGTTTCAGCTTTAGCCCGCAAAGAAAGTCGTGGTGCGCATTCCCGTGAAGATTATCCAAAGCGTGATGACATCAATTGGTTAAAGCACACACTTTATTTTGCTGATGACACGATGGGTGATCGACCTGTAAATATGCAGCCGCTCACTGTAGCACCGTTTGAGTTAAAAGACAGAGTTTATTAATTTGGAAAGCACAAATTAAAAATGGAAAGAGCAAAATGAAATTCTCAATTTATCGATTTGATCCTGAAAAAGATCAAAAACCACGTATGCAAGATTATGAAATTGATCTTGAGAAAACGGGCGCTGTCATGGTGTTAGATGCGCTTTTGATCATAAAAGGGCAGCAAGATGAAACTTTGTCTTTTCGTCGTTCTTGTGGTGAAGGCGTTTGCGGTTCTGATGGCATGAATATCAATGGAAAAAATGGATTAGCTTGCGTAACATCCATTCGTTCATTATCAGAGCCTATCGTCTTGAAACCGTTTCCTGGCATGCCTGTGATTCGTGATCTCATTGTTGATATGACAAATTTTTATGCGCAATATGAGAAAACCCAACCTTATTTACAAAATGAGTCACCACCACCGAGCAAAGAGCGTCTTCAATCTCCCGAAGAGCGCGCAAAGTTAGATGGACTCTATGAATGCATTATGTGTGGTTGTTGCACCAGCTCTTGTCCTTCTTACTGGTGGAATCCAGATAAATTCTTAGGCCCAGCCGCTCTTTTGCAAGCGACTCGTTTTATTCTCGACAGTCGTGATACGCAAACACGGGAAAGACTTGAACAATTAGATGATGCTTATAGTGTTTTTCGTTGTCGAAGTATTATGAATTGTGCTGATGTGTGTCCAAAAGGGCTTAATCCAACACAAGCCATTGCAACGATTAGAACAAAAATATTGAACGAGGATGTCTAGACATTAAAAAATGAATAATTTTCAAGAACCAATTGACGAGATCAGGCAGAATCTAATAAAAAATATTCCTTTGATCATGCAGGAATATTGCATACAGGGTTTTTCCTTGGTCATGATCAAAGATTCAAAAATTGCCTTTGATCTTGAATTTGGTGTTAAAAATAGTGAAACCAAAGAACCTATTGATGTCAGAACTGTTTTTGAAGGGGCATCATGGTCAAAACCTATATTAGGCTATGCCGCCCTTATTATGTGCCAACAAGGGCTCTTGGAATTAGATAAGCCTCTTGAAAACTATGTTTCAATACCCTATCGAGAAGGGAATGATCCAGAGCGGCTTTCCAAAGTCACGTTACGACAAATTCTTTTTCATAGCTCAGGTCTTCCTGATGAACATTTATTGCCTGATGCTCCGGTCTACTTTTTCTTTGAACCTGGTGAAGGCTATCTCTATTCATCAGAAGGATATAATTACCTAACTTATGCAATGCAATTTATTGCCCAGGGAGAGCTTGCTGATTACATACAAAAGCATGTGTTCGATCCTCTTGGTATGGTGGATACGAGTTTTATATGGGAACAGAGATATGAAACCCAAGCAGCGTCACCTCATAATCGAAGAGGGGAGGTTGTTGAAAAATGGCGTCCAAGACGTGTTGTCGGATCCTGCAGCCTGCATACCACCCCAACGGATTTCGCTAAATTTTTGATTGAAGTGAATGAGCAGGCGAAAAAACCCCCTGAGCAAAACATACTTAATATGTTAGATCCTCAAATACCATGTGAATGTAATTTGATGAGTTGCTTTGGGTGGCAAATAGAACTGACTCCTGAGGGAGAGGTTTTTATTCATCCTGGCAATACGGTAACTTTTAAATCACTTGCCATGTTCTACCGTCAACAAGAATTTGGGGTGGTTTACATGACAAATAGTGCCACCAGCTACCCTGCATTTCCGCAAATCCTCGATCTCACTGTCGGGGGAGACCACCAAGATATAACCGTTTATGCGCAATTCCTTGAAGATGACGGCAAATATGCCATTTATCAAGAAGAAGCGCTTCTGTTTTGGTGGAGATATTACGGATTTGACTCACCCTAAACTCACCATCTGAAGAAAAATGGTAGAATTCTAAATCTTATCATTCAAGTTTAGTCTGAATGTTGTATAATTTTTCATTAAAATAAGATCTCGGACCGCAATAGTTGATTGATTAACTAAAGTTGCGGCCATACATATTATTTATGGGGTTAAAACCGTGCAAGAAGGTACGATGAATTCAATGTGGGAGTCCTCCATTGTAGATGGTGGCAATGCTTCTTATTTAGAGGGTCTATACGAATTATATTTAAAAGATCCCAAACAAGTTCCACAACAGTGGCAAGACTTTTTCTCTACACTGCCAAGCACCAACGGCAAGACGAAAGATGTTTCTCATAGTGATATCCAAGCACAATTTATCCAACTTGCAAAATCTATCAACAGTGGAAGAGCTGTCTCAGCTTCATCAGAAGATGTCGATCATGAAATTAAGCAAATGCAAGTAATTCGGCTGATAAATGCTTATCGTTTACAGGGGCACTTACACGCACAGATTGATCCCTTAGGAATGAGAGAGCTATTAGATGAAAATGCTTCTGAATTGTCTTTAGAAGAATATGGCTTAGCCACGCAAGACATGGATACCGTCTTTGACGTTGAAACCTTCGTTGGCCCTAAAAAAATGCCTCTGGGTGAATTGTATCGTGCATTAAATGATACCTATTGTGGATCGATCGGCACAGAATATATGCATATTCCTTCTCGTGAAGAACGGGCTTGGATCCAAGAACGTATCGAAGGTTCACGTGCAACGCCAAAATTTTCAGCCGAGCGTAAAGAACAAATCCTTGAACGCTTAACGGCAGCAGAAGGTTTAGAAAAATATTTAGGCGTAAAATTTCCTGGTGCAAAACGATTTGGATTAGAGGGCGGCGAGGCTTTAATTCCTTTGCTAGATGAGCTGATCCAACGCGGAGGCAGTCAAGGTATTAGAGAATGTGTTATGGGTATGGCACATCGTGGTCGTTTAAATGTATTAGTGAATGTATTAGGAAAAGATCCGCGAGAACTGTTTGACATTCTTCAAAAGTGGAATCAGGAGATGTGAAATACCATCAAGGATTTTCATCTGATGTCACCACAACTGGCGGTAATACGCATTTATCCTTAGCTTTTAATCCCTCCCATTTAGAAATTGTTACCCCCGTTGTTGCAGGCTCTGTCCGCGCAAGACAAAACCGTTCAAAAGACCAAGATCATAATAAAGTATTACCAATTGCAATCCATGGTGATGCTTCCTTTGCTGGTCAAGGGGTGGTGATGGAAACCTTAAACATGTCTCAAACAAGGGGATATGGGATTGGCGGTACGATTCATATCGTTATTAACAACCAGGTAGGTTTTACAACGAGCAATCCTCATGATGCACGTTCAACCTTATATTGTACTGACGTGGCTAAAGTTATCTTAGCACCAATTTTCCATGTCAATGCAGACGATCCAGAAGCAGTCCTTTTGGTAACTCAGCTTGTTCTTGATTATCGGGCGCATTTTAATAAGGACGTCGTCATTGATTTGGTTTGCTATCGTCGTCATGGTCACAACGAGGCGGATGATCCGTTTGCAACCCAACCTATGATGTATAATAAAATTAAGATCCAGCCATCGGTTAGACAAATTTATGCAGATCAGCTCGTTAAAGAAAAAGTTATTCCAGAGGATCGTCCTGCTCAATTAGTAAAGCAAAATCGTGATCTATTAGATAAAGGTGTCTCGGTAGCCAAAAATCTCATCAAAGAAAATCATGCCAGCCAAATGTTTGATTGGTCGCAATATTTCTCTGATGACTGGAGAGAGAAGGTTAAAACTGGTATTTCTGCTGATAAAATCAAAACATTAGCTGAGAAGTTATTATTTTTACCGAAAGATTTTAGCATGCACCCTCGGGTGGCTAAGATTTATGAAGAAAGAGCGAGTATGGCAAAAGGCGACATCCCTATGGATTGGGGATTTGCTGAAACCATGGCATATGCTTCATTGCTTGATGAAGGTTATTCTGTTCGAATTTCTGGACAAGATAGTGGTCGTGGTACCTTTTTCCATCGCCATGCTGCATTACACGACCAAAAAACAGGCAGAGTTGAAATACCTCTTTCACGTATTGCACCCAATCAGCCTCCCTTTACTGTGATTGATTCATTATTATCTGAAGAAGCGGTTTTGGGGTTTGAATATGGATATGCCACAACCGATCCGACATCTTTAGTCATTTGGGAAGCCCAATTTGGTGATTTCGCCAACGGTGCACAAGTGGTGGTCGATCAGTTTATTGGCTGAGGGGGACAAAGATGGGGAAGGTGGTGTGATTTAGTCATGCTGGTAACCGATGGTTAGGAAGGTCAAGGGCCAGAGCATTCCTCTGCTAGATTAGAAAGATTCTTGCAGTTGTGCGCACAGCACAACATGCAAGTATGTGTACCCAGTAACGCGTCTCAAATTTTCCATTTGTTAAGAAGACAAATGCTCAGAAAGGTGAGAAAACCACTGATTGTGATGTCGCCAAAGAGCTTATTACGCTTGAAAGCCGCATCAAATGATGTGAAAGAGCTCACCACAGGTTCATTTCAGGTCGTCATTCCTGAAGTTGAAAAATTAGAAGCTGATAAAGTAACAAAAGTTATTTTATGTAGTGGTAAGGTGTACTACGATATCTTGGCTAAACGTCAAGAGTTGAAGAAAAACCATATTGCCATTATGCGCATTGAACAGCTATATCCATTTCCTGAACCTGAGCTCAAAGCAGCATTAGATAAATATCCTAATGCAACCCAAATCGTTTGGTGTCAAGAAGAACCCAAAAACCAAGGCGCATGGTTTTCTTCACAGCATCATTTCCGTGCTTGCTTATCAGCGAATCAGCAATTGCAATATGCAGGAAGAGAAGCTTCTGCATCTCCTGCTGTGGGTTATCACCAAGCACACGTTGAACAACAAGAAGCACTCGTTAATGATGCTTTAAAATAATTTGATTTAAGGATTACAAAGATGGCCATTGAAATAAAAGTCCCTGTGTTGCCAGAATCCGTTCAAGATGCAACGATAGCAACCTGGCACAAAAAACCAGGTGAGCGCGTTGAGCAAGACGAAAACTTGGTTGATATTGAAACCGACAAAGTCGTTATAGAAGTAGTAGCACCAGAAGCTGGTATTCTTGA
>CAYXVT010000006.1:24796-27962 GCA_964468105.1 Uncultured Candidatus Berkiella sp. | reverse complement strand
GTGACACTGTTTTAGCGGAAGAAGTGATTGCTATTTTTAAAGCGTCTAAAGATGCGGCGCCTGCGCAAGTGCAAGAAAAAGCAGAGCCTGCGCCAAAGTCAGAACCACAAAAAGCAGCGCCAGTGCAAAAAGCACAAACTCAAACTCAAACTCAAACTGAAACGCCCTTGGCAGGTCCTGCTGCTCGTCGCATGATGGCTGAAAAAGAAGTCGCGCCAGTTGCTGGAACAGGTAAAGGCGGTCGTGTTACCACGCAAGATGTTGCAAAAGCAACTTCATCCCCAAGTGCTGCGTCTACAAGTTCACCATCAAGTCAGATTCAATTATCTGGTGATCGCATAGAAAAACGCGTTCCCATGACGAGATTAAGAGCACGTATTGCTGAACGCTTATTAAGTGCTCAACAAAACGCCGCCATCTTAACAACATTTAACGAAATTAATATGCAACCGGTTATGGATTTGCGTAATCGTTACAAAGATCAATTTGAAAAGGCACATGGCGTTAAATTAGGTTTTATGTCATTTTTCACTAAAGCTGCCGTTGAAAGTTTAAAGCGTTACCCAGTTGTGAATGCATCTATCGACGGTAAAGATATTGTTTATCATGGTTTTTTTGATATTGCGATTGCTGTTTCATCACCACGCGGGCTAGTTGTGCCTGTGGTACGTGATGCCGACAAGCTCAGCATGGCGCAAATTGAAAAAGCCATTAATGAATTAGGAATCAAGGCTAAAGAAGGCACCTTATCTATGGAAGAGATAACCGGTGGCACCTTTACGATCTCTAATGGCGGTGTATTTGGTTCATTATTATCTACACCCATTTTAAATCCACCTCAATCAGGGATTTTAGGCATGCACAAGATTGAGCAGCGCCCAGTGGTTGAGAATGGTCAAATTGTGATTAGACCGATGATGTACGTGGCATTTTCCTACGATCATCGCATCATTGATGGTGCAGAATCGGTTCGCTTTTTGGTGACGATAAAGGAACTATTAGAAGATCCTTCCCGTATGTTGTTAGACATCTAGGGCTCTAAGGAATAAGACCCTCACCCTTAACCCTCTTCCGAGTACGGTAGAGGGGATGTGAGACTTCAGAATTTTATATAGTGAGAAAAAAATGAATTTACATGAATATCAAGCAAAAAGAATTTTTGCTGACTATGGACTTCCAGTTCCTAAAAATTTGGTTGCACGCTCAGTAGATGAAGCGGTGAATGCAATGAATGTGCTTAATGGCCCCAAGCTTGTGGTAAAAGCACAAGTACATGCTGGTGGCCGTGGTAAAGCGGGTGGTGTAAAAATCGTTTCAGGAAAAGATGAATTAGCTGAAGCGGTAAGAAAACTATTACATTCGCGTCTTGTTACTTATCAAACAGATGCCAATGGACAGCCTGTTAGTGAAATATTAATTGAAGAAGTCAGCAATATCAAAAAGGAACTTTATGTTGGTGCGGTACTTGATAGAGCAACTCAACGTGTTGTAATCATGGCTTCAACAGAAGGCGGAGTTGATATCGAAAAAGTCGCCGCTGAAACACCTGAGAAAATTATTAAACTTATCGTTGATCCGATGTTAGGCGTTATGCCTTTTCAATGTCGTGATGTTGGTTTTGCTTTGGGTCTCAATACAGATCAAATCAAACAGTTGACTACTATCTTAGTTGGTCTTGGCAAAATGTTTGTAGAATGCGATATGAGTTTGCTAGAAGTGAACCCTTTAATCATAACCGGCGAAGGCAATCTTTTGTGCCTAGATGGTAAAATTAATATTGATGATAACGCGTTATACCGTCAGCCAAAATTGTACGATATGCGAGATAACACCCAAATTGATGATCGTGAAATACGTGCTAAAGAATGGGAACTCAGTTACATTGCCTTAGATGGTAATATTGGTTGTATGGTCAATGGCGCAGGCCTTGCGATGGCAACTATGGATTTAATTAAACTTCAGGGCGGAGAGCCTGCGAATTTCTTAGACGTCGGCGGTGGCGCGACTAAAGAACGAGTAACTGAAGCATTTAAAATCATTCTCTCAGATGAAAATGTTAAAGGCGTTTTAGTGAATATCTTTGGTGGTATTGTACGTTGCGATTTAATTGCTGAAGGTATTATAGGCGCTGTGAGTGAAGTAGGGATAAAAGTACCCGTCGTCGTGAGATTAGAAGGAAATCACGCAAAAGAAGCGAGTGCTATTTTGCAAAAAAGTGGTTTGAATATTATTGCTGCCAACGATTTAACAGATGCGGCTAAACGCATCGTCAATGAAGTAAAGGGTCAATCATGAGCGTATTAGTAGATAAAAACACCAAAGTCATCTGTCAAGGTTTTACCGGCAAACAAGGTACGTTCCATTCTGAACAAGCGATTGCTTATGGAACAAAAATGGTTGGTGGTGTAACACCTGGTAAAGGTGGTCAAAAGCATCTTAACTTGCCAGTCTTTGATACAGTCCAAATGGCTGTTAAAGAGACAGGGGCAACCGCCAGCGTAATTTATGTGCCAGCTCCTTATTGCAAAGATTCAATTATCGAAGCTGCAGATGCTGGCATTGAATTAATTGTCTGCATCACCGAAGGTATTCCTACCTTAGATATGCTCGAAGTGATGGCTTACCTTAAAAATTCAGGCATACGTTTAATTGGTCCAAATTGTCCAGGGATCATCACACCAGGTGCTTGTAAGATTGGTATTATGCCTGGCGATATTCATTTGCCTGGTAAAGTCGGTATTGTTTCTCGCTCTGGAACATTAACCTATGAAGCAGTGAAACAAACCACAGAACTTGGATTTGGTCAAAGTACCTGTATTGGTATTGGTGGCGATCCTATTCCGGGCACCAATTTTATTGATGCATTAGCTTTGTTTGAACAAGACCCACAAACCGAAGTTATCGTGATGGTTGGTGAAATAGGTGGTACAGCAGAAGAAGAAGCAGCACAATTCATCCATGATCATGTGACCAAACCGGTTGTTTCTTATATTGCTGGTGTGACAGCGCCTAAAGGTAAACGCATGGGCCATGCCGGTGCGATTATTTCTGGCGGTAAAGGAACAGCTGATGAGAAATTTGCGGCGCTTGAAAAAGCGGGCGTGAAGACGGTTCGTTCACCTGCTGATATTGGCAAAGGTGTTCAGGCTGTATTAGGAAGTAAAAA
>CAYXVT010000006.1:23014-24786 GCA_964468105.1 Uncultured Candidatus Berkiella sp. | reverse complement strand
TAGTGGATCTGAAGTAGGGTGGGCAAAGCTTTTAGCGTGCCCACCGATATTAAGATGGTGGGCACGCTAAAAGCTTTGCCCACACTACTAATTTATTCACGGCATCTCTAACCAGGCTTCCTCACCATATATTCCCAATACGGATATAAATAATATATCTCATCATTTTCACAAACATGCTTAACATAATAATCCGCTACTTCTACGAAATACTTTAATCTATGCTCAACGGGAATAAGCAAGGCCTGTGGCAACCATGCTTGCATCCAATTAGCTAAACTCTCTAGATCCTCAAACTTGTACTTTAGGGAAGAGTCATTGAATAGCTCAACGCTAAACCCAATTCTTTTCAGTTCCTTGCTATATTCTTCAAGGGTTACATTTTTTAAATACTCCGGGGCTATAAAACCCCAAAGATATACTTTCCATTCAGGTTTAAGTGCTATGTGAATAAGGGCCTCAGTGACAATCTCATGTTGTGCTAAGGGACGACGAAGATTGACCAATAAAATACCATTTGGCTTTAAATGCTTATAGATATTTTCTAATGCCAAAAATTGGGGATTAACCCAATGCAATGTGTTAAATGATGTAATGAGATCGAACTGTTCGGCAAAAGAAAAATCAAGTGCGTTTGCTTGTGAAAAAGAAAGATTAGTTACTGCTGTATACGACTGTTTTGCGTAATCAACCATTTTTTTAGCATAATCAATGCCAATAACATGACCTTGCGGAATTTTTGTAGCAATTACTGCTGTTATCTGACCCGGACCCGCACCAATATCTAAAACATTTTCATTTCCTTTTATGGTAATATTTTTAAGCGTATTCATCGCTAATGTATATTGTACTTGAGAATTTCTTGTATAAAATTCTGCATCCCAAAATTCTTGCATATATTTGTTCCACCTCCCTCTAGATTGATGACAAGACCTAATGATAGTGATTCTGAGTATTTATACAGGGCAGAACACTATTGGTTGAGTGGCTCGATTAAAAAATTAATAGCATACAAAGCCAATAGAATCATTAATATCTTTAATAGTCCAGTAGCTTACAACCCATGCGCACCATGGGTGCTAAACTGATATTATGAAATTGGAATTAGTAATAGTCCTGAGGTTTAAGACCAATGAGATTTAGTCCGCTGGTTGTCTCCGAAGAAATACTAGAGAAAATCTTGACGCGCTATCAAGGAATTCCACTTGATGATAAGCATTTAACTTCTTGGCATAAGTTGGGTATGAGTTCTTATACGGATCCGATTTATTTAGATGATCCCCGCATTCAAACAACCATTCAATTAAATATCACTGACATTTTCGCAAATTATGAAAAAAACTATAAAGGAAGTTTAGAAACAACCTTTGGAACTTTTATCAAATGGTTATTGATTAAATCAATGCAAAATACAGCGTTTAATTGGCGTCATATTAATGGTCATTGGTATGAATTTGCAAATTTACCCATGGAAGTGACAAAACGCACCCATGTGCGTAGACAGTTGCAGAAGTATACACTTGAAGATGTGAATAGATCGAGTTGGGAAGTATTTTGCAAGAAAAATATTGATCTAAAAGCGGGTAAGTATGAAGACAATTTGTTAACGGGTACGGAGCTACCCATTCATTGGATGGGTTATCTGATAATAGGTTTACATTTACCCCACATGACAAGTTACAATCTCACAACCAGAGCAATCTATGCCCACCAACCTGGCTTTGTTTTTAGTGATCGCTATGAACAAGGTGGAGAATTATATTTGCCATTAC
>CAYXVT010000006.1:10246-23004 GCA_964468105.1 Uncultured Candidatus Berkiella sp. | reverse complement strand
TCATGCGACTTTAACGCCAGAAGATGCTGAAATACTGATAGATCAATTTCTGATTTACGCTAAGATGCTTCCGGATGATGTGCTAAGTAAAAGCGAGTAATATTTTCTTTGCCTCTCTTAATCCAGAAAAATAGGCGCCATGGCTTGTTGCTGGATATTGGCGATTAGTTGCTTCCCCAGCAAAAAAGAGTTTATTGTCTACGCTCTGAGCTAACAAATCATAATCATTTCCACTGGCACCTACTGGTATATATGAATAAGAACCATATGAGTAAGGATCTTCATTCCAATGTGTTATAACATAGGCCTCAGGAGAAGGAATGTCATTTCCATACATTTGACGCAATGACGTCATTGCTTGTGCTACAACGTCTTTATCTTCTAAGTTTTCGCACTCAATTGCAACATCTCCTGGGATACCACCAACTAAAATAGGGTGTTCGCTATAGCAATAGTAATTAATGAACCAAGATATTTGGTTATATTCTTTGGTGATCAATGTTAAAACTGCAGCGTCCTTTGGCCAAAAAGCCTTAGGAAACTTTAGTGCAATTCTATTTAATGCGCCCATTTTTAAATTATCGATAGCATTCAATTTGCTTTGTGGCAAAGGTGGCTCGAAGGAAATAGTTTTCTTTTTTAGCACGCCCAAGGGGACAGTGATGAGAACAGCATCTGCTTGATAACTTCCTTGATTAGATCGTATCGTGACACCATTATCATCATAATGGATATGATTTACTTGTGTATTCAAATGAATGGGTATGCCTTTGATTAAACTATTTACTATTGATTTGTGTCCACCAATAACAAAGGGCTGGGCGCCGTCTAGGACGAGTTCATCTTTATTCCAATTGCTAGCTGATAAATATTTAGGTTCAGCGCCTGCGTATAATGTTATCCAGTGCATTGCCCAAGGATAGATTCGTTCATCTAATGCAGGATAGTCTTGAGAGGTAAAGACAGCTTTGATTGCTTGTTCTAAAGGAATATCCTTTTCTAAACCAGCAGCATAGGTAGTTGCCTGTTCTGATAATTCATTAAGTTGATGATAAATGGTGATTAATTTTTCTGCCGATAATGGTGATTGATTATTGCCAAAATCTCTATTGTAAATATAAGGGTTAATTAACTCTATGTTGAATTCCTTTGCTTGTTCATACAAAGGATTCCCTTCTATGCCATGAAACATAAAAGCACCGAGATCAAATGGAATACCTAAGGTATCATCGGTCCAAGCTCTACCGCCAATTCGGTCTCTTGCTTCTAATATAGTGACACTATAACCATTGTTTAATAGTTCTCTTGCAGCTGCAATGCCTGCAAAGCCAGCGCCAATGATGAGTATGGAAATTTTAGGCATTAAAGAATCCTTTTCATGTTATTAAAATTATTACATCTTTTTATTTTTAATGCCATGATAATCATGTAATTACAATCTTTGCTATTTAAGCTTCTTATATATTAGACCGATGTCTAATGAGAATTCATTTATTGATCTATACATATATAGCTGGACAAATATAAGGTGGTTTTATGCGTTTACAAGGCAAAGTAGCAATTGTGACAGGGGCTGCAAGTGGGATTGGTAAAGCCATTGCTCAAAAATATGCTTCTGAAGGTGCAAAAGTCGTTATTGCCGACTTAGATATGAAAGACGCAGAGCTTACCGCAAAATCGATGCGTAACGAAGGGCATGATACGCTAGCGGTTGCAATGGATGTCACCATTGAAGATCAAGTTATCAAAGGGGTAGAGAAGGTTATATCGACTTTTGATAAGGTCGATATTTTAGTGAGTAATGCAGGTATTCAAGTTATTTCCCCAGTGGATGAATTGTCTTTAGCGCAATGGAAGAAGATGCTTGCCATTCATTTAGATGGTGCCTTCCTCACAACCCGTGAATGTTTAAAATATATGTATAAGCAGGGAACAGGCGGTAGCATCATTTACATGGGATCAGTTCATTCCAAAGAAGCTTCACTTTTAAAAGCACCATATGTCACAGCTAAGCATGGTCTTATTGGATTATGTAAAGTGGTTGCTAAAGAAGGTATTAAGCATAATGTGAGAGCCAATGTGATTTGCCCAAGCTTTGTGCGCACCCCCTTAGTTGATAAACAAATTCCAGAACAAGCAAAGGATCTAGGTATTAGCGAAGAAGATGTTGTTAAGAAAGTGATGCTAAAAGACACTATTGATGGCGAATTTACGACTACTGAAGATGTGGCAGATATTGCCTTGCTATTTGCTTCATTTGATTCAAATGCCTTAACGGGGCAATCGTTGCTTGTTAGCCATGGTTGGTTTATGCAATAAATTAGAGGGTAATAATATGTTGTATTGGGCGTTAGTATTTTTAGTCATTTCACTTGTGACAGGACTATTTGGATTCAGAGGTGTGTCCTCAGTTGCGGCGTCGATTTCTAAATTCTTGTTCGGTCTATTTTTAGTGCTTTTTATTATATTAATGGCGTTGATTCTAAAAGGGTCATAAGCGTGGTGTAAGTTACTTACCACCACGTTTGCTGTTACGTTTTTTAATGGCATCCATCAGAAGGACAGTGATCAATAAGCCCAAGAAGACAAAGAAACAAATTTTAGCTATGAGAACAGCACCGCCGGCAAGAATAGTGGCTAAAAACCAACTAATTGTGGCAAGAGCTGCAATGGCTAGAAAGATAGTTGCATAATAAAGCAAAGACTTGTTTTTTATGAATTTGTCTAGATTTTTCATTGATTGTCCACTTATCACTTAATTATTATTGAACTATAGACAATTAATGGGTGCGTTTGACTGATTGTATAATCAGAAGGGGATTAATACTAGTGGAATACCTTTACTCAAAATAATATATGCTAAATTTATCTAGGTAAATTTGAAAATTTGAGGATACATATAATGGCTAAAGCAAAAAAAGTAACCAAAAAAACAGTTAAAAAATCTTCTAAAGTTAAACTATCCAAGAAAACTATAAAATCTAAAGCGCCTACCAAAAAAAGTCGCAAAAAGGGAATTGTTAAAAAAGCAAAAATAGTTCGTAAATCAACAAGTGCTAGAACCAAAGTTAAAGGAAAAGCTAAACCAAAAGTGAAAAGCAAAGCTAAAGGAAAGGGGATCGAAAAAGGGAAAGACAAGTTAACAGCTGTTGAGCGTAGCAAATTGATGAAACAACTTAAAAAAATGGACGTGATAGATAAAATTGAAATTTTACTCACGAGCCTTGAAGAGAAGTTGGCTAATAAGTTATAAATGAGAAAATGAATGTTAAAGCCGCATGATTATGATCTGAGTGTTTATCTTCTCCAAGGAGGCGGTGCACTCGGATCTTATCAAATGGGCGTATTAGAAGGTTTATTAAATCATGGCTGTGCACCAAATTGGATAGTAGGCACATCCATTGGCGCGATCAATGCGGCCATAGTTGCCGGCAATCATCCTGAGAATAGAGTAGATAAATTAAAAGAATTTTGGCGAACTATTTCCACCCCCGCTTATTTTCCGATTCAACAATATGAAACTGATCAAATGCGGAAATGGCATAATTTTTGGTCAGCTCAATATACGCTCTTATTTGGGCAAAGAGATTTTTTTACTCCTAATGTTATTAATCCTTGGTTTATAAAAGATAGTTCTCCAGATAAAATTAGCTTCTATGATACAAAAGAATTGATAAAGACACTTGAAAAAGTTGTTGATTTTGACTTGATCAATCAGCAACATATTCGATTAACGTTAAGTTCAGTTTGCGTTGAAGAGGGTGAACTAGTTTATTTCGATAACACCCGTCAAAAAATTGAACCGATGCATGTTATGGCTAGTGGTGCTTTGCCTCCCGGTTTCCCGGCAGTTAAAATAGAAGATAAGCATTATTGGGATGGCGGTGTGAACTCAAATACTCCCTTTAGTGTGGTCCTTGATGAAAAGCTCTCTCAAAAAATAATATGTTTTTTGGTGAATTTATTTCCTAATAAAGCTTGTCAAACCACCACCATGTTAGAAGTGTTAAAGCGAAAAAAAGATATCCATTTCTCAAGTCGTCATCAACAATTATTACAATCTTTATGTGAAATACACACCTTGCAGCACAAAATTCACACTGTGTTGGAACAATATGAAGGAACGCATTTAAGCAAGGAATTGATTGAATTATCTTACCTTGGGCATCCCTCGGCACTCAATTTTGTTCATTTTCAATATAAAGATAACGATTATGATCTTGTTTCAAAAGATTATGAATTTTCTTATCAATCCATTCAGGATCATTATCAATCTGGCTTAAGTGATGTTCAAAAAGCCTTACTGAAGCCTTCATGGCTTGATTTAATTGATGATGATTCCGGCGTCAAATTACATGAATTTTAATCAAGGATATATAGCATGAATAGATCTGAAATTATTGAAAATGCGTTTGCGATGCCGTTTACCCAACCAGCCTATCCTAAAGGACCCTATCGATTTATAAATCGGGAATTTCTGGTTATCACTTATGAAACGGACATGGAATTGTTAAAAGCAGTAGTACCTGAACCCTTGGAAGTAACAGAGCCAATTGTTAAATTTGAGTTTATTCGGATGCCAGATTCCACCGGTTTTGGTGATTATACCGAATCCGGTCAAGTGATCCCGGTTACCTACAAAGGCAAGAAGGGCGCTTATGTTCATTCCATGTATTTAGATGATGAAGCCCCCATTGCAGCAGGCAGAGAAATTTGGGGATTTCCTAAAAAATTGGCAAACCCTACTTTAAAAGTGACCGATGAAACCTTCATTGGAAAATTGAAATATGAAGATACAAACGTTGCCATAGCCACTATGGGATATAAATACGAAACATTAAAAAATGAAGATGTTTTAAAATCTTTGATGATCCCTAATTATTTACTCAAAATTATTCCCCATGTGGATGGCACGGTGCGTGTTTGCGAATTGGTGGAATATTATTTATCGGATGTCGTAGTGAAAGGGGCTTGGACAGGACCTGGGGCCTTACATCTTGTTTCGCATGCGATGGCACCCGTTGCCGCGCTTCCTGTGCGAAAAGTGATTTCAGCAACCCATATCTTGACGGATTTAACATTGCCTTATGGGAAAGTGGTTGAGAATTATTTAAATTGATTTCACTCTTGTGGGGTCTTAGCGGTAATCTTCAACGCATGGATCTCTTGCGGGATCAGATCGGTTAAATAGCTATAAATTAATTGATGCCGTTTTACGGAAGAAAGATCAGCGAATGCGGGTGAGACAATGGTGAGGGCAAAATGACTGGCGCCACCTTTAGCGCCCTCATGTCCAATATGCTGATGGCTTTCATCAATAACAACCAACTGTGTTGGCTCTAATGCTTTTTCCAATCTGCTTTCTATCAATTCTTTACGTTGTTGGGGCGTGTAAGTCATCTAGTGCGAACCATTTTCCTGCTGCTTAGGCTGAAAATGAGACACTAAAATGGCTTGTAGAATCACAAATACAATCGTGAGTCCCAAGGTACCAAAAAGTTTGAAGTTAACCCAGACATCAGTATCGAACGAATAAACAACAATCAAATTTAATATGCCCATAAAGAAGAAGAAGCAATACCAACTGGCATTCAAAATCTTCCAGCCTTTAGTAGTAAGGGTTATCGATTTATCCAGCATCGTTTCGACAATCGTTTTTTTAGTAAATAAGGGCGTTAACATAAAGGCCCCACCTAAAATCCAATAGACAACAGTTGGTTTCCATTTGATGAATAATTCGTTACGAAAGAACAAAGTAGCGCCACCTAAAACGATTATCATGGCTAAGGTGATCAGCTGCATCATATCTGGGCGTTTGCCGCGAAAGAGCGTGAAGCCAATCAACGCAACCGCTGCGCCTATCGCTGTGGCAGTGGCAACATAGATGCCATAAATCTTATATGCGATAAAAAAGACAATGATAGGTAACAAGTCGTAGAATAATTTCATAATGTCCTCATTGTCGAAGTTGCTTATTACAGCCTAGGCTTAAAAGGAGGAATCAACCATTGGCTAAAAGTTTGAGTGCTATATGACCCGTTATTTTACCATGCATCCCGATAACCCGCAGCCCCGATTGATAAAACAGGCGGTTGAAGCCTTGCAGGCGGGTGAGTTGTTAGCTTACCCAACTGACTCCGGCTATGCTCTTGGCTGCTCACTCCTCAATCGAAAGGCTTTAGAAGTGATACGACGTTTAAGGGGAATTGATGAAAGGCATCCCCTAACGTTGCTTTGCCAAAATATTTCAGAAGTCTCTGAGTACTGCATGTTGAATAATGAAGCTTTTAGGATTTTGAAACAATATACCCCTGGACCCTACACTTTCATTCTACCGGCAACTAGTAAGGTGCCAAGGCCCGCCCTTGGTATTAAACGTAAAGTGGTTGGAATACGGATCCCGGTCCACCCCATACCAACGGAATTACTGATTGCTTTGGGATGCCCCATCTTATCGACGACCCTATGGTTGGCAGGCTCAGAGGAGCCGATTTCGGATCCCTTAGAAATCGCTCAAAGCACCAAGGGAGCGGTCGATCTTATCTTAGATGGCGGGATAAGAGATGAATTGCCTAGTACGGTCGTGGATTTGGTAGGGGAGAGGCCGGTGATAATTAGGCGGGGTCTTGGCGATCCAACTCCATTCGAATAATTACTTCTTGTAGGGTGGGCAAAGCGTAAGCGTGCCCACCATCTGAAAGGTGGACTCGCTAAAGCTTAGCCCACCCTACATCAGATTTAGACTGAACGTCTGAAAAAGGCTCGATATAACGATTTTAAGCTAGACAACCTAATTTTGCCCAGACCATAAACGGCACAACCAATCAAAATGAGCGTCACAATAGCGACAAAAGCTTCAGGGCTGTGAGTTGTAGAACTAGATTCTGGTGGCGGTAAAATCATACTCTTTTATCTTATTTCCATGAATGAATGGATAAAATATCAAAAAGTTGGCATACTACCTTTTTTGATTGTTATAGTCAAAAAAATGTGTTTCACATACAATCCCTGTTAGATGGGATTTTAAGTAATTTATAAGGTACGAATGTGAGTGTGACCGGCACTGCCAATGAATATCAGCGAGTCGTTTCTGGTATGCGCCCAACAGGGCCATTACATTTAGGGCACTACCATGGCGTCCTCAAAAATTGGATTAAGCTCCAATATGAATATGAGTGCTTCTTTTTTGTTGCTGATTGGCATGCCTTAACAACACACTATGAAGATCCTATCGATATTGAAGAAAATGTTTGGGAAACCTTCATCGATTGGCTAGCCTGTGGTATCAATCCAGGATCCTGTAAATTATTCATTCAATCTCGTGTGCCAGAACATGCTGAATTACATTTATTACTTTCGATGATGACGCCAATAGGTTGGTTAGAACGTGTTCCGACCTATAAAGATCAACAAGAAAAATTAAAAGAAAGAGATTTAGCGACCTATGGCTTTTTAGGATATCCCTTATTACAAAGCGCAGACATTCTTGCCTACAAGGCAGGATTTGTGCCGGTTGGTGATGATCAGGTCTCTCATTTAGAACTCACGCGAGAAGTAGCTCGTCGCTTTAATCATCTCTATGGCCAAGAAGCGGGCTTTGAAGAAAAGGCATTGGCAGCTGTTTTAAAAATGGGCAAGAAAAATGCCAATATTTATCTTGAGTCGCTAAAGCAATATCAAGAATCGGGGAATGTGGAAGCTTTAGAAAGAGGACAAGCGTTGATTTCTTCGCAAGGTAATCTTTCCTTGGGTGACAGAGAACGTCTTTATGGATACTTAGAAGGCAGTGGTAAAATTATTTTGCCAGAGCCTTATCCTTTACTCACACAGCATTCAAAATTGACCGGTTTAGATGGTCAGAAAATGTCAAAATCCTATGGTAATACGATTGCCATTCGTGAAGCGCCTGAAAGCATTGAAAAGAAAATTAAAGTGATGCCAACCGATCCTGCGCGTGTGCGTCGATCCGATGCTGGCGATCCAGAGAAATGCCCAGTATGGCCTTTACATAAAGTCTATTCATCTGAAGATAATCAAGCTTGGGTGATGAATGGATGCACAACTGCAGGCATTGGTTGTATTGAGTGTAAAAAATGTGTCAGTGATGCCATTATTGAAAGTTTACGACCTATACAAGAACGCGCATTGGAATATAAAAACAATATACGTCTGGTGAAAGAAATTGTGCGAGAAGGTTGTGAAGCGGCTAGAGATGTTGCCGAGGAAACCTTAGAAGAAGTAAGAGAAGTGATGGGGTTAGTGCACCGTGATCGATAACCCTGCCCTTTCGGAAGAAGAAATTCAACCGCCAGAAAATGCGGAAGCTGAAATACCATCAGAAAATGCGGAAGCGACTGTGGTGACTGAGGCAACTGAGGTGACAGAGGGTGAGCAACCAGCTGATCATGTGCTTGCTTTAGTTAATGGCATTGCCATGCTAAAGCTTCCAGATGATCTTTATATTCCGCCAGATGCATTGGAAGTATTTTTGGATGCTTTTGAAGGACCACTGGATCTCTTGTTATATCTCATTCGTAAAAACAATCTTGATATCCTCAATATTCCGATTGCAGAAATCACGCATCAATATGTGGCTTATGTTGATCTCATGAAAGATCTGCGTCTTGAATTAGCTGCTGATTATTTAGTGATGGCAGCGATGTTAGCTGAAATAAAATCAAGAATGTTATTACCACGTTCTGCTGATGAAGCTGCAGAAGAAGAAGATCCGCGTGCCGAATTGGTAAGACGTTTACAAGAATATGAAAGAATTAAGAGTGCCGCTGAAAAACTTGAACTCTTACCCAGAATGGGCAGAGATATTTTCACCAATCAACTGCATGTTCCTAATTTAGAAGTACCAACATACAAGCCGCAAGTTGAATTATCTGAACTCTTAGCTGCCTTTTTAGATATTTTAAAACGCTCAGAACTACTTGCTACACATAAGGTTCATAAAGAAGCCCTTTCGGTACGAGAAAGGATGAGCCATGTTTTAGATTTAGTTAACAAGCGGCGGTTTATTGATTTTCATGAATGTTTCGATTTATCTGAAGGTCGTCTGGGTGTCGTAGTGAGTTTCTTGGCAGTGTTAGAACTCTTAAAGATAGGTTTGATTGATATTGTTCAAACGGAAGCTTTTGGACCAATCCATGTCACGCAATGCAATGTGAAATTTGATGGCCAAGCTATTAACGATCACTTCACTCAAGATGAAGAGAGTGTCACAGAATTACTCGTGTCTGTGGATGAATATTAGAGGCCAGATATGACAAAAAATATAGATGAACTTATTCCGATTGTAGAAGGTGTGCTGTTTGCTGCATCTGAGCCTTTGACTGCTGATGCCATTAGTAAACTTTTTATTGATGAAGCAAAACCTAAAGTACAAGATATTAAAAAAGTAATAGCACAGCTAAAAATCACCTATCAAGATCGTGGCATTGAGTTGGTTGAGGTCGCAACCGGTTTTCGTTTTCAAGTGGCGCAAGTCGTTGTTCCTTACATCGCCAAAACGATTGAGGAGAAACCCGCTCGATATTCAAGAGCGCTGTTAGAGACCTTAGCCTTAATTGCTTATCGTCAACCAATTACCCGTGGTGAAATTGAAGATATCCGCGGTGTGGTGGTGAGTTCAAATATTATTAAAACCTTGGATGAACAGGGTTGGATCCGAGTCGTAGGGTATAAGGAAGTTCCTGGAAAACCAGGGTTATACGCAACGACCAAAGCCTTTTTAGATCATTTTGGCTTGAAGAGTCTTGGAGATTTACCGCCGCTTGCACAGCTACAAGATTTCGATGCTTTCGCGCCAAATATTGATGGGGAAAGCGAAGAGGTAAGTCCTGAAGAAAATCAACTTGAATTGAATATTGAAGAAGCAGCTGGAGTAGCAGAACAAGCTTCAGAGGACCCCGAAGAAGCCTCAGTTGACGAAGTTGATGAACTTGAAGAGTTTGATGATCTTGAAGTAGAAGAGGATTTTGAAGAAGACGAGGAAGTCGAAGAAATTGAAGATAGTGAAAAAGTAGTACCAGAAAATCAGGAGAATACCGATGATGCGCTTGCATAAATTATTGGCAAACGCAGGGATAGGCTCCCGTCGCATGATTGAAAGTTGGATCAAAGACGGGAAAATTGAGGTTAATGGTAAATGCGCCATTATCGGTCAGCAGGTGAGTTTGCAAGACAAAGTAAAAGTCGATGGCAGACTGATCACATTTGAGAACATCGACACAGAAGCACCGCGCGTCATTATTTATAATAAGCCCGAAGGTGAAATTTGTTCACGCGTCACGGAAGACCACAAAAGCAGTGTTTTTGACAATCTTCCGCCGCTGGAAGTTGGTCGTTGGGTGATGGTAGGACGTTTAGACGTTAACACTTCCGGATTATTGTTATTTACTAATAATGGGGAACTGGCTCATCGTTTAATGCACCCTAGCTTTGAAGTGAATCGCCAATATGCTGTTCGCGTTATCGGTGAAGTGTCGCAAGACAGTTTATTTAAAATGAGAAATGGTGTTGTGCTTTCAACGGGTATCAGTCGTTTTAAAGATATCACCGCAAGACCTGCGGGTGATGGTGCTAACCAATGGTATAATGTGAGCCTTTCTCAAGGTAAATATCGAGAAGTGCGCGAGCTATTTGCTTCACAAGGCTGCACTGTCAGCCGTTTGATTCGTATTAAATATGGTACTGTTTCTTTGCCGCGGGAACTCAAGAAAGGGAAATGGCAGGAATTGCCAGAAACAAAAATTCAAGAGCTCCTTAAGCTTTCACTGATAAGTAACTCTGTTACGTCCTAATTTTTTAGCTTCATATAACGCGCTATCTGCTCTTTTAAAGAGCAGTTGCGCGTTATCTTTCTCTTGAAATTCTGTTATCCCAATACTGATAGTCACTGGGATCTTCACACCTTGAACCATAAACTCATGATGCTCTACTTGTTGTCGCATTCTTTCGCCAACAAATTTAGCACCTGCAAGATTTGTATGACTTAAAATCATGACAAACTCTTCACCACCATAACGAAATAGTGGATCGGTGTTTCTGTTTAATTGTGTCATTAGCTTGGCTATCATACAAAGCACCGCGTCGCCTGCTTGATGGCCATGTTTATCATTAACCGCTTTAAATTTATCGAGATCGATAACCAGCAAAGAAAAAGGGGCATGATGTCTTTTAGCAAAATCGATTTCTCTAGCGAGAGCTTTATCAAAAGCGCCACGATTTCCGACTTGGGTTAAAGGATCGGTGAAAGAATTTTTCACGGCGGCATGGTAGCTAAGCGCATTACGTAAAGGATAAATCAGATGTTCAAGTGCATTTTCAATTGTATGTAGTTCTTCGGTTGAGAATTCATAGGTTCTCGTAACATAAATATCGCCTAGTGCTAGCCCTTCAAGCATTAGCTGGTAACTTGCTTGATGAGATTTTGATGAACCAATATCTAAGCCATGTTGTGTCTGAAGATTGTGATAGTGAAAACTATGATAGGGTACAACTTGTTGTAATTCTTGGTGAAAGCGTTTTACCAGATCGTACACATCCAGGGTGGTTTGTAGAATTTGACCTAATTGAAAGGAATATTGTTTTTGATTTTCATCTTTCTGATTAGGTAATCCGGACTGGATAATCTTCCCGGATTGGCGCGCGGGCATTGGCAGAACCCTCCATGGTCTAATAGCTTCAGTATAGACCATTCTTTCCCCTCTCCCTTTTGGGAGAGGGTTAGGGTGAGGGTCTTATTCCACTACAACTAATTTCCCACGAATTTCTTTTGCGCTTGGACTCAATAAATGAAGATAATAAGGCACAACTTCTTCTGGCATTGGAAAAGTTAAGGGATCAATTCCAGGGTAGGCTTTAACACGTAAATTAGTTCGGACCGCGCGTGGGTTAATGCAGTTGACACGAATGTCTGTATTTTCATTCAGTTCTTCATGCAAGCTTTTAGCCAGTCCCATGATCCCAAATTTACTGGCGCTATAGGCGCTCCAATAAGCTTTTGCGGTTTTGGCTTCATCAGCTGCGGTGAACAAAATCGAGGGATGCTTACTTTCTTTGAGTAAAGGTAATAATGCATGCGTTAATAAATAAGGCGCATTTAAATTCAATTGGATCACTTCCTGCCATTTTTCAGGGGGAAGAAATTCAAGAGGGGATATTTGTCCTGAGATCCCCGCATTATGAATGAGAGCATCTAAACGACCAAACATACTATGAATATTTTGTGCTAAATCATAAGCATCTTTAGGTTGCGCTTGTAATAAATTAAGTGGATGGATCGCAGGTTCTGGAGCACCACTTGCAACAATATCATCATAGACAGCTTCTAATTTTTTAATAGATTTTCCAAGGAGTATAGTCGTTGCTCCAAGTTTGGCTGCTTCAATGGCTAACGTCCGACCAATGCCATCGCCAGCACCCGTAATGAGTATCACTTGGTCTTTAAGGCTAAAGGCTGGGACATTAATATTGCTTAGAGTATGAGATTGCATGAATTCACCTATCGATTTGAGTATTTTCTTTCTTTGCTGCGAGTAAGCCAGGTTATCCAGAATTTGCGTAATGGCGTTAAGCTGATTTTATGTTTAAGAACCTGGTAATTATCTCGTTCTAGTTCATCCAATAATGCTAATTTTAATTTGGTATAAATAATTAAACTTAATTGGGCATAACGATGTGAATCATTAAGTGATTGCAGTGATTTATCGTAATAAGCCCTAGCAAGCGTTGCATGTTCTTTGAGTAAA
>CAYXVT010000006.1:9905-10236 GCA_964468105.1 Uncultured Candidatus Berkiella sp. | reverse complement strand
GATTTCGTTAGCTTCGGGAGAAACCGATAATTCTAAATTTTCATTTTCAGAAGGGGGATGATTTTGGATCTGATCCAAGAGTTCTAATGCTATCCCCATATTTGACGAAAACGCTTCGTTATAGTTAGCCTTCCCTGCAACAATGAGGCTCCATAAGTTACACTTTGAGCCGCCCATATTGCGACAATAATTTTCTAATTCTTCATTGGTTGAAAAGCCATGATGATCAATGTCGCTGACCATTGCTTTTATGAAACGTTGAAACTCATTTTCAGGCAGTTGATAACTTGTAATAATCGGCGCCAGTAGCTGTGAAAGCGGGTGTTGCTGT
>CAYXVT010000006.1:3539-9895 GCA_964468105.1 Uncultured Candidatus Berkiella sp. | reverse complement strand
CTTCGTTATTTCCTGGGACCACCATAAGAGTTTCACTCTTGCGACGGATGCTTCGCTTACCTTGTCCACTATCCCTTTGAGCTCCTCAAAGAAGCTAAACAGAATACTGACAGCCTCACGTTCTGTATCAGAACAATACAATAAGGCGTAGTACAGGCTCGAGCCAGGAATGATAGGTTTTGGTTGAGAGGGGGCGAAAGTCATCAGAGATGCACAGCTTATATAACTAAAGGCGTTGAATTGTAACGCTTCTGCAAAAGGACCGAAAGCCCAAATGGGTCGGTCCCTGCAAAATAGTTTACTAGCTAAATTTATTTAAGCGGCGATAAATTCTTTTTTGTCACCTAAGTGAGAATTTTGCGCATTCTCTGAATGATTGTTGGGGAGAGCGGCTTGTTGGAGTAACTCCAATCTAATTTGCTGCCAACGTAAATGTAATAACACCATATTAGGTGAAATCCCTTCGCGACTCATTTTCATTATTTTGAACTTAGACATGATACCCTCTATTGCTTCCGTGCCGGAGGTACTCATCCATTTTCTGGTGAGTATCTTTTTATCAAATCGATAAGATGTATTCTGGATGTAAATATGAATTCATGTGAGAGGAAGAGACGGAAAGGCTTGTGCGAGATCTCTCCATTTACTCTTCGCAGACGAATTTAATGAATCACACAATCAATCAAGTATAGTTCAGGTTAGGGTTTACGCAAGTAAAAGCCTTGCGATATCTGCAGGCGTATCAAGATAGTCGTCAGCTTCCCAATTTGTTGAGCTCTCATCGATGGGGATATAGCCATAATTGGCGATGGCGCAACGCATATTCGCATTTCTACTGGCTTGGACATCTGTCAGAGCGTCACCGATATACCAGCACTGATTGGGGTGAACAGCCAATTGTTGGCAAGCATGAAGTAGTGGGGCGGCATCGGGCTTTTGTACGGGGAGACTATCTCCGGCCACGACACATGAGGCCATTTGGAGTTGTTCAAATTGTTTCACTAAGGGTAGCGTATATTTCAAAGGTTTGTTTGTTACGATAGCCCATGGGATATCTTTACTATTCAACAGGGTTAAGATGTTGGACATCCCTGGGAATAGTTGGGTTTGGAAGCCAATATTTTGTTGGTAAAGCGCTAAAAATTGGGGGAGTAATTGCTCAAGATAGGGATCTTGTTCAGACAACTTAAAACCAAATTTGACCATACCGCGTGCCCCAAAAGAAACCCAGCTTCGAAGGTGTTCAACACTGACTGCGGCTTTGCCTTCTTGTTCCAGCAGGGTATTCAGACAAGTGGAAAATTCTGGGGCGGTATCAAGCAAGGTTCCGTCCAAATCAAATAAGACTGCTGAACAGTTCATTCGTTTCAATCCTTTTGCAAATGCATAATGTAATTGACCGAAACATCCTGAGACAGGTGGTAGCTTTTACTCAGTAACTGATAGCTTATCCCTTTTAGATGTTTAAGTGAAAGTTGAGATGCTCTAGCCCACTCAGTAAGTTCACTTGGTCTAATAAAGCGCTCATATTCATGAGTCCCTTTTGGTAAAAGCTTCATAACATATTCGGCACCAATTATGGCGTATAAAAATGCCTTGGGGGTACGGTTAAGTGTAGAGAAGAAAAGATGTCCGCCGGGCTTTAGAAGCTTGGCGCAGGCCTGAATGAGAGAAAGCGGCGAAGGCACATGCTCAAGCAGTTCCATGCAGGTAATGATATCAAAGTAACCGGGCTTGTCATTGGCAAAGTCTTCGGCAGTGACCATTTCATAGTGGGGTGGATTTTTGAGGGTTAGAGAGTGAGACTTAGCTACCTCAAGGGCTTTGGGAGATTGATCGATACCCCATACCGAAGTGCTAAAACGGCTAAGGGCTTCGGTGAGGATCCCCCCGCCACAGCCAATATCCAATACTTGGTTGTTACCAAGTGAGCAATGGGATTGAATGAAGCCGAGCCGGATCGGATTCAAATCGTGCAATGGCTTACAAGGACCTGCCAGGTCCCACCAGTCAAAGGCCATTTCATCAAATTTTTGTACTTCTTGGGGATCGACGTTCATTTTATTTCCACTTTAGTATTAATAATGACGAGCCGGCACGGTGACCGGCCCCTACAATCAGATATGTGTCTGTGACCTCAACGCTAAAGATGCTACAATATTGCAACCTAAAAGTACCAGCAAAAGCTGACTCTAAAGTAAAAGTTTAACAGCTAACAAAGGAGCCGTGGTCGGTGACTGAGATTGCGAAAGAAATCCATCCGGTAAATATCGAAGATGAACTCAAACAATCGTACCTAGATTACGCCATGAGCGTGATCGTGGGGCGAGCGTTACCTGATGTCAGAGACGGCTTAAAGCCCGTCCATCGTCGGGTTTTGTTTGCGATGTCCGAAACCGGGAATGATTATAATAAGCCGTATAAAAAATCCGCCCGTGTGGTCGGTGACGTTATCGGTAAATACCATCCACATGGTGACACTGCGGTCTACGATACTATCGTTCGTATGGCTCAGCCGTTTTCCTTGCGCTACCTTTTGGTAGATGGTCAAGGAAACTTCGGTTCTGTCGATGGCGACTCAGCCGCTGCCATGCGATATACCGAAGTTCGGATGTCAAAGTTTGCCCACGAGTTACTGAAAGACTTAGACAAAGAAACAGTCGATTTTGCACCTAACTACGATGAAACAGAATTTGCGCCAACTGTACTACCTACACGAGTACCTAACCTTTTAGTTAATGGTACATCAGGGATTGCCGTAGGTATGGCAACGAATATTCCTCCTCATAATTTAAGAGAAGTGATAGCGGGATGTTTGGCCTTAATTGATAACCCAGAAACATCCATTGATGAATTAATACAGCTCATCCCTGGTCCAGATTTTCCAACCGCAGCCATCATAAATGGTCGAGCTGGGATTTTAGATGCTTATCGCACGGGAAGAGGCCGTGTTTATGTTCGCGCGAGAACGAACATAGAAGAAGATGATGCTGGTAGACAATCTATTATCATTACAGAGCTTCCCTATCAGGTGAACAAAGCTAAATTGGTAGAAAAAATTGCCGAGTTAGTTAAAGACAAAAAGATTGAAGGGATCTCTAACTTACGAGACGAATCCGATAAAGACGGCATGCGGGTTGTTATTGAACTAAAGCGTAACGAAGTTGCTGAAGTCATTATCAATAACTTATATACCCAGACCCCAATGCAAAGTGTGTTTGGTATCAATATGGTAGCGCTGGTTGATGGTCAACCCCGCACTTTGAATATTAAACAAATCCTGGAAGCTTTTATTAAGCATAGACGCGTTGTTGTTAACCGTCGTACAACTTTTGAATTGCGCAAAGCCAGAGAAAGAGCCCATATTTTAGAAGGATGGAGTGTTGCACTGGCGAATGTTGATGAGATTATCCAACTCATTAAAGCATCGAAAACGCCTAATGAAGCTAAAGAACAATTATTAGCCAAATCTTGGCCTGCAGGTATGGTCGTTGCCATGCTTGAAAAAGCGGGTGCAAGTGATGCTACTAAACCTGAAACACTAGCTCCTGGTCTTGGCTTAATTGATAAGAACTATCATTTATCCGCGGCGCAAGCGCAAGCCATCTTAGATTTAAGATTGCATCGTTTAACAGGCTTAGAACAAGATAAAATTTTCCAAGAATATCAAGATATTCTACAAGAGATAAAAGCACTTATCGAAATATTGATGAATCCTGCCAAACTCATGCAAGTTATTCGTGATGAATTGTGCGAATCAAGAGATCAGTTTGGGGATGAACGTCGTACGGAGATTATTGCGAACCAGCAAGATTTATCCAATGAAGACCTGATTACTGAAGAAATTCGAGTGGTAACACTGTCTTATCAAGGTTATGTGAAAACACAACCTTTAGATGCTTACCAAGCGCAGCATCGTGGAGGCCGAGGAAAAGCGGCAACGGCGGTGAAGGATGAAGACTTCGTTGATCAGCTGTTAATTGCTAACACGCATGACACCATTTTATGTTTCTCAAGCAAAGGCAAGGTTTATTGGCTGAAAGTCTATCAATTGCCATTGGGTTCAAGAAATTCACGCGGTAAACCGATTGTGAATTTGTTACCTTTAACTCAAGATGAAAGAATAAGCGCAATTCTACCGCTTCGTGATTATAACGATGCACATTTCATTTTTATGGCAACAGCGCAAGGTGTTGTTAAAAAAGTCGCCTTGAGTAATTTTTCACGTCCTCGTAGTTCAGGCATCATTGCGATTGGTCTTGATGATAATGACCAACTCGTTGGCGTAGAAACCACCGATGGTAATCGTGATGTCATGTTGTTTACCAATGCAGGTAAAGTGACACGTTTTAATGAACAAAAGATCCGTGGCATGGGACGAACAGCCAGGGGTGTGCGTGGTATTAAATTACAAGAAGGCCAAAAGGTCATTTCTTTGATTGTTGTGAAAAGCAATGCATGCACCATTCTCACTTCGACAGAAAATGGTTTCGGAAAACGTACCTCCATTTCTGAATTCCCAACCAAAGGGCGTGGCGGTCAAGGCGTGATCTCAATACAAACAACCGAACGTAATGGCGCGGTCATTGGGGCGGTTCAAGTAGAAGATAATGATGAAATCATGTTGATTACCAATGGTGGCACCTTAGTACGTACCAGAGTCGATGAAATTTCTGTTGTTGGCAGAAACACCCAGGGTGTAACGCTTATCCAACTAAGCAATAATGAAAAATTAGTTGGACTACAACGAATCGAAGAGCAAGAAATTGATGAGGCAGCAACCAGTGAGGTTGCGTCTAGCCGTCCGATCACTGAATCATTTGATGAAGAAGATGAGAGTGTTGAGGACGACCAAGAAATGGATGATGAACTTGACGATGAAAGCGACGACGAAGAAGACAAATAGTACATTTAATTTTGGGGCGGGCCCTGCTTGCTTGCCTCAAAGCGTTTTGAATCAAATTCGTGAAGATATTCCTGATTGGTACGATGGAATGTCTGTTATGGAAATCAGTCATCGTCTTCCAGTATTTATGGAACTGACGCAGACTATTGAAGCCGACCTTCGAAAACTTCTTCAGATCCCCGATGAATTTTCCGTGCTCTTTATGCATGGGGGTGCGAGAACTCAGTTTTCAGCAGTTCCTCTTAATCTTTTACAAAAAGCTAAGTGTGCTGATTATCTCGTGACTGGGATGTGGTCTGAGTTGGCATATAAAGAAGCCGAAAAGTATTGCGTTCCGAATTTGGTTGCCAGTAGCGCCAATATTCACTTTACACAAATTCCTCAAAGAGAAGAATGGCTCTTCAATGAAGAGAGCCCTTATCTGCATTATACTGATAATGAAACGATTCACGGGGTTGAGTTTCATAAACCGCCCAATTCCAATGGGAAATGGCTTGTTGCAGATATGACCTCAAATATTTTAACAAAGCCGATAGATTTTAGTCTTTATGGCCTCATTTATGCGAGCGCCCAAAAGAATTTAGGGATCGCAGGCATTACGATAGTGATTGTCCGAAAAGAATTGCTAGGGTTTGCCCATCCATTTACCCCATCCATGTTAGATTATAATATTTTTAATCAATCTCAATCTTTATATAACACCCCACCGATGTTTTGTTGGTATGTGTTGGGACTGGTTGTGAAATGGACTCAAACTTTGGGTGATTGTGAGTCCTTAGCTAAACAGTGTTCTCAGAAATCATCACTTGTTTATAACGTCATTGATAACAGTGACTTTTATGTTAATCCCGTGCTGAAATCACATCGCTCTAGAATCAATATTCCTTTTAAATTGCCAACGGAAGATCTTGAAGCACTTTTCATTAAAGAAGCTCATGCTGCTGGATTAAAACAATTAAAAGGACACAAAGCTGTTGGGGGATGTCGTGCGAGTTTGTATAACGCAATGCCATTAGCAGGCGCGCAAGCCTTAGTTGAGTTTATGCAGGCTTTTGAGAAAAAGCATGGCTAGAGCCCTTTAATGGATTATGTTGTTGAAAGCGGTGATATTTTAAGGGGTGAGGTTCGCGTTCCCTCGGATAAATCCATTTCTCATCGCGCCATCATTTTAAGTTCAATCGCTCAAGGCAAAAGCCTTATCCATGGATTTTTAGAGAGTAAAGATTGTTTAGCAACCTTGCATGCCATGCAACAGTTAGGCGTTCGTATTGATCATGTCGGAGCAAAAACGCTATGCGTGCATGGTGTTGGTCTTCATGGTTTGAAAGCACCGATTAAGCCAATTGATTGTGGTAATGCGGGAACAGGTATGCGTTTGTTGGCAGGATTATTAGCCGGACAGGCATTTGTAAGTGAATTACAAGGTGATGATTCATTATCTAAGCGCCCA
>CAYXVT010000006.1:0-3529 GCA_964468105.1 Uncultured Candidatus Berkiella sp. | reverse complement strand
AATGGACCGTATAGTGCATCCTTTACAAAAGATGGGGGCAAGGATACAGGGGCGTGAAGTGGGCAATAATATTTTTGCGCCATTGCTGATCCAAGAAAGCTCACTTCGGGGGATCCATTACTCGCAGCCTGTTGCAAGCGCGCAGGTTAAATCTTGTTTGTTGTTAGCGGGATTATATGCCAAGGATAAAACAGTATTAGTAGAAAAAGAGCCTACGCGCGATCACACTGAGAGAATGTTGCAAGCGTTTGGTTGCTCGTTAACAGTTAAAACTTCAGAAATTACGCTCAATCCAGAGAATGAATTGAAAGGCCATGAAATATTTATACCAGGAGATATATCATCGGCAGCTTTTTTTATAGCTGGCGCTGCGATGGTACCTGGCTCTCATATCATGTTGCGTGAAGTGGGAGTTAATCCACGGCGAATCGGTATTATCTGGATTCTCAAACAAATGGGTGCAAACATCTCTCTTAATAATCAACGATTGATGAGCGAAGAACCAGTTGCTGATATTGAGATTAAAGGGGCACCTCTTAAGGGCATTGATGTTCCCAAAGAATGGGTGGTAAGTGCTATCGATGAGTTCCCCATTCTTTTCATTGCAGCAGCCTGTGCACAAGGTAAAACCATTTTTCGAGGTTTAGAAGAATTACGTGTCAAAGAAACTGATCGCATTCAGGTGATGGCAGCAGGACTGAAAGCCTTAGGAGTTGATGTTGAAATGTTGCCTGATGGCTTGATCATTCAAGGCACTCCTTTGCAGGGGGGAGTGATAGATAGTCAAGGCGATCATCGTGTGGCTATGGCTTTTGCGGTAGCATCTTTGGTCGCAAAAAGTCCTGTCACTATTTTAGATTGTGAAAATATTGGTACTTCATTCCCCAATTTTTGTGGGATTGCCAATGAGCTTGGATTAAGAATGGAAGAGGTTCCTTAAAATGATAAAGAAAAAAGTACCCGTTATTACCATTGATGGACCAAGTGGATCAGGAAAAGGAACTTTAAGTCGTCAAATAGCCCAGTCTTTGGGTTGGCATTTTTTAGACAGTGGCGCCCTCTACCGAGTATTGGCCTTAGCAGCCTTAGGTCATGCGGTGTCATTAGAAAACCATGATTCGTTAGAAGTTCTTGCCTCTCATTTAGATGTGATATTTGAGAAAGAATCGACAAAAGTGTTATTGGAAGGTCAGGATGTCACCTATGCTATTCGTACAGAGGAATGTGGAGGCGCGGCCTCAAAAGTTGCCGCTATCCCCGGGGTGAGACAGGCGCTCTTAGATAGGCAACGAGCTTTTTTGGAGCCGCCAGGCTTAGTAGCCGATGGCCGAGATATGGGAACAGTGGTTTTCCCCAATGCCGATGTGAAGATTTTTCTGGATGCTTCAGCACAAATTAGAGCAAAACGACGCCAGTTACAGTTGAAAGAACAGGGTATAGATGTTAGCCTTGATGACCTTTTTGCTGAGATTACTGCGCGTGATGAGCGCGATAGGCACCGAGCAGTGTCGCCATTGGTGGCAGCAAGCGATGCTATTGTTATGGATACCTCTAGTATGACAATTGAAGAGGTTTACAAAGCAGTCTTAGCGGAAGTAAAACGGATCATTTCATCGCCCTGATGAAATGGTAAACATTAACCTAGACGAACTTAACGCTTAGCTAATTAACTTTATAATTTGCATGGCGTTGAAGGGATTAAAACATATGAATGCAACTTTTCCAGCCAGTTCCGAGAGCTTTGCGCAATTATTTGAAGAAACCATATCTAAAATTGAGATGGTACCAGGCGCCATTTTTGATGGTGTTATTTTGGCCATTAATAATGAAACAGGCATAGTCACCATAGATACCCCTTTTAAATCAGAAGGGTATATACGGGTAGAAGAATTTTTTGATAAAGATGGTCAACTTGAAATTAAAGTTGGTGATTCCATCCCTGTTGCATTAGAAGCGATTGAAGACGGTTGGGGAGAAACCAGACTTTCCAGACAAAAAGCGAAAAGACAAGAAGCTTGGAAAGTATTGGATAAAGCTTATCAAGAAAGTAAAGTGGTTAAAGGTATTATCTACGGCAAAGTCAAAGGTGGTTTTACCGTCGATATCAATACCATTCGTGCGTTCTTGCCTGGTTCATTAGTTGATGTACGTCCCGTACGCGACATGAGTGCGCTTGAAGGCAGAGAACTTGATTTTAAAGTTATTAAATTAGACCAAAAGAGAAACAACGTTGTTGTTTCACGTCGTGCAGTTGTTGAATCAGAAAATACACAAGAACGTGATTCATTATTAGAAGGCTTGCAAGAAGGTCAATTGATCGCTGGTGTGGTTAAAAATCTTACCGATTACGGCGCATTCGTTGATCTCGGCGGCATTGATGGCTTGTTACATATCACCGATATCGCTTGGAAACGTGTTAAACACCCAAGTGAAGTATTAACTGTTGGTCAAGAGCTACAAGTTAAAGTACTACGTTTTGATCGTGAACGTATGCGCGTTTCATTAGGTCTAAAACAACTAGGCGAAGATCCATGGGTAGGCGTAGCTCGTCGTTATCCAGAAGGAACACGTGTTTCTGGCCGTGTTACCAATATTGCTGATTATGGTTGCTTTGTTGAACTAGAAGCAGGTATTGAAGGTTTGGTCCACGTTTCTGAAATGGATTGGACAAACCGCAATGTACATCCTTCTAAGATTGTTTCTCCAGGCGAAGAAGTTGAAGTGATGGTTCTTGATATAGATGAAGAACGTCGTCGTATTTCCTTAGGCTTGAAACAATGCAAAGCTTCACCATGGGATGCTTTTGCAGCTACCCATAACAAAGGTGACAAGATTGTCGGCAAGATTAAGTCCATTACCGATTTCGGTATCTTTATTGGTCTTGATGGCGGTATCGATGGCTTGGTTCACTTGTCAGACATCTCTTGGAACACCCCAGGCGAAGAAGCGGTTCTAAGTTATAAGAAAGGCGATGAAGTTGAAGCTGTTGTTCTTTCTGTTGATCCTGAACGTGAAAGAATTTCTTTAGGTGTGAAGCAACTTGTTTCAGATCCTTACTCTAACTATTTGGCAGAACATGCTAAAGGTACCATAGTTATAGGAAAGGTAGCTGAAGTAGATGCTAAAGGCGCCAAAATTGATTTATCAGAAGGCGTTGAAGGCTATTTACGTTCATCTGAACTAGCGCGTGATCGTGTAGAAGACGCTCGTTCAATATTGAGCGTTGGTGATGAGGTTGAGGCTAAGTTTGTTGGCGTTGATCGTAAGAACCGTACCATATTGCTTTCCATTAAAGCGAAAGACTCTCAAGAAGAAGCTGATGCTCTCCGTGATTACTCAAAATCAGGTGAAGCAGGCGCAACTACCTTGGGTGACTTGCTTAAAGAGCACATGCGCGGTGATAAAGACGAAGAATAGCTTCGCTTTTTTCTGTAGAATGAAACGGTGTGCGACGGATGTCCACACCGTTTTTTTTTGCAAAGATAAAGGAGGTGAGTGTGCGGATAGTAGGCATCCTGTTATTGATAAG
>CAYXVT010000005.1:30802-35626 GCA_964468105.1 Uncultured Candidatus Berkiella sp. | reverse complement strand
AGACAATTGCGATTGCGGAAATCCCATATTGACATTTTTGGACTGTTGCTGAAATGCCATAAAGACATCCCGTTTCATACAGATTAAAGTATTATTAGAGCTTGGCTTAAAATACACTTCTTGAAGATTCTGAACATCATTTTCTATAATAGCTTCAAGTCCGATAAAATCTGGAAGCGGTGGGCAAATATCTGTTCCGCTTTGTGAGAGTACCTTGTTTATTTTTTCCTTGCTAAGCGCATAAAGTTCTCGCCCAAGATATTGACTAAGCTGGCCAATATCTAAAAAATAATCTTCGGGTAGAATAGCCAGTACTATCCCCTCATCATCTCGCAAAATAGTCGTTCGTAACAAACTATGTTTTGCTATCCCAATTAGCTGCGTTATTTCTTCCAGTGTATGGTTGGGAAGATGAGCTATGACCATGTAATTAACGCCAGATGAATTCAAGAAATCACACACGGCATTTTGGTTTTGCTCTAATTTATCACTATCGTGAAATAACATATGGCATCAATCCAGCAACCCCTAAACTATGAAGGATAGACCAATATATATAGCCATTCTTCAGATTAAAGCTTGTATATCCCCACAATTGAACTTTTTAACATACAGGAAAGTCATTTTATATATAGAATAAACAGTTGAGATAAGTACTAATGAGTAAAGATGGGGCAATTGACGCTGCACAACACATTGCAGTATCCAAAGAAGAATGGAAAAGGGCGAAAGAAATTCAAAAGCAAAAGGGCGAACAATCCCCAAACTTTAAATTGCGCAGAAAAGACCAAGAAAACCAAATTGAACATTCCTTCATGTCTGTTTTAGACCCTCAAACACAACAAATGAAATTATATGCCTTATCCAATAATGGACAGATCTTGGGTGAAGGTGAATTTGGCAAAACGAAACTTGCAGTAGATGAAGAGGGAAATTATGTTGCCATTAAAATACAAGCATCCGTAGAATATAAACCAAATGTGGTTCAAGCCACTGAAAGTGAAGATGAATTACAGGATATCGAAAGTGAAGAAGAACTGGAAGCTGATGATTACGCTGCAGCTGAAAAGGATGATGATGTCAGTACTGAGAAAATGGTGGAGGGTCTTTTAAATAGAGATAAGGGCGGCTTTGATGCTTTGTCCCCAAGCCGAAAACCTCGAAAAAGAGAACCAGGTGGCGATAAAATAGATCTTGAATTTGACCAAGTCACGAGAAAGACATACCAAGTGATGGAATATCTTGGTGTTTCTTTAAAAGAAGTTCTCAATAAAGGCAATTTATCAGATAAGCAAAAAAAGGAAATAGGCATAGGTCTTTTAGTCGCTCTTAAAGAACTACAAGATAAAAATATTATTCATTTGGATTTACACCCGGGCAATATATTGGTTGATATGAAAAAAGATCCCATTAAAGTATCCATTATCGATTTTGGGAAGGCTAATATTTTAAAAAACAAAGAAGCCAAAGTGCTAATTGGAAAAGGCGAACATGGTATGGTAATTACATTACCCCCTGAAATAATAAGATGGAAAAAAGATGGGAAAGCCGCAAAGAAAAATGATGCCTCAGTTTCTCTTGCCTCAGATATTTATTCGGTGGGATTATTACTTGGGCAACGCCCAGAACAAGTCAAATCTGAAGCAGATCACATTCTTGGTGCTCCACTGATGCAAAATGATCCTGCACTACAAAAAATCGATATGGTGAATCCTGATCCTTCGAAGCGCCCTAACATAAACACCGTTCTTTATCATATAGCGCCTGAAAAATTATCTGCAGAAGAAAGATCTCAAGTTGAAATTGAACAATCATTAAGTCACAGTTTAACAACCTCACAAGAGCCGACCAACCGACCAGCACTGGTTGCGTCTTCTTTTCGTAAACACAAAGAACAAAAGCTACAGCAATCTAGCGAGCGTGAAAAATCAGGCCCCCTAAAACCGGTAACACCAAAACCAGAGCGTCCGTAGTTATATAACAAACACACTATTAGCCATGTTTTTTGTTCTACGATTCACTTATACTTGCTGGTTTACTGAAAAACTCTGTGGACAGCATGCAAATACAAGAGCGCAATTCTCTGCTAAAGCCTTGGTTAATATGGGGATTAGCAGCCTTTTTCTTTTTCGCACACTATGTCGTGCGGGTAAGCCCTGGCCATATCAGCGAAGAATTACAAACCGCATTTGAAGCCACCAAATTTCAGCTGGGCCTACTTGGGACCTCTTTTTATATACCCTATGTCATTATGCAAATGCCAGTGGGTTATTTAGTCGATAGGTTTGGACCTAGAGTCTTACTCTCTATCGCCGTCTTAATTTGCAGTGTTAGTAGCTTTCTCTTCGCCAGTGCTCCTATTCTTGAAACAGCCATGCTTTCTCGGGTGCTATTAGGTTTTTGTTCTGCAACAGCTTTCATTGGTGCTTTGAAGTTAATTACGGTTTGGTTTGATGCCAGAAAGCTTGCCTTATTAGTCGGTATGACCCAAGCCTTAGGTATGGTGGGAGCCGCTGTGGGTGGCCATTTAGTACCCTATTTAAATGATGAGATCGGTTGGGAAGATATGTTCCGCCTCTATGGCGTGGTATTTTTTGCTCTTTCCATTCTTATTTATAGTGTTGTAAGAAACAAACCAAACAGTAATCAAGACGCTCATTCAACTGTGCAAGCAACTCCTCGAATCTCGCTTTCACAATTAAAAAGCGTGATCATGAGTAAATATACTTGGATCAATGCCCTCTATGCCGGCTTAATTTATGCACCTACCGATGTGCTCGGCGAATTTTGGGGTAAAGAATTTTTAAAGAATATTCATCATCTTGATTCTTATCAAGCCTCAAGCGCTGTTTCCTATTTATTTTTTGGATGGGCCATTGGTGGCCCCATTGCTGGCTGGCTGGCCGATCGTGTTGGCCGACGTCCTGTGATGATTGGCTCTGCTGTTTTTGGTTTTATTTTATTACCAATTGTTTTTTACGTGCCTAACATTCCATTAGCTGTTATCTCCCTCATCATGTTTACCTATGGATTTACCAACACAGGTCTTATTGCAAGTTATACCGCCGCTGGCGAGTTGCATGATAAAGCCCTCGGCGGTTTTTCAATGGCGATTGCGAATATGTTCTCGGTTCTACTTGGCGCAGCCATGATGCCAATCCTTGGTTTGCTCTTAGATTGGAATGCGGTTAAACACTTATCCTTTACATCTCAAGGTGCTTTGGCACATACGACACTAGACTATCAACATTCAACCTTTATCATCCCGGTTTGTTTGTTCCTGGCTATATTGTGCTCGATATTTATCAAAGAAACCTTGCCAGCTAATAAGAGAAGTCAATAATGACTTCCACTTGGAGCCGTCGTGCGCTCATTAGCATAATGTCCCTTGGTACATTGCTTGAATGGGCCGAGTATACTTTTTATGGGTATATGGCGGTTTCACTTTCTGGCCTTTTCTTTCCAGATAGCTCTCCTGAAATTGGGATCTTAAAAACATTCGGCATTTTTGCGGTGGGTTATGTGATGCGTCCCCTTGGCGCCATCCTCTTTGGTCACATTGGTGATACTTATGGTCGCCGGGAAGCTTTAATGATTTCTCTTTTTCTCATGGGGGGCGCTACTTTTTCCATTGGCTGCTTACCCACTTTCCAACAAATTGGCGTTGCTGCCCCACTCATCTTGTTACTCATGAGAATGTTGCAAGGCATTGCCATTAGTGGTGAATATAATGGCGCCGGTATATTTCTTGTCGAGAAAGCTGGCGGCAAATTTCCTTGTCTTGCCGGAAGCTGGATCAGTGCTTCTGCTGCAGCAGGTATGGTCGTTGGCGGAATCGCTGCCTATGCAACGAGTTTGCCACAGTCTCCCAGTTGGGCTTGGCGAGTCCCTTTTCTGTTAGGCGGCATTAGTTGTTTTGTTGGTTTTTGGTTGCGAAACAAAATCACAGAATCCATAGCAATGCACCATCCCAAAACAGCCATGAAAAAAGTGTTGCCACTTATTCAAGTTTTTAAACAATATAAAAAATCAATGTTCATTGCAGGTGCCATTGCTGCCTTTACGGGGATCTATGTTTATATTGGCAATATTTATATTGTTGTCTTCTTAAAACAGCAAGTTCTACTACCAACCCATCATGCTAGCTTTTTTGCCATTTTTGGCGAAGTCATTGTAGCTCTCCTGATCCCAGTGATGGCGTATGTTGCAGATAAAACCGACGCTTACCGCCAATACCGTTATGGGTTACTGCTCGTGGCCGTTGGTTCGCCTTGTATTTTTTTACTGTGCTTAACCGGGCACTATGGATACATCACTCTTGGTATGATGCTATATGGGATATTAAATGCGATCGTCTGCGGCCCCATGGTTAAAATTATGTACGATCAATTCCCAAGTGCATTGCGTTATACCGGAATTTCTTTTGCTTGGAGTGTTTCAGCAGCACTCTTTGCTGGTACTGCACCGATGGTTGCTCAATATCTTTCGACCCAATTTGAATGGGTGTTAGGACCCAGTTTCTATGTCTCTGTCATCGCATTAGTAACCTTCGCGATTTTCACTCTTGCCCTTCAAAAAGCCGCACCAACGCTTTCTTTACGCCTCAAACAGTTGACAGACTAAATTAGTTAGTGGCACAGTAACATAGCAACTTTAATTAATTCAGTGTGGTTTAATCATGTTCCAAGAAATGTTAAAGCAAGTGATCACTGCTTTACCAAGTCTCTTAATCGCTATTATTATTTTTATAGTATTTTGGATCTTAACTAGATTTGCCGTTAAACTTCTCCATCGCATAAGAGATAGGAATCCCCCTCAGAAGCA
>CAYXVT010000005.1:12456-30792 GCA_964468105.1 Uncultured Candidatus Berkiella sp. | reverse complement strand
GCAACCCGTCTTTCTCGTTTTTGAAACCATTACGAGAATAACGATATTGGTGCTTGGGATCATTACAGCGCTTGGTTCAGCAGGTGTAAATGTCTCAGCTTTAGTAGCAAGCTTAGGCATTTCTGGTATCGCATTGACTCTCGCAAGCAAAGATGCTTTTGCTAATTTGTTTGCAGGAATATTGGTGCTTTTATACCAACCTTTTAAAATTGGCGATACAATTGAAATCGGATATATCAAGGGAGAAGTCACTAAAATGAGTTTGCGCTATACTCATCTTAAAAACGCTCAACAAGAGATCTTAATCCCAAATTCTACTTTATTAACTAAAAGTGTGATTATTAATAATAGATAAAAGCCAATGAAAAAAATAAACGCCCTAAAATCACTTGTACTTTTCATCAGTCTTTGTCCTTTGACTTATTCAAGCGCCAATGCCGCTTTTGAACAGCAATTTGATAAATTAGTTAAACAACATTTACCTAATACGGTAATTGGGTTAGTAGTACAAGATCCTAAAACGGGCACGGTTCTTTTTGAAACGCACAGTGAAGATAATTTTTACCCAGCAAGCAATACCAAATTATTTACCGCAGCGGCGGCATTAAAATTTTTCGGTCCAAATTTTCAATATCAAACCAGCATCAATACACAACTTAATAAAGTAAAAGAAGGTACGCTTGAAGATAATGTCTACATTGTCTTTCGCGGAGATCCTTCTTTTACAGCAGCTGATTTATCCGGACTCATTAAACAATTAAAAGCAAAAGGTGTTAATAAAATTAAAGGCAATTTTATTATCGACGATAAAGCCTTTGATGATGTGCCATATGCACCAGGCTGGACATGGGATTCCATTCCCTGGGCCTATTCTGCTCCTGTGACCTCTATCATATTAAATGCCAATAAAGTTCGCCTGAAGTTAAATCAGACAGAAGTGCTCAATGATAAAATTAAAATTGAGCAAGCAGATGAAGCGCTTCCAAAATTTACATTAAACACCGATGTTGCAGCGGTGACCGTTGATGAATCCGAACATCATTGCCAATTAAATGTGAAAGTTAAAAATAATGAAATCACCATTGGTGGTTGCTGGCCAATTGATAAAACGCCCACAAATTTAGAATTAGCCATTGATAACCCAAAGCTATTGGCAAAATCATTGATACAGCAATATCTAAAAGAACATCAAATTGAATTGACAGGTGACGTTCAATTCAACAAAGCACCAAAAGAAGTACCCGCTGTATTAACGAAGCGTTCACTTCCTTTGAAAAATCTGCTCAGACAAGTACTAGCAGAGTCTAATAATATTTACACCGAAAGCTTAACTAAAGCGTTAGGATTGGCATTTCTTGGCCAAGGCTCCTTCCAAGTCGGGATCCATGCCATTGAAGAAATATTAACCAAAGATACTAAAATTGATTTTTCACAAGTTAATTTAAGTGATGGCTCAGGACAATCTCGTTACAACTTGGTTTCTCCTTATCATATCAGCCAATTACTTTTTCATATGTACCAAGATCCTAATTTCACGGTTTTTTATAATGCCTTAAGTACCTCAGGAAAATCGGGATCGCTGGCTGATCGTATGAAAAGTAAAGATATGGTAGGAAAAGTGGTTGCCAAGACTGGCTCGGCGTTAGGCACTTCAGCTTTATCAGGTTATTTCACGGCTAACAATGGGAAACAATATTTGTTTTCGTTGCTTATCAATCAATCGATTACCGATGCTACTGCTCGTAAAACGTTCGAAGATAAGTTGTGTCAGATGATGATAGAAGAGCCATGGAATCCACCAAGGAATAACAACAATCAAATCAACCAACCAGCACCATTGAAAGTAAATGGGCCGCTGTCGAAGTTGACGAGTATTCCGCTTTAATTGGTTCAGACATCCTCGAACACCTTTTTCTTTGTCATCCTCGGCCCATGAGCCGAGGATCCATCCTCTAAGAGTGTAGCCACACCTAAAATTGAACTAAAGTAGCTATATTAAGTCTTATATATAAGAAAATATTATATTTGAGAAAATTTATGCCTACTTATCGAGATACATTCTCTCAAGAACTTACCACCTACATTCAAAAGATCCATTCGGAAGTACTTTCACATAGTGCAAGTTTAACTGGGCTTAATGAATTGCATGTGAGTTTGGATGAGCTGCAAGATATAACCAAAAAAATTGTTAACGCTCTTCCAGATAAAATGGTTCATTCATCGATCTTGAGAAAATTAGAAATTCAAGAATATTTGGCCAAACAAATCATTTTATTTCTTGCGCAGGAAAACAAAAAGAAGCCAGCGTTTACCCAACATTTGATTAGTTTTATTTACCGTTCTATCCATGAACTAACGGCCATGCATTTTTCTGAAAAGAAAGGCCAAGATTTTACCTTAATCTCACCTCAAATTCCTATCCCCAATGAATTAGAACGGCTTAAAGAATATTACGAAAAACACTTTAAAAACAAAAAAGATTTCACTCAAAATCAACTTGCAGATTTTCAGTTAATGTGGCAAAAATATTTTCAGAATATTATTAGCAAAAGCAAGGATCATAAGATACCTAAAGTAATGTTACAACAATTGCTTCAAGCGAAAGAATATTTTGATCAGATCAAATCATCTTTACCAACACTTGAACCATCAGTACAACCTCTTATCGCAAATTACTCTAAAGAAATGATTTTAATTACTTTAGACTCTATCGATAAAAAAGATTTAGAGTCAGCAAAAACTGAAACTTCTAAAAAACAAGAAACGGCTTATGGCGTTACTCATTATCAAGAGGTGGGCTTATCTTTTTTAACTGATATTGCTAGAAATATTCCAGCTTCACCTAATAAGTTAAAATTTGCTCAAAAATTTTTAAAAGAAATGTTTGGCAATATGGCATTTAATACTAGTTCAAAATTTATGATGATAGAAGGATGCCCGAAACATATCGATCCGATTATTATTAGAAACTTAAACTATCTTACTTATAAAAGCCGACATCTAAAAGAATTTAATAGTATATTCGAAAAAGTAAATAAAAATCATAATCGAATTATCAACGGTATGGTATTGGACGATAAGCAAAAAATATCCTTAAAGGAATATTCCATTTTGTATGATGTATCACGTCTAAAAGAACAATTTGATGAATTTAACAGGGCTGGATTGATAGAATCAGATCCAGAGCTAAAATCCCTGTATCAAAAAATTAAAAAATCACATGAAATTGTGTCTCACATGGAAAAATCTTTTGAGTCAAAAGCTTCATTTATCACACTAGATAATACCAAGAAGAAATCTCATGTTTTAGGAAAAGCACTCAGTTTCTTTGAAAATCTAATTAGAAAATTTGTCACAAAACATGGACATGCTGCTAAAATATATACGCCACTTGAGGAAAAACCCAAGCCCCATGTTTCTCATATCAATCCTCAAGCATTAGATGAAAAATTCAATTTGCGCACTTTTCTCTACTCAGATACTTACCAGATAAAATTAGATCAACTTATCTCTACAGAAGATCAAAAAATAATCCGACGAATATTTGGCGCCAATTGGAAAGCAGAGATGAATCAAATTTACAAACAGGCTGAATTAAATATTCATGACAAAACCGTTGAAAAATTTTCCGGGTTAGCCGCAAGAGATGAAAGTGCGCAACATAAAGCCGGTTTGGCAGACTTTTTCTTTCGAGGCCATAAGCAAAAAGCAAAAGTTGATTTTAATGAAATCCATCAAAACTTTATTAATGGTAAATATAAGGATGAACGTGCCCAAATGTTATGTTCTGAATTTGTCGCATTATCGTGTATCAGTTCATTAAAGGAAGTGGAACGTATCATTAGATCTGAAGCAAAAAAAAGAAATATCCATTTGGATCCTCAACCAATAGTGAAAATACCATTTGATCCCTATGAAGATTTTTCGAAAATGCATCCCGATAGATTGTTGCGTGTTTTGCAAGACCATCATTGCATTGAAAAGGTCAAACCCAAATTAGATATTAATAAGTATTTAACAAAATAAAGTGTTCAATCCAAATCAAAAACAATCGTCTTATTGCCATCAACAATAATTCTATCTTCGACATGCGATTTAATTGCCCGTGCCAAAACGGTTCTTTCAACATACTGACCCAGCACCCGTAATTTTTCAGCGCTCAAGCGATGTGACACCCGAACCACATCTTGAGCAATGATAGGCCCCATATCCAATTCTGTGGTGACATAATGCGCTGTCGCGCCAATTAACTTCACACCCTTATCGTATGCCTGTTGATAAGGATTGGCGCCAACAAAGGCAGGTAAAAAAGAATGATGAATATTGATGATTCTATTTGGATAATGATTAATAAAATTCTCAGATAATATTTGCATATAGCGCGCCAAAATAATCCCATCAACATTATTTTCACAAAGCTTCAGTATTTTGTCTTCGGCTTCTGCTTTTGTGGTGGGCGTTACCGGAATATGATGAAATGGCACATTAAAATGCTTTGCGGCATTCGCTAAATCAGGATGATTCGAAATAATAAACGGAATAGTGATGGGAAGCTCATGCCTTGACCAGCGCCATAACACTTCTAGAAAAGCATGATCGTATTTTGAAACAAACAGCGCCATCCTTCTTAAATTGGCGGCATAATGGATTTGCCAATCCATCTTAAAGGGTAAACCTACTTCCGCTTTAAATTTATCTTCCAGTGATTTGCTTGATAAGTCCAAGTTCGGCGTTTGAAACTCCAAACGCATAAAGAAGGTACCACCTTGTGCATCGGTTGAATGCTGATCAAGATCGGTAATATTGGCCCCGTGATCTTTTAAGAAGGTCGTCACAGCAGCAATGATGCCTGGCCTATCAGGACAAGTTATCAATAACCTTGCCACGGTTGAAAGATCAGGATGTTTCATCTTAAGCACCAATTAAGTTAGATGGTTATATTACAAAGAGACCTACAAGCGTATTTTATCATAGGAACTATACTTTTAAGTAAATATGCTCAACTTATGGGATTAAAATGGCCACTTTTCCTCTTAACGCGCCTTTAACCAATGACGCCTTAATCAGAACAACTTGTCATCTGTATCGGATGAGTATGCTTAAGGTATTGCCCATCAGCATAGGGCTTGTTTTGGTTTATGATTTTATACTTTATGGCGCTGCTCTTTTTCCCGCCCCTTATGTGGCACTACATTCACAGGTTGCGCTTTTTATGGCGATTCTTTTTCTTCCCTTGATGGCAATGCTATTTCAACTCATCGATTCCATTGCTAAGGAACAAGCGCTCTCTTATGGAAATAGTTTAATAATGACGCTTAAAAAGCTTCTTACATTAATTGGCTGTTTTTTTTCTATGCTTTTGTTCCCTATCTTTATCATGGGAATTTGCATTGGTGTTTATGTCTTTCTTGGGATTAAGAACTTTGCGCAAGGTGTGATGTTTGGTTGGTTACTATTTTCATTAGTAGTAGTATTCGCTGCTTTTGTTCCTAAACTACTTGCTCCCATTTTAGTCGTTAGCGATGATCAAAGTGCCAATGATTCAGTCGATAACAGTGAGCGTCTTGTTAAAGGACACTATTTAAGAACTTTCATGTTCATGCTTTATGCAATACTGCTATTGTATTTCCTAGTGAACTTAGGAAATTTAGCTATAGCTTATGTTCCCTCTTTAAAGCAACATTTTATGCCAATTGAAATTATTGCGCAGTGTGTTTTAGCTATTATCGGACCGTGGTCTTTTGTGTTGTTATTAACGATGAAATATGATTTGCAAAAAAGAGTTGTTACGGATAAACCCGTCGAAATCGTAAGAGATAAAAAGAAACCTGATTTGAAAATAGTTTCAAAGACAGAAAAAGGAGATAAGCTTAATTTTTAATTAGTAGGGGTCGGTCTATTTTTGCCAATGCGCTTTTTATGGGTAGCTTTGGCGCCATAGCTTTCTAACAATTCAACAATTTCATTGCTGCCATAAAGTTTACGAAGTGCTTTGGCCAATTCAAGTACTGATTTACCTTTTGATCGGAAATTAGCATTAGCCCCTAATTCTAGCGTCAATCTAACTCTGGAAGTCTCTTCCATCATCATGATTTGATTCCAAAGAATGTTATTCAATCCAATCTTTTTGGCTTTAGGCAAGGAGGGTTCACCTTTGGTAGGGCCACGCATATCTAAGCGATTTGTCATTTCTATAAGCGCTTCGATGAAGGGTTGTCTTGAAGATGGATTAAATGAATGGCTCATTATTATTCCTGTTATTACCTAGTAATGCTAATCATGACATTCTAGCAAAACTGAGTTAGTTTGTAAACAAATTATAGCTAAATACGGGGTACTTGCACATAATTTCAGTACTTGCTAACCTTCCGCGCTTACCTTTTTCACATTTTTAGCCTTCAAAACTTTATTGGTCAACAGTTCCAGGACGAACGGTATATAAGAGGAGAGAGAGTGTAACTAATTTAGTGCATATACACTATAATGTTGCCACCATATAAATTATCTCAATATAAATAAGAAAAATTAGATAGGTAGGTAACCATCATGGGAGAGGCGATAAATCCCAACATTATCAAGCTCTCTTTTTTAAAAGAATTACAACATACTTTTCAAAAAGAAGTTGTAGAGCTTATTGATATCTATTTGCATGATGCAAAGAGAAAAATAGCAAACTTATATAAAGCACTAGAAGAATCCAATTTATCGAATTTTTCAGCTGCTTCTCGCGAATTACGACAACGCAGCATAGATGTTGGTGCTATTCAATTTTCATATCATTGCCTTGTGCTTGAAATTGCAGCACAAGAAATGAGGGTAGAAAGCTTACCCAAATTAATATCTTCACTTGAAGAACAATTTCTTGTTGTTCGACAAGAATTAGAAAGGATTAAACTGACAAAAACGAAAAAGGACATCCAATACAAAGAATATAGTTAGCTTTCTTTAAACGATAATAGCATTTAAGACTAAGCCCGTCTTGCGTTATACTTTAAGGAATTTTCACTATATCTCAGGAGAGTTTAATGGCTGGCGTGGTTGTGACGGGAACCGGATTGTATGCTCCCCCACATAGAATCTCAAACGACGAATTGGTACATAGTTTTAATACCTATGTTGATGACTATAACCATCAGCATAAAGACGCTATTCAAAAAGGCGAAGTTGAAGCACTAGAGTACTCCAGTGCCAGCTTTATCGTTAAAGCATCGGGTATACATAATCGCTATGTAGTCGATAAAGAAGGAATTCTGGATCCGAAGCGGATGCGCCCACGTATTCGACTTCGTTCTGATGATGAACCCTCTTTACAATGTGAGATGGCTTGTAACGCTATCCATCAGGCGCTTGATTATGCGCAAAAGACACCTCAAGAAGTCGACGCTGTTATCGTCGCTTGTTGCAATATGCAACGTTCTTATCCTGGTATGGCAATAGAAATTCAAAATGCCTTAGGCATTACTGGCTATGGCTATGATATGAACGTGGCTTGTTCATCTACTACCTTTGGTATTGTGGCCGCATATAACGCAATTTCAGCTAAGCAAAACAAATGTATTGTTGTAGTGAATCCTGAAATTACTTCTGCCCATATTAATTTCCGCGATAGAGATTCCCATTTTATTTTTGGTGATATCTGTACCGCTTCTGTGATTGAAGCAGCTGATTCGGTAAAACGTCCTGGTTATGAAATTATTGGAACCAAACTCTTAACTTCTTTTTCCAATAATATTCGCAACAATACCGGTTTTTTAAATCATGCCGAAGTTGGCAATGACGATCCTAATCCTCGTTTTTGCTTTAGACAAAACGGCCGTAAAGTATTTAAAGAAGTCGTTCCTATGGTAGAAGAAGAGATCCTCTCTCATCTTAGCTCCTTAGGATTGTCACCCCACGACATTAAACGGTTTTGGTTGCATCAAGCCAATATCAATATGAATGAACTGATCATTAAGAAAATCTTAGGCCGGGAACCACAACCTCTTGAAGCACCAATCATTTTAAATGAATATGCGAATACGGCTTCTGCTGGTTCTTTAATTGCTTTTCATCTGCATAATCACGATTTGAAATCTGGCGATTTAGGGCTGATTTGCTCTTTTGGTGCTGGGTATTCGCTTGGCAGTATTTTGGTGAGAAAACAATAATTCCATTGACGCATCAGTTCAAAATTCTACGTACCGCGGCTTGCCTGCCCTTCGAAGCTTCTTAGCGTAGTAGGGTCCGCCGCGGTCGCGGCACGTAGGCGATGATTAAATAGCGCTTACCACTTCCTTCTTCACATTCGTTGCACAATACACTCCTGCATAAACCATCGCATTGCCTAATATCCCAGCAATCAAAGCAGTAACATGCGTGATGGTTTCTAAATCAAAGGTATTCCAAGTAACAACAATTAACCCACCGGTTAACACGCTGGCATAAAATCCCCAAGGCGGTAACGTTTTGTTACTGAAGATGCCAAGTAATGGAATGACTAATGTTGGGCCCCAGAATTGGTAAGTTTTTAAGAGTATGTCCATGATGTCTTGAATGGCTAGCGCAAATGACAAACTACACACCCCAATGATGATGGTTGTCGCTTTCGCTAATCTCAATCCAAATTTAGCACTCACCTCTTTACCACTCATGGGAACGATAATATCGTTAACAAGAGATCCTGCCGCGGCATTTAAATAGCTATCGGCTGAAGACATAATCACCGAGATAAAACCGACTAAAGCGATAATGGCAAACGGCAAGGCTAATGTTGTGCTAAATAACGTTGCGGTGATTTCGTCTTTTGGCATAGAGGGATCGATAGCATAAGCAATTAATCCATGTACGAAGACTAAAAAGCAGATAGGGATAAGTAACAAGCCTGAAGACATATACGCCTTTTTTGTCACTTGTTCATTTTTACCCATTAACAACCGCTGGAACACTGGTGGTATCAAGGCATCGCCCAGCAAAAAGCTCATAAAGACAAAACCGAGTTCCCAACCTGAGAGATATGAAGTCGGCACAAAATGAGAACTGGGAATGCTATTCAGCATTTCTGTCCAACCACCCAGATAATGAACGCCACAAACTGCAACAAGCACAATTGCCAACATTAACAAAATCAATTGCACAATATCGGTTGCAACAATGGCTCTGATCCCACCAACATAACAATAAAAAATAACAATTCCAGCGCTCATTAAAATACTAAGGGCGCGATCATAACCTAATAAACTGGTAATCAAATGCCCCATGGCACTCATTTGGGCTGTTAAGATCCCAATACAAAAAGATAACCATAAAACGCCGGTTAAGATCTGAGGTAACTTACCGTAATATTTGGCAATCACTTCACCTAGGGTGAGCATCGAACGAAAGCGTGCCATCCTTGGTGCAACCCACCACCCGGTTAGAAAGAGTTGTAAACCAAATCCTAACAAACCTAAAGCGTGGCCTATACCAAACTGAAAAGATTTTTCTGCAGTGCCCATGACCACACCAGCGCCCACAAAAGAAGCAACGATGGTGCTAAATAAGGCGAGGTGTCCAAAATTCTGGTGGGAAACTAAATAAGTTTTGAGATCTTGAATACCATGACTTGCACGCCAGCCTACCCACAGGATAAATAAGCAGAAAATGCTGATTGATAATCCCCAGATCATATTTCGCTACTCGATTTGTGAAAGTCCTGATTATTGTCATAATGGAATCTATAATCAAGATATATCAACGTTGTTTATTAACTTACTATATTGGTTGTTTAATGAATTTATATTTTAGATTTTTTTGGCTTTTACTTTGTCTTCCTTGGATGAAGAAACAAGACGATCCGCTCGCCCCTACCAAATTAAACATGCGTGTGATGTTAAATGATCTCGACTTAAATATGCATGTGAATAATGGTCGTTATTTAACTTTCATGGATCTGGGGCGGATCCATTTAATGTCTAAAGCTGGTCTTTTAAAATCGACTTTAAAGCGTAAATGGATCCCCGTGTTAGGTGGCGCCAAAGTCCATTTTATTCGTTCTCTTGGCGCTTTTAATAAATTTACCATGACCACCCAAGTGATCTATTGGGATGAAAAATGGATTTATTTAGAGCAAAAAATCATTAGAAAAAATACCCTTATTACCACTGCTTTGTTGAAGGTTTTATTTGTGCACAAAAAAACAAAAATAACCCCACAGCAAATCATGGGGCTTTTCCCAGCACCAATCACCAGGCCACTGATTCCTGATCATTTGAAGGCGTGGTTGGATGCAGAAAAGATAAGAACGGAAAACTCTTAATCCCATCCATAATGCAACATCATCCAACCATTGTAAGCAAACAACTGGTTACGATGTTCAAAATTCCCTTTAAGGGAGAAAGTGTAACCATCTGACGTATAAGCTGTGATGCCGATACCATATTCTTGAATATTTTGTGCCGGTTTAATACTGTTGGTATAAAAAGGATCAGAGCCAATTAAGGCTATAAAATTAGATTCATTCTGTTGTGCTCTGCCTGCCAAATCATAGAGGAACATGATATCAAATTCAGCAACATAAACAGCCTGAATAAAATCTCTTTTCACTGCCAATCTTAAACCCGCTCCACCTACCATTTCATCAAGCGGCGCATTCGCCACGTTGAGATTCAGACCCATTGCGCCGGTTTCAGAATAATCGCCGATATTTAAATAAGTGTATCTGGCTCTAGCAACAGGTGCGACCAAATAACCATCAACACTCACAAATGCATAACCAACTTCCGCTTGTGTGCCATATTGCAGGCCATAAAAATCAGCGGTTGCTTGCGCTTGAAGATTACCAATCGCAATATTGCGAATAGTATTATATTTGTGAGACGCAGCCGCCATCATCGCTTCAACATAAAGCGTTTGCGTATTGTATTCATTACAAGCTTGATAAGGTGCATACCAACCATAAATGGTCGTTTGCGCACTATTCACATTCACTTTGTTTTGTAATGTTGTGTAATCAGTGGTGTTAACTTTGGTAAAACTTTGACCAACACCAATTAAAGCATAATCCGTTAAATGCCAATCGGCCCCAAACGCTCCGCCTGTGGCTTCTGCTTTGAAACCTTCAATTTGATGGCGTTTGTGTTGATCAAGCAGCGTGGCATAACCTTTTACCCACACCCCATATTTTCCGCCAGTGTAGTCAATAACATTGGCATCACCATAATTGACACCATTATATAATTCATAATCACGCTCGTTGACATAACCTTCTTCAGTCCTGATTGGCCCAATTCTGGTCAACCCTTCCAAACGTGCGTGCACGCTATCAAAAGCGTTATCCATGCTGATACGACTTGAAGCTGGCAGTGCATAATTATAAGCAGGCGCCAACTGCATTAAGGCAGCCGAGACCGATTGAATATCCGGCAATAGTTGTAATTGGCCAAATAATCCCAGCAATGCAGGATCAGTGATAGCCAAAGCAGCAACTTGTGCTGGTGTAGTTGGTATTAAATTATCTAAAGAGGCAGCAACTGATAAGGGTATGTATTGTTCTGCAACCAGCGCTAACGGCTTTGTGTGTGCAATTAAATTAACATCCGTTGGATCAATCGTGTTATCTAATGTAAATGAGAGAATAGCTGATGGTGGCTGTACCACACTTAAATTGCCAAAAGTGGGAATAGCTGCATTTGTTTGAATAATTGGAAAAGCATGATTATTTAATATAAATGAGCCAGTACCTAATTGCGGATCGACATTGCTGCCCGGATTAAAGGTCGCGGCTGTGCCAACTGTTATCACACCAAAACCTGCTGGCGTCATATCCTGAATCGTTGGTGAAAAAGCACCAGTTTGAGAATAAGCACCCGTTAGATTTAAGTCGGCATTATTTGCTATTTTTAAATTGCCAAGATTATTGGCTGATCCCATGTCGACAGTAGAACCGTTATTAATCTGTAAGATACCGCCATTTTGAATGTTGACAGCACCCGTACCTGAAACACCACCAATGCCGGCATTGGCGATCATCGTGGTATTAGGGGCAATTAATAACTGATTACTAATATTTGATATCGTACCCGTTGCTGTGTAAACCGTTCCTGCATTGTTTGTTTTAATGGTTGGAACATTTGTAATGGTGCCTATTGAGGTATATGTCGCATTAACATTAAGAACGTCGGCTCCACCATTGCCATTGATAGAAACAAAACTGCCGCCAGTTAAATTGAAAGTATCGCTTAATGTTCCACCAACAACTGCTTGTAAGGATGTGCCTGCTAAATTAACGGTATTACCGGCAACATCTCCTAGGAACGTATTTCCCGCAATCGTTCCACCATTTAATTGTAAAGTACTTGGTGTTGTACTGCTTGAAGTTACGTTGCCTATGATGGTTCCACCCGTCATAGTCAAAGCAAAATTAGGAGAAACATTGCCATTATCTGCAAGAAAAACATTTCCTGTTATGACACCACCATTTTGAAAAAGAGGGGCTGCTGTCGCTCCTATTAAACGAATCGCAACACCATTCCCAGTATTGGTAATATTCCCACTATTCACTATACCATTTGTTAAGGTAGCTGCTGGAGAAACAAAAATTGTATTATTACCAGATGTTATCGTTCCGGTATTAATAATTCCTGTTGAAGATCCATTTAAAAAATATGCTAGATTAGTTGCTTTGATAGTGCCTGCATTGTTGATAGTTCCTGGTGAAGCACCAAAGATATCGATGGCATCACCCGCACCGCCACCTGTACTTTGTATCGTCGCACCAGCTTTATTATTTATAGTGTTAAATGAAGCAGATATATTAAAAGCTCTACCATCGTTCCCCGTTGCTTGAATAAGACCACCTGAATTATTGGTCACATTCCCATTATAGACGGCTCCAATGTTAATCGTTCCTGTTATGAATCCTGCGTTATTAGCGCTGGCTATTGTGCCAAAGTTTTGAATATCGCCGGCTGCTGCAGTTCCTATGTTAATTGCTGCTCCGGTTACTGATGAAATAATACTGGGAACAGCTGGCGTGGCGCTAGTTGTATTATTAACGATGCTTAAAAAATCGCCATTAATTCGAATGGCACTATTGTTAGCTATCGCTGAGATAGTTCCTGGTGTAGAGCCGCTCGACGAGTTCGTTAACACTAAACCTGAGCTTCCTGCATCAATTAAAACACTGGGGCCTGTCCCTGTGGTTTTAATTGTACCGCCGAAGTTTGTGACGGATGCGCCTGTTCCTGAATTTGTTACATGGACACCACTACCTGTTGTACCACCCTGAAGTGTACCTGAGTTAGTAATGGTGACTGGTGTGCCAGCAATAATAAGTGCATCACCTGCACCTGTGCTCTGAACTATACTACCGGAATTAATGGTCACCGTTGCGTTGGTGCCCTTTGTTGTAACATTAATGGCATTGCCAGCTGCTGAAACATTAATAGCAATGGGATTGTTTCCATCAACAACTAATGCTGCTTTATCAGAATCGAAGCCGACGCCGTCAACAGCGCCACTGATACTACCAGAAGGGGTAATTTCAATATTACCTGCAACACTGGTGAGATAAGGAGGTGGACCGCCTGGGGTGTTAACGCCTGTTACTTGCGTATCAGCAAATAACATTGGTGTTACAAACACGCTAGAAGCTAAAACTGCATGGGTAAATCGAAATGTTCTTTTCATATCAAATTTTAATCCCACTCATAATGCATTTGTAAATAGCCGTTATAGCCAAATAATTCATTGCGATATTCAAAGTTACCTTTCACGGTGAAAGAATAACCATCAGAAGTATATGCAGTTATACCTAATCCATAGAGTTGGATCAGCTGCTGTGGTTTTACACTATCGATATAAAAGGGCTGAACAGCACCTAAAAAGTTGGCTTGCATCGATTGTGCTGTACCGGCAAAATCATATAACAGCGTTGCAGAAGCTTCAGGCACATAAACCGCTGTCACAAAATCTCTTTTGGCGGCAACTCTTAAACCAATACCACCAACCATTTCATCCAAAGCATTATTTCTCACATTTAGGCCCAAGCCTCCGGCCTCTTTCTCGGAATAGTCACCAATGTTTAAGTAGGTGTATCTTGCCCTGACATAAGGTGCAATAAACCAGTTTTCACTACTTAAAAAGGCATAACCAAGATCGGCTTGCGCACCATAATGAATTCCTTGAAATTCGCCTAGAGCCGTTGCACTTAAATTTCCAATCTGCATGTTACGGGTGGTGTTATATTGCTCAGAAGCCACCGCTAACATACTATCTAAATAAACCCCTGGCATGAATTCAAACCAACCATAGAGCGTTGCTTGATAGGTCTGTAAATCCACTTTATTTTGTTGTGCTGTATTATCATGGGTATTCACTTTAGATAAGCTAAGTGCACCACCTACTAAGGCTTGCGGTGTTAAACGCCAGTCGCCCCCAACCGAGATACCTGTTGATTGAGCTAAAAAGCCTTCGATTTGGTTACGTTTATGTTGATCAAGCACTGTTCCAAAGAGTTTAACCCAAGCCCCATAATGACCAGTGCCAAAACCAATGACATTCACATCACCATAATTAACGCCATTGTATAACTCGTAATCACGGCTTTCGTTATAATTTTCTTCTTGTGTAATTGGCTTTAAGCCATTTAGTTCTTCTAAGCGTTGTTGCACGCTGTCGAATGCATTATCCATGCTAATGCGAGCTGAAGCTGGTAATGAGTAATTATATGAAGGCACTAATTGCAATAACGCGATATCCAGTGTTGTGACATCGGTAAAGAGTTCTAATTGCCCCAATAAGGCTAATAAATCTGGATTGGTCGTACCACCAAACAATAAGGGATCTAAAGCAGCGCCCACTGCTTGCGGAATATCACCTTGTGCCACGGAGGCAATTGGATTCAATCCTAAAGTAACACGTAAATTATTCCCAGCTTGTTGTTCAGTAAAGAAAACTAATGCTGATTGCGGTTGAACCAAAATAGGCAATGTAACAGGTGCACCTGATTGCACGACATCAAAGAAATTACCTGGCGCAAGAAAAACGCCACCTGTATTCAGTGAAGGCGCCAGAAAGCTATTTGCATTAAAGTTTGCAAGAGGTGTGTTGATCACACCATAAGTCGTTGCGTTTTGAATAACAGGGGCATATGTCCCTGTGGCATTTTGCGTATAGGAGACAGTAGGATTAAATACACCACCTGGTAGGATACTTAAACCACCATTATTTGTTGCATTTGATACCGTGAATGTTTTGTTACTGTTAACTTGTAAAACGCCATTAGCAGCAATTGTGACGGTTGCACCTGGATTGTTAAGGTTGGCATTCTCATACATCACACCGCCAGTATTAATGTTATATGCTATATTAGCGCCAGTGATCGCACCGTTTACGGTAAAGATGCCCTTATTTTGAACATTGATGATTGGGACATTGTTAATAGAGCTTGCTGCAGGCTCAGTAAAGGTACCGGTTACATTGATAACATCTCCGGCACCACCATTTAAGGCAGTGAAACTACCTCCCGAAAGATTAAAAGTATCAGTACCTGTCCCACCATTTAACGCTTGTAAGGATGTTCCTGCTAAATTAACGATGTTGCCGTTAACGTTACCTAAAGTCGTCGTGCCAGTAACAGTGCCACCATTTAAATTTAAGGTGCTTGCAGAGGTGCTGCTTGAACTAACGTTACCATTAATGGTTCCACCAGCCATGGTTAAGGCTATGCCGCCTTTACTCGCAAGTAGAACATTACCCGTAATAATGCCGCTATTATAAAGAGGGATATTAATATTTGGACCATCTGTTTGTAAATCAATCGCAGCCGCACCGCCTGTATTACTTATCGTTGCGCTTGATGTACTGGTACCCGTGTTTACAATACCATAGCCTACGCCATTCACGACCCGACCATTTACCGTTGTATTATTTCTACCTAATATGGTGGCATTGGCGCCTGAGGTTGATGTCACCAATCCTGTATTGTTAAAGACTGTTGTAGAAGCGCCGGTATTGAATAATACTGAAACAGCATTTGTTTGAATTGTACCGGCATTATTAAATGTACCGGGTGTAATCCCATTATAATTAATACCAAAGTCTGAGCCTGTGGCTTTTATTATACCGCCGGCATTATTATTAATGGTATTAAATGAATTGTTGATAAAAAACACATTTCCACCATTACCGGTGGCTTGAATGAGACCGCCTGAATTGTTTGTAATTGAACCGTTATAAACGCCGTTAATACTAATGACTTGTCCACCACCGGACGTTTGAATGGTGCCATAGTTTTGAATATCACCTGAAATCGCAGCAACTGCTTGTGGCCCAATATTAATAGCCGCGCCATTCAAAGCTTGTATAAAGCTGCCAGAATTATTCGTAATGGTTGTAAAATTTTGATTGACCGATACAGCATCATTAGCGTTAATCGCATTGATTATAGCACCAGCAGAGTTGGTTAACGATAAGCCTGATCCGCCATTCGCAACATTACCATCAACTAAGACAGTGGGAGCCGCCGCAAAAAAACCACCTTGTAACAACGCACCTGTACCTGAGTTTGAAATCGTTGCGGTTGTGCCGCCTGCGGCAATTTCAATGGCGCTCGTTCCGCCAAATATAAAGCCGTTATTGGTAATTTTAGCCAACGTATCATTAACGTAGATGCCAGCACCCTTTGTTGCTTTTGTGTCGATAGTAGCATTTTGACCAATGCTAATAATGGCAGAATCGAATTTACCAGCCCCATTAAGAATATTGATACCATTACTCCCAACGCCACCTATCGTATTGGTTACCAGAATGGCTGTGTAAGGGGTAACATTTGAATCCAACGTTATTGTTGCTCCCGTTGAATTCACTTGAATACCATCAGTAGGCACAAAAGGTGGGATAAGGGGTGCCGTATTAGTCGCAAAAAATTGACCTGGCGCTTGTACTTCAATTGTTCCATTAATACTGCTAGTCATTTGCGGGTTAGGCGCTGGCTCCGCATAAACAGAAGTAATTGGAGTCGTTGTTGCAGATTGCGCCAACGAAGACACAAATAATGTCGAAGCTAAAACGGCTTGAGCGAGACGAACCGTTTTTTTCATTTTATGCCCACTCATATCTTACTTTAATAAACCCTTGGTTACGGTGATATTCATTTCTGGCTGCATAATCATATTGGATGATCACCGCAATATTGGTATCACTATGAACGGCAAAGCCCGCCCCCACTTCAATACTATTGGCAGCGGGTGTGGCGCCTTGGCTTAAAAATTCAAAACCGCCGCCCGTGAAAAGAGAAGTCGATGTTTGCGCATCGTTTAGAAAATCATGAAATCCATAAGCATGGATCTCAGGAACAACATAAGCGCGCTCAAATTCATTTTGGTATTCTAATTTAACACCAAGTCCCAGGGGCAGAAAATTCATATTGTGATAACGGGTAAATAAATCTAACCCAAAGGCATCATCTTCAACATATTTATCAAAATTGTAGAATGAATAAGATAACATGACTTTAGGAACAGCTCGGAAATGTCCACATTGCCAAACGTAGCCTGTTTCAATATGGCCACCAAGTTCGATGGCATCAAAATCTGACCAAGCAATACGAACAAAAGGAACACCACCGACTGGCGGCACTAAAATATAGCGATCATTATCATAATCATTTTTTGCTACCGTGAAAGACCCATGCAAAAAGAAAGGCCTATCAAATTGGTAGCCGGCATAGAGTGTGCCTTGAAAACGTTTAATATCAAGGGTGCTGCCAGAAGGACCACGGGAATCTACATCCGCATGCGTGTAGCCAATGGCTAATCCGACTGTCAAATTAGGCGTAACGAGTTTATCTCGACCAATCAAAAGCCCTAAAACATCGGCGTCATATCCTGGAATATCATTTCTAAAACCTTGCCCAGTATTATTTCCCAATAATTGGATCCAAACCCCTTTGGTTATTTCTTTAGGGGGCTCATCAGTTGCAGACGCTTGCGCAACGGGTTGTTCTTCTACGGTATTCTCTTGCGCGACAGGCGCTTCAACTTTGGGTTCTTCAGCTTTATGTTCTTTAGCTTTTGGATCAACCGCTTTTGAAGCCTCTGCTTTAGGAGCTTCAACTTTCGCTTCTACCGCTTTAGCTTCTTCTGTTTTATGAAGTTTATCTTTAGCAGTAGTTTTTATTGCGCTAACGGGTTTGTGGGGCTCATCACCACTTGAAACACCGGATTCTTTTTTAACTCTAATTAATCGGTCATAAAGCACCGATTCCATTTGACGCATCGGTCCTTCGGACGCTGCACGTAAACTTCCGTTCGCTGAAGGAATGATGGTCTGTAATGCATCAAACTTTTGTTGGTCAGTAGGTAATGCATCAATAGCGCT
>CAYXVT010000005.1:8014-12446 GCA_964468105.1 Uncultured Candidatus Berkiella sp. | reverse complement strand
GATGATTAAGTCGTTAAGCTCGGGAGCTGTGATGGCAGCATCAGGGGCTATCGCTTGAAACATAGATTCTACATTGGGGAACGCATCTGCTATGGCTTGAGATGAGGCACCAGCTAATACAATAGCCCATAGCGAAGATATTTTTATTTTATCTACGGACATTAACATCTCTCCCTGACATATTTCTTCAATCCTATCACTGGTGTGGCTTCACCCAAAGCATTCGGTAAAAAAATGTATTAGCGCAGGCAGATATAGGGGATTAAAATAGTCATAATCTTAAAACAAAGTTACTAACTATCTATGAAAACCTTCAGTTTTATACTTTTTCTCTTTCTTGTTGGCTGTCATTCAGCACCAATACTGCTGCACCCCAACACGCAACACGTCACAACACAAGCAGAAAAAATAGGTTTTTCACCTAAGAGATATGCCACAAAAACTTTTTTATTAACCACATATGAAAAAAGTCCAATGACACCTGCGACCACAATTCATGTCTACATTGAAGGCGATGGGAATAGTTGGAAGACAAAATATAAACTATCGGATAATCCTACGCCGCATCAACCACTTGCATTAAAACTTGCACTGCGTGATCAACATAGCCATGTGGTGTATCTGGCTAGACCTTGCCAATACACGCCTTTAAATTTGGATTTACATTGTTCCAATAAATTCTGGTCAAGCCATCGTTACGCGCCAGAAGTGATTGCCTCAATGAATGAGGTCTTAGATCAACTAAAAGAAAAATCAAAGAACTCTAACTTTGTGTTAATTGGATTTTCAGGGGGTGCTAGTGTTGCAACCTTGATTGCTGCGCAGCGCAAAGATATTTCAGGTCTTATTACCGTTGCTGGCGATCTGAATCATGAAAAATTAAACCAATTTCATAAAACAACTCCTCTAAACGGTTCTTTGAATCCAAGCAATGTTGCTCATCTTGTAAAAGATTTGCCACAACATCATTGGAATGGCAGTCGCGATAAAATTATTCCCACTTGGGTTGCTGAAGATTTTGCAAGAAAAGTGAATAACCCAGCCTGTGTAAAGGTAACCACCTTAAAAGGAGTTAGTCACCATAAAGGGTGGGAAGAAAGGTGGGAGGAGATTATGAAGGAACCAGTTTCTTGTTCCCTCTCCCATTTTGGGAGAGGGTTAGGGTGAGGGTTTCAAAATCCTTGCACCTTCTATCTTGTATGTTTAGAATTGCCTTTTCACCCCCAATTTAGTCATGCGCCACACAAATATCCCCTACTCCCAATTCTGTGCCAAATTACGCAAAACCCATTTACTGCGTCATCTGCCGCGCGCAAAACAATATGAATATGATTTTTCTAATAATGATTATTTAGGTTTAAGTAAACATCCCGCTTTAATACAAGCTGCGATTACAGCTGCCGATAGATATGGTGTTGGAAGTTGTGCTTCAAGATTAATTTCAAGTGAACAAAAACAAATTAACGCATTAGAAAGCGTCATTGCCAAAAGCAAACACAGCATGAGCGCTTTAATATTTAATAGTGGTTTTCAAGCCAATATATCGGTATTAAGCGCACTACTTGATGAGAAAGTGCTTGGAAGTGCTCCGTTAGTTTTTTCTGACAGACTCAATCACGCAAGTATGCATGCTGGTTGTCAATTAGCAAAAGTAAAGCAACAACGTTTCCATCATTTAGATTATGAACACCTTTATTATTTACTAAAGCAATCACAATCATCGCATCAACCCAAATTTATTTTAACCGAATCTGTTTTTGGCATGGATGGCGACGTGGCTGATCTTGCGCATTTAATTAAATTAGCCAAACAATTTAATGCCATGCTATATGTTGATGAAGCGCATGCGACAGGATTGTTTGGTCGAAATGGCTATGGATTAACGCAAGATTATGGCAACGATATCGATGTTACAATGGGAACTTTTAGCAAAGCACTAGGTGGCAGCGGTGCTTATGTGACTTGTTCAAAGGCCTTAAAGCGTTACTTTACTAATCGCTGCCAAGGACTCATTTTTTCAACAGCACCTTCCCCAATGCAAATTGCTGCCATGCAAGCCGCTTGGGATCTGATACCAAGCTTGGAAATTGAGCGTCAAACGCTTTTTAAACATGCACAAGACTTAAGAGTCTCATTGCAAACGATGGGCTTTGATACAGGCAATTCCACAACTCATATCATTCCCCTTATTTTAAAAGATGCCGCTTTAACACTCGCAGCACAACGTTTTCTCGCGGCAAGGGATATTAGAGTTTCTGCCATACGCCCACCTTCTGTTGGTCCAAACCTTAGCCGCTTACGGATTGCATTGACGGCAGCGCATTCTGAAGCAGCGATTGAGAAGTTGAAAGATGGCCTTAGAGCCACTAAGTCACTTTTGTTATAAGCTTATAACAAACCATCTATATAATAAGCCTATAACGCCTGTATGAAAGCTCAGCGTAATTTTAAATCAACTTTGATAAGCGCAATTCGCCTTATCTTCCATGCCATCTTAATTGGGGTGGTAGGTGGTTTAGGAGCAGTTGTCTATATCTCATTGCTGGGACTTATCTACAATTTTATTTTCTTGGGGCAGTTAAATTTAATTTATCTTGAGTCTATCTACAGCCCACCCAGTCGATGGGGAATAGGCATTATACTCATCCCGATATTAGGTAGCATACCCGTGGTATGGCTTCTTAAAAACTATGCCGATAACGAAAGAGGACCGAGTGAACCTGATGCCCTTCATTTTCTTCATCAGCATGAAGGTAAAAAACGATACCTCATAGAACTTACTAAAACATTTTGTTCAGCAATCACCATCGGTACCGGTGGATCCGTTGGCTGGGAAGTTCCTATTGTTCAACTAGGAGCCACTTTAAGTTATCTCTTTGGAAAAATACAACATATTACTGCAGAATATAGAATCGCATTAATTGCAGCTGGGGGGGCAGCAAGTTTAGCCGCCATTTTTAATGCACCATTTGCAGGTATTGCCTTTGCAATTGAAATACTCATGTTTTCCTTTAGGATATCCCATGTTGTCCTTATCGCTATTTCAGCTTTCACTGGCCACTTCGTTTGGAAAATCATTTTTGGCACGAGATCTTTATTTCATTTTAATTTAGTGCCACCAGAAAATATGCTGGCTGTTTTCAAACAAGTCGTTATATATATTCCCTTTGGAGTAATGGTTGGGTTAGGCGCAGCTCTGCTCGTCACAGGTATTCGCAAATCGACGATTTTTTTTCAAAAAAATATCCCAAATCTCTATGTGAGACATGCCATTGGCATGGGGCTGGTTGGAGTAATGCTATATTTACTGATCCACTATTTCGGACATTATTATATTGCTGCAATGGGATTCGCGACTATACAGGATGTTATCGATTTTGTTTTAGAAAATAATTGGCTCTTGGTCTTACTGTTTTTTTGCAAGTTGGTATCACTTTGTTTGACTTTAGGATCTGGTGCTTCAGGCGGGCTCTTTTCACCTAGTTTGTTTTTGGGGGCTATCTTAGGAGGCGCCTGCGGATTAGCAATTCAACATTTTTTTCCTGCTATGCAAGTTCATATCATTTATTTAGTGTTAGCTGGAATGGCCGGTATGCTCGCGAGTGTTACAGGTGCAATGATAACATCGCTCGTATTTGCCTTTGAAATAAGTAAAAGTTATTACATCGCATTGCCGGTATTATTGACGGTTGTTATTGGTACATTAGTTAGACTATATCTGAGCCCCAGAGGCATTTATACCTTTAAGTTATATCAACGGGGTTTAATGTTTAAGCCCTAAGCTCACTTTTGTTATAAGCTTATAATTAGCATCCATACCTATATTATAAGTATACGCCTGTATGAAATCTCAGTTATATTCTAAATCAACATTGATAAGCGCATTGAGCCTTATCTTTCATGCCTTCAAAATAGGCGTGGTTGGTGGTTTAGCTGGGGTGACTTATATCGGCTTAATAGGTCTTATTACTAATTTTGTCTTCTTAGGACATTTCACTTTAGTTCATCATGAATCAATCCACAGTGCTCCTAGCCTTTGGGGAATGGGTATTATTATTATCCCTCTGTTGGGTGGATTACCTGTTGTTTGGCTTATTAAACATTTAGCCAACAATGAGCGCGGGGTGAGCGAACCCGATGTGATCAATTTCGTGCATCAACATGAAGGTGAGAAACGTTATTTAATTGAAACTATCAAATCATTAGCATCGGCTATTTCGATTGGCACCGGCGCTTCTGTTGGTGGTGAAATTCCAATTGTTCAATTTGGCGCTGCCTTAAGTTATCTTTTTGGTCTGATATCAAAGATACCTGCCCAATATAGAATTGTATTGATTGCAGCCGGTTCTGCTGCAAGCTTAGCTGCTGTTTTGAATGCTCCCTTAACAGGGATCACCTTTGCTATTGAAATTTTATTATTTTCTTTTAACTT
>CAYXVT010000005.1:5543-8004 GCA_964468105.1 Uncultured Candidatus Berkiella sp. | reverse complement strand
AGCTGTAACTGGAAGTTTTATTGGCAATTTATTTTTTGGCACAAGAAACTTATTTGAAATTAAAACACTGCCACCTGAAAATCTATTGCTTTATTTTAAACAACTCATATTATATCTTCCCCTTGGGATAATCATTGGATTAGGTGCTGTTTTACTGGTAAAGGGCATTCGCTGGTTTAAAAAGCTCTTTGAGAAAAATATTCCTAATCCCTATCTAAGACATAGTATTGGTTTAATACCAGTAGGGGTGATGCTTTATTTAATGATGCTCTATTTCGGACACTATTACCTAGATGGGCTTGGTTATCCCACCATCCAAGACATCTTAGATTTTAGTTTACAAAATCCATGGTTATTAATGTTAATATTTTCTTGTAAAGTATTTGCACTTTGCTTATCACTTGGTTCTGGGGCATCTGGTGGCATCTTCGCACCCAGTTTGCTCTTAGGAGCCATTCTTGGCGCCGTTTGTGGATTGACCATGCAAATTCTCTTCCCTGAAATGCATATTAATGTTATTTATTTTGTATTAGCTGGCATGGCAGGCATGTTATCAAGCGTCACAGGCGCAATGATAACCTCTCTGGTTTTCATTTTTGAAATTACCAAAAATTACCATATTGCTTTGCCAGTGCTGATAACCGTTGTGATTGGCACCTTCGTTAGACTCTACTTGCTCCCAAGAGGGATTTACACCTTTAAGCTTTATCAGCATGGGTTGATGTTTAAACGAAAGTTTTAACAAAATACTTATGGTGGAGGTTGTTGACCACCCTTTTTATGTTCTTGTTTCTGTTGTTGGTGCTTCTGCTGTTCTTGAATTGCAGCAGGAGCTGCAGCTGGCGCTGCTCCTTGATTCGTAGTAGTAGCACCACCTGATGGAGGTGGTGGCTGATTTCCTTTTGGTTGAGGAACTGCTTGATTTGCATTTGCATTTGCATCAGCAGCTTTTTTACGGCTGTCTATCTGTTGTTGGTGTTGCTGTTGGATCTGCTTTAGATTTTTTTGTCGTTGGTCTAAATTCTTCTGTTGATTGCTTTTTGATTCGTTCATCATTTTTTCTTTCTCAGCTTTACTGGCACCTGCCGTTCCTCCTTGATTTACATTAGCACCTTGCTGCTGATTTTGCTTTGGGTTTGGTTTCTTATTAATTGTATTTCCTGTGGCACCTGTACCTGGTTGGACACCGCCATGTGCATGAGGATAGGTATTCTTATTAGTACCTGTTGCGCCTGCATTACACTTATTCCCTGTGGAAGGAGCAACCCCTGGCGTGGTTGTTGTTCCTGCTCCACCTTTTTTAGTCGTACCATCTTGTTGCTGTTGGATCTGCTGTAGATGTTGTTGCTCCAACTGCTTTTGCTTCCTCTCTAATTCCTTCGCCCTTTTTTCCTTCTCAGCTTTACTACCTGCATCTGCTTTCCCATGATTGGCCGTATCACCTTTTTGTTTTATGTCTGCTTTTGGATTCGGTTTAACATGGACGGTACTGGGATCTACTCCAGGCGCTGGCTGTATACCGCCATGAGCAGGATAAGTATTTTTATTGGTACCTGTTCCAGGAGCTACGCCTGGCGTAGTGGTTGCACCGGCGCCACCTTGCTGCTGTTGTTGCAACTGCTGCTGTTGTTGCAACTGCTGTTGTTGCTGTTCTTGCAGTTTACGATCATGCTTGTGTTGCTTATGTTGTTGATAGATATTCAACAATTCATTTGTTAGAGCACCAGGATCAATGCCTTGATTCTGATTACCTTGGTCATCAAAGTCATGATGATGGTGATGGTACTCATGTATTTCTTGGTCATGATGTTGACGAATATCTTTGTTTTGTTCACGCCAGATTTGTTGTTGATATCCTTCATCATAAGCTCTTTCTTCTTCACGCCGACGCTCTTCACGACGTTGTTGTTGATCTTTATAACGCTTTTCATCTCCAGCATTACTGCGATTAAGCTTATCTTGTTGTTTTTGGCGCTCCATTCTGGCTTTTTCTCTTTCTTGTCTTGCTTTAAGATAATCTGCGAGCTGTTTATCATCTTTCACTGCTTCAGGCTTACCTGACTCAAGATGCGTTGTTGGTTTGGTTGCTTTAATTACTATTAAATTATCATCGGAACCTGCTTTCTTTGTAAGCGAAGCCGCAGCTTCCGAATCAAGTGGTCGGCCAGGATCATTACTTAAGAGATTTTCTTTGTCTTTCATGGCAGCTGGGAAAGGTGGAACCTTGGTTAAAACAAGCGAAGGTTGTGCTAATGCTTCTGCTGATGGCTTTTTTAAACCCTTTTTCTTTGAACCAAGTACACTTGTCTCATTTGGTGTTACTTCTGCCGCATTGGTGATGAGTGCCGAATCAATTAAATTTTTTGTCAAAGGAACTTTCATTTTATTTGCGAGGGATGAATCAACAAAAGCAGCTGCTGGTAAAGCTATGATGCTGTTTGGTACTTTGACATTGATGTAT
>CAYXVT010000005.1:0-5533 GCA_964468105.1 Uncultured Candidatus Berkiella sp. | reverse complement strand
TATTTTGCATCTTTCCCAAAACTATCATAAGATTTTTTCATCATCTCTTTACTAATAAAGGTATTAGTGTCATTAAGAGCACTAAAATAGTCAAAGTTAACATAAAAAGAAGGCCAAAATGGTTCACCTGGTGCTAAAGGAAACCATCCGACAATGCCGCCTTTATCCATCATCATAAAAGCAACCAATGCTGGTGCATATTCAGGATGTTTTTCATCTGCAGGTCCTGGAACCCAACCCCAATGGTCATTCAAATAAGCCCATCGTCCATAGTGGTATGGCGCAAATCCCCATTCTTCATCTGCTATCCAGGTCCAACCCCAAGGCTCAATCCATGCCCAATGGCCATCATGGTAAGGTACCCAATCTGGACCAACATCATTGGGATACCAAACACTACCGAGATCAGGATCTTTCTTCCATGAGCCATGCATACCCAAATCCGTAAAACCAATAACACTATATGAAACAGGACCGGGTGTTAGATCTTCAATTTCTTCTGCTAGCTGCTGCCCACACCATTTTAACAAATTATCTTGAGGGTTTGGCTTATCGGCTTGGTTCTTTAAATTTGTACCAGAAAATTGAAATGCTTGATTGTTACCAATAATATAAGAAGACTTTTCACCATACACTTCAACATCACCACCCATTACTGAAACCGTGGTTCCATTTGGATCGACATTAATACGATAGTGGCCAGGCTCATAAGCATAGAGCACCAAATTTGGTGTGCTTATTTCATATTCTCTTTTATCGCCCAAGTTTCCAACAAAAACATCCATTGTTCCTTGTGATAACTGTAATTGCACTAAGAGATCATTTATATTTAATACCGATACTAAACTCATAGGACCTGTACAGGCCGTTGCATTTGTTACTTGTAGTGAGGAGTAGGAATCTTCGTCTGTCCAGAGTTTATCGCCGGGAATAATAGGTCGGTTACGCTGAGCATCAACCCATGTGCCTTCACCACCAGGTGAAAAGGTGACATCACCTTTGATATTGCTTAATCTGGCAATTCCACTTGGCTGCGCATTCAAATAGCCGCTAAATGAAGCTGTTAATAGACAAGTTAAGCAAACTGGAATTAAAGCCGGTTGTTGATGTGCACGCGTCATTTTGATTGATCCATCCCGCCTAAAATACATAATCTTAGCAGCTAGACAGAAATTGAGATCAATTTATAGTGTGTAGATTCCCTACTCTGCTTGCAAGCAAAGCAGGGAAAGCAGAAGAGTTAGTGAGTTTTGCGGTAAAAAATATTCAACTGTCCGCGTACATCTTGTGGATAACAGAGAATGCGAAAACCGCCTGGTTTGTAGTATTGAGCTTCAACACCACATTCAAAACCATCAGAATTACGACTATAAGGACAAGCACAATAGCCAGTGTAACTATTTAAACTATTTGCCATGACGATATCTTGGGTATCATGTTCTGTCATGGGATCGGGAGCTTTTAATGCCGCTTTAGCTGCAGCTGCTTTTTGTGCATTGGATGCAGGATGTAAAATAGCACTGACAGCATTTTGATTGGCTGATATACCTGCGCCACCGCCACCTGAGCCGCCGCCGCCTGCACCACCACCACCTGAGCCGCCACTTGAACCGCCACCACCGCTGCCAGAACTTGCAGTAGCATCGTATGGGCTTGCACCGCCAGTACCTGGTTGTTGTTGACCTGGCTGCTGACCTTGTTGCTGAGTTTGCGCACCCGGTGGAGGAGCCGCTGCATAGTTAACGCCAGCAAGTGCCGCTAATGCTAGCCCAGGAAGGGATAGCGCGATCAATGTTAATACTGTTGAGGCTGTGTGACGAAGTGCCATAGTATTCACTAATTTGGTAGACTAATTATTATAAGATTAAGACTTCAGCTTAATAAATGCAATTAGGTACTCGTTATTTCAACAGTTCTCCTTCGCCTGAAAGCCTACGGCGCGACAGGGGCTCTCTTAGAAGCAGTTGACGCTGTTTTATAATCGCCCCTTGAAAATAATCTTTCGATAAGACAATACAAAACAATAAAGAGATAACGGCTGCCCATTTCGCGTATTTTGAGTTTTGATACACCCTCTTTGCGGTTAAACCAAGCATTGGGGAGAACCGCATAACGATAACCACGAATGATGGATTTTAAGGGTAACTCAACCGTTAAATTAAAATGATGTGCCAATAAGGGATGAAGACCAGCAATGACATGGCGGCGATAACATTTAAACGCATTAGTCGTATCATTGTAACGAAATTGAAATAAGACTCGAATAAAGTTGTTAGCAAGACGATTTAAAATCATTTTGTGTAAAGGATAATCAACTGTTTTACCACCAGCAATAAAACGCGAGCCAAAAACACAATCATAACCTTCTTGAAGTTTACGATAAAAAGCTACCACATCTTGTGGGGTATCTGAACCATCGGCCATTACAATAATCACTGCATCACCTTGAAAGGATTGCAAACCGCGGCGCACCGCCAAGCCAAAACCATTGGGTGGTGAGTTTTTAACGGTACGAACACTCGGAAATTGATTTTTGAGTTGCAAGATAACTTCTTCGGTGTTATCCGAGCTATTGTCATTCACCACCACTATTTCATGATGGATACCAGCTTCATTTAAGCATTTCACCAAAGGAGGAATGTTTGCCACTAAATTAGTGGCTTCGTTATAGGCTGGAATAACAACTGAAAACAGCCCTTTAATGCCTTTATCTAACCATCCTTGCGTCAATTGAGTATCATGCATATTCAAGGGTCTCTTGCATTTCTTTGGTTGCGGTATAGATCTCAGCTATCGTTTTTGTTAAATCGTAACGAAAATCCCATTCAGGGAAATCTTTTTGGAAAGCCCTGACATCACTGACCCACCATATATGATCGCCAATCCGGTTATTCTCTTCATAACTCCATGCAATTTTTTCACCACTGACCACTTCACACAAATTGATCGCTTCTAAGACAGAGCAATTATTGCGTGGGCCACCGCCTAGATTATAAACGGCTGCGACCTTTGGCGCTTGTGAGAAATGCCATAAGGCATTCACGAGATCATAACTGTGAATGTTATCCCGCACTTGCTTGCCTTTATAGCCAAAAATGGTATAGGGCGTGTGAGTTAAAGCACAACGCATCAAGTAAGATAAAAAGCCATGTAATTTAGTCCCTGAATGCGCAGGCCCCGTGAGACAGCCACCCCGAAAGCAGGCAGTCTTCATGCCAAAGTAACGTCCATACTCTTGAACCATTAAATCGGCTGCTGCTTTTGAAACACCAAATAAGCTATGTTTATTGTGATCGATAGACATATTCTCATCGATACCATGTCCATAATAAGGGTGGTTTTGTGCTACTTCCCACCGCGTTTCTAGCTCATCAAGCGGAAGAAAATTAGGCGTATCGCCATATACCTTATTAGTACTTAAAAACATAAAAGTCGCATCAGGCGCATGGGTTCGTGTGAGTTCTAGCAAATTCAAAGTACCATTAGCGTTTACAGTGAAATCAACATGTGGTTGCAATGCTGCCCAATCATGTGAAGGCTGAGCCGCGCAATGAATGATCATCGAAATGGATTTACCATAATGTTTAAAAATGGTATCAAGGGTTGCTAAATTACGAATATCGCAAGAAAAATGGGTATAGTTTGGTACCGATTTCTGCAAAGCGGTTAAATTCCATAACGTGCAAGCGTCCGTACCAAAGAATTCTTTACGCATATTGTTATCGATGCCAACAACATCAAATCCTTTGTTAGCGAAAAACTTCACGGCTTCTGATCCAATGAGACCTGCGGATCCTGTGATAATGACTACAGACACTTTATTTTCCTTAACTTTTTCACATTTGGAAGAGTGGTTTTAAAGCGGTCGCATTTTCTTGCAACCAAACAACGATATCTTCCACAATCATTTGAATTGAATGCTGCGGTTGCCAGTTTGTTTTTTGCATGACCTTGGCATTATCGGTCACATAATAGGGAATATCTGCTTCTCTTGTGGTGGGATCTTGCCCTATCTTACATTGACGGTGAGTGACTTTGGTGACAATGTTGGTGAGTTCTCTTAAAGAGACGCTATTGCTAATACCGCCACCCACATTATAAATGGCACCTTGATGGCTTTGAATATCTTGCATTTGGCACAATATCAGTTGGAATAAATCGTTTACATGCAATACATCTCGGACTTGAAGGCCTTCGCCCCCAAATCCCATATACTGCAATTGCCCACCAAAGAAATGCCTAGCTACCCACAGCGCCATAAACCCTTGATCAACTTTCCCCATTTGCCATGGACCAGCTAATACACCACAACGGTTGATAACTGCTTTCAAACCATACATCTGACAATATTCTTGAATAAATAATTCACCACATAGCTTGGTCGCACCATATAAAGAACGCGATCCTTCTAGTGGGAAACTTTCTGCTATCCCTTCATTGGAAACGCCCGGCATGGCAGTTAAATCCAGCTTTAAGCGCTCGCCATTTGGTGTCAGCGGTAGATTGCGCAAACCTGCAATAGGATATACTCGGCTAGTTGATAGAAAAACTAAATTTCCACCGTGTTGTCGTAAAAACTCTAAGCAATGGATTAATCCATTCAAATTCGTATTAATTAAATAGGCTGGGCTTTCTCCATAGCCTGCATGTACACTTGGCTCTGCTGAACATTCTATTAACCAATCTACCGGTCCAACCTTAATAAGATCTTCCGGATTTCTAACATCGCCATGTACAAATTTGACACCATGTTGATTCAACCGTACCAGGTTTAGTTCGCTGCCACGTCGACTCAAATTATCTAAGCTAATGACTTCAAGTTCAGGATATTGCGCTTTAAATAGGATGGCTAGTGATGAACCAACAAAGCCGGCTCCGCCGGTTATTAATAGACGCTTCATGCTTTACCCTCTTTGGTTAACACCACATAGCCTTGGCAACTTTGAGGTTCACCCGAATAGTGAGCAAGGGTTGCACCATCAAAATTATTCATCTTGTACTTGGGTAAAACAAGGGTATTGAAATAACCTTGCTGGATCAGGCCACCAATTCCATTATGCTCAAAAGGTCGGTTAGCATGGCGATCAGTCCAATAATTGTAAGCCAAAACAAATGAGATTGGGCTTGGGTTCATCCAAGGCAACGAACCATAATGATTCATTACGAAAATGGGTTGTGGTAAATAGCTTAAACAGTGTTTTAACGCAATATTATCTTCATGCTGTTTTCTAACACTTAACAAGCTTCCTTGAGAAAGAACAACCCCCACCGAGGTCACAAATAAAATCCCAGCAAGTGCCATGCTACTGGACAACAATGGTGAGTTATCTTCTAATAATATCCGGAGCGCGCCACCCACTCCTAAAAGCAAAAAGAACAAAGCAATAAAATGATAATTATCGGCACTGCCCACTTTACTACTAAAGGGAAGTAAAATAAGTCCCCAGGCTAGCAAACCACATAGACTTAATCTCACCATGGAATCTTGGAATACTTTTTTACTTATTGCTTTGCAAGATAAGGCTTTGCCAAA
>CAYXVT010000004.1:21812-38353 GCA_964468105.1 Uncultured Candidatus Berkiella sp. | reverse complement strand
AGATTATGGGGTTAATTTTGTGGGGATCGCTCAGGACTTGTTCGCGGCATCCATGGATACCGCGGACAAGCCGCGGTACGTAGAGAGAGTTATTTTTTCCCTTTAGGATTTTGCGGAGGCAACGATCTTGCTTTAGGATCTAGATTTGGCTTGTTTTTTGAAGTGTAAGGCTTTCTGGCTACATGCGTTTTCCACTTACGTTTAGAAGGATCCTGTTCGGCAGGTGGAAGAAGCGTTGATGCTGGTTCACTGACGAGGCTATCTTGTTTGTTTTTTCTTGTTTCAATTTTTTGCGGCCCAAATATTTCAGGATGTAATATTTTAATCGCAGCATCACCTATTTCTTTTTCTTCTTTTCTGTTTTTTAATCTTTCTTTTTCTTTAACAAATTTTGTTTCAAGTTTGTCGAAGGTGTTTTCAATTATTTTTTTATATTTCGTCCTCTTTCCTGGGACAATTAATTGATTCATCTTTTCCAAACATTCCCTTTTCTTTGTTTCTTCTAGTTCAATTTTTTTATCAATATCCTTAATCATCATTTCAAGCTCATTTTTTTCTTTTACATAAGCTTCATGCATATGTATGGCTTCTTCAGCTAATCTTTCATATTGTGGGGAATCCTTCAAATCTAAAGGTTTATATTTTGCTGAAGTAGGCTTTTTATGATGCTTCTTAAGATAATTGATAATATTATTTTTTTTCTCATTATACTTTATTAAATCATGTTCTTGTTTGCTATGGCGTTGCTTGGAATAGGTTAACGTATGTTTTTGATGGTCACTCTGCTGTGATAAGTGTTCTTTTAGTGCGGGGTTGTTCAGGTAAGCGATATCGACATCATCGCATATTTTTTTGAGAGAGTGTCTAAGTTCATCAATTTCGCTCTGAAGTAAATGATGAAACAGTTCCGATTTTGACAAGGTTGCTCTGAGTGAGTTGTTAAATGAAGTGTCAAGAATGATAAGGGAATTATTTAATTTAGTCTTAATGTTCGTATACTGTTCTATTTTAATATTGCTAATGTTGAGTTCGCTCATAAGAATCGCCGCTAGAATGAATTGCTTTTCTTCTTTAACAAGGGCTGCAATGTTCTCAAAGGCGATTCTCAGTTCTTCACGTTTTTTTTCATCTAGATCTTTAAATCTTAACAAATTCTCAGTTTCTTGGCGCGCTTTGATTTGATTATCTAAGGCTTCAGCTTCAAATAGTTCATTTGTCATAATAGTAAGCATGTTGATAAACTGTATTTGGCAACGTATTTTATATTGATAATCTTCGTCAAATATTAGACGAAATTGTAGGTCTTCTTGTCTTATGAGTTCTTTAATTTCTTTTAAGAATTGTTCTATTCGTATAATTTTTTGTTGATTTTGCTTTGAATCTGATGGGGTAGGCACTAAACGGTGACGTTTTTCATAGTTGTTAATCAAATGATCTACCGCATTGTGATAGTCCTGTTCATTAATGATATGTGTGTTGAAATTTTTTGTCATATTCACACCTCTGTTAGAAATAGGACAGCGGTGAGGTTAATAAGGTTCATTTTATTGATGTATATACATCCTGATTAAGGATGTAATTCAAATTTTTCAATAAGTTATAATTAAATTGTATTTTTATATGACATACAGTGATTAGTTTAATAACTATAATATTTGCCATCAATTAAGGGCTGTTGTCATTGGTCGTTATTTATTCGAGGATTTTATGCTGAGTTCCGCTCCCCATATCGGTATTGGTCTAGTTAGAACTTCTGGCGCATCCTCGCCAGGGATCCCTATTCATATATCATGGCAATTTCTCAACAATATTATAATGATTGCCGATCAATTTATGGATCCTAAAGTGTATCATCTTTTTAAACACTCCGGTTATGATGAAGCATTGGTTGCACTGTTCAAATCAACCATTTTACCAATGGTGAATAGTGGAATGACGCATGCAGAAGTAAAACAGATAGTAGAAAGAATTTTAAAAGCCCAACCCATTAAACCTTCAGCTGCTGATTTAAGTCACGCACTCGTTCGTTTGATTAAAACCACTTTAAAAGAGTCTTGTATAGCTAATAGTGAACTGGTTAATGAAATAGACGCGGCTTGTGCATGGCATATATTTATGAAGGAACTCAAAGTATGTCAAGATAATTATGAATCAACTCTTAAATCATTAGAGGAATGGGAAAGACCGAAACAGAAAAAGAAGTGGGAAGCAGATTATGATTTTTTACCTAGGAAACCGATTCAGCAATGTTTTCTAAACTATCTGGGACATTTATGTGTCTTGAGGAATATTCATATTACTAAGGCTTTCCATAATATCTTCTATCTTTTGAATAAAGTAGCAAAACAGAAGAAAAGTAATAGCATGACTCGACGTGAACTAGGTGCCTTTATTGCTGGTAATTTTTTATATGCGCTGGTTAGAAATCAATTTCCGCAAGATGAAGTCGATAATTTAACTATAAAAGAATGCAATTACTTCGCTAAAATATGCGAGTACATGGTGAAGCATCCCATTTTTGCGAATCCTTTTCGAGTTGAGGACTATGCAATTTATTCTCAATCACATGTTGCACATCGGGAAATAAGACCTTATGTGATTAGGTGTCTATTCCCAAGTAAAGTATTAACTTTTGGGGCCGAGGTAAAAAAGGAGAATGCGAAAGAGAATACAGTTGTACCTCAAAGTGACGAAATAAAGGTTCTTAATCCAATCACGGCCTCTCCTCATATTCTTGCCAGAGCAAAAAAAGTGCTAAAGCATATTCCTTTAGTACCTAGACTCAGGTTTGATCTGGACGATAAGGTAAACGATAAAGCGCCAACATCATTACCATTAAAACTGCCACCGCTTACTCCTCCACCTACAGCTGCTGCCGCTGCGAGAGTAGACGATGTCATTGCTGAATTAAAAAATAGGCTAATTTTGAATTCTTATGATACTTCAAAAGAAAAAGAGGAACGAGGACAGCAGGCTACGCCTCGCAGAAAGGACACCAAAGATGATCTTAAAAAAGAGGGTGGGCCAAAACCTTAGACCTGAATAGTTAAGCGCTATTTTAAGATAGCGCTTTTTTCACCTGTTTTGAAATAAATTCAACTTGTTCGTCGGTTAAATAGGGATGCATTGGTAAACTTAACACTTTATTACAAGCTAATTCAGCGTTCTTAAGTTGCTCACTGGCTCTTGGATAATGCTGATAAGCAGGTTGTAAATGTAATGGTTTTCGATAGTAAACGTTAGTTGGGATGCCATTCGCTTGCAAATTTTGCATTAAGTCTTCACGTTGTTCAGGGTGACAGCCGATAGTATACAAACCCCAAGCATGACCTTTATCTTTGGGTGTGATAGGGATTTGAACGACTTCTTTTAAAGCATGGGCGTATTGCTCAGCTATAGCATTTCGACGTTTTAATTCTTCTGGAAAAATCGCAAGCTTCTCTAACAGAATCGCAGCTTGAATGGTATCTAATCGGCTATTTAATCCAATATGGATGTGATCATAACGATGAACGCCACAGCCATGATTTCGTAGTGAACGAATAACAGTGCCAAGCTCTTTATCGTTGGTAAAAATCGCACCACCATCACCATAACAAGCGAATGGTTTTGAGGGAAAGAAACTGGTAGCAGTTGTTGCGGCTAGTGTGCCTACTTTTTTACCATTTATAGATCCACCAAAGCTTTGTGCAGCATCAGCGATAACCCATAAATTATTTTTTTCTGCTATTTCATTAATTGACGCATAATCTGCAGGTAAACCAAAAAGATCGACGGCTATGATCCCTTTTGGTTTTAGATTTTTATCAAGATTTGCTATTGCCTGTTGCAGACTGTTGATGTCGATATTGAAAGTATGCGGACAGACATCAATAAATATGGGTGTTGCATTGCATAGCGCAACGACTTCAGCAGTTGATGCAAAGGTAAAAGTTGGTACAAATACCGCATCCCCTGGGCCTACTTTATGTGCAAGCAATAACAATCTGAGTGCATCAGTGCCGTTACTGCAAGTAATAACATCATCAGCTTGCGCATAGGACTTCAGTTCTTCTTCCAACTTTAAAACTTCTGGACCTAAAATGTAACCGCCATGCGCCAACACTTTCTCAATCGCTTGCGGAATTTTTTCCCCAAGCTTGTGGCGTTGAGCTTGTAAGTCTATGAATTCTATTTTGTTTATTTTTTCTTTAAGCATTGCCAGAAGTTTAATTTTAGGAAATAGTGTTCGGAATGATAAACCACCACACTGCTTTTGCCTAACATTTTATTACTTTTCCCACTTTGCTTTTATACTTCCACCTACGCTCGGAAGCTTCGGTGGACAGGTCGTAATATTCGCTATCTCAAACAGCCTGCCCTACGAAGCTTCCTAGCGAAGTAGGGTCATGTACTAGGATGTATACTCCGGTTTTGCTTAGACTTGACGCTAGCTTTCTTGCTTAATTCTAGCATCTGCGTTGGATCCGTTAGTTTAACAGGCTCTTCAGTTGTCATAGATAGGGCGGCTGCATCAAGTACCGTCATTACTCTTATTCCCTCAATACTGTCTGTTAGAGGCTGCGTGTGCTCCAAAATACAGTCTAAAAAGTGTCTACATTCATTGACCAGAGGTTCTGAAGGCACCACCGGTACATTTTCTGATTGGTGAGGGAAAGGTTGCGGCAAACCATCAACCCATTCGGCTGGATAGCGGCAGAGTTTTAATTTACTTTCCCAAGGTTGGCTATCTTCGAAAATGGCCATGGCTTTTGAACCTACGACAATCATCTTTTGTTCTTTAAAGGGGTATAGCCAAGAAGAAAATATATGGGCACGAATATTTGATGCAAAATAAAGTGCAATGGTTGTTGTATCAGCAGTGGTGTGCATCAGATGATTGCCATTGGTTGCCATAACTCGATAGGGCATGTCTTCAATGAGTGAAAGAATCATTGAAATATCATGTGGTGCATAATCCCACAAGACGCTTTCTTCATTTCGGAATTTCCCGAAATTAAATCGGTTACAGTAGATATATTGTAGGTCGCCTAGGATCCCATCTTTTTTTAATTTTTTAAGAGCGTGAAAAGCATTATGATATTGAAGTAAATGGCCAACCATTAAAAGGCGATTTTGCTGATCCGCTTGTTGTTTAAGTGTAATTGCATGTTGGGTACTTAATGCAAGCGGTTTTTCCATATAGACATGCTTATTAGCTTTTAAACAAGCAAGACCAATCTCATAATGCGTTGCTGATGGCGTTGCAATAAATACCGCATCGATCTCATCTGATTTCAAAATATTTTCGAAGGTATACTGTTGAACATGATATTTTTCACTATAGCTGGCAGCTTTAGCATGATCAGTATCACAGATAGCTTTAAGAGCACCTAATTCGCCGAGGACTCGAATGAGGTTCTTGCCCCAATTTCCGCATCCAATCACAGCAATTTTTAGCTTATTGTAATTATAAGTAACTGACAAAATCTATCCTTTCAATGCATGTAGGGTTAAACCCTTGAGTATCTCATACTTTCCTTAGTTGGCTAAAGTCACTAAACGACAAATACCCCGTTAGTCTCCTTTAAAGCAGAAATAAGAAATCAAGCTAAATTTCAACTTTGTTTGGTCTAAAAGGCTGAATTCATTGAAACGCCTTTTAAAAGCAGATAGCATCGGCTTCTATTTTTAAGCTAGCAAGAGCTCATCAATGACAAAAATGTGTTTTCTAATCATTTTCCTGATGCAGTTGTTGTTAAATGTTAGTTTTGCAGCGCATCCTCCAAAAAATTTCGAAGAGGCTAAAAGCCAAGCCAGAATTATTTGGCAAGAGCATCGCGAAACTTTTTATTGCGGATGCTCATATGATAAATATGGTGTGATAGATTTTAAATCATGCAGCTATACACCTATAAATTCTCGCAAAGATAAATGGGTAAGTTGGGAGCATGTTGTTCCTGTTTCATGGTATGGCAAAAAACTTGATTGCTGGAAAAAACCGCATTGTGAAACCAGAAAAGGAAAGAAGTTTAAAGGTAGGAACTGCTGTAGAAAAATGGATCATCGTTTTAGAGAAATGGAAGCGGACCTTCATAATCTTGTTCCCACGATCCGAGAAGTGAATTCGGCTAGAGAAAACTATCGATTTACGGAGTTTTATCCAGATATTTCTTCTGAAGATAAATATCACTTTAATCATTGCCCTCTTATCATTGATGAACGATATCGTCTCTTTGAACCACGTGATAAAGATAAAGGAATGGCGGCAAGGATTAGTTTATATATGGCAGATAAATATGGTATAGACTTGGGAGAAAGGCAGCGTAAACTGCTAACTGATTGGAGTAACAGGTTTCCACCTAGCGCCTGGGAAAAACGTTGGAATCAAAAGGTTACCATGATCCACGGCGACAATAATAATTATATTGAACCAGAAGGACCGATTGAATGAAAATTGGCATTTTATCACGTGATCCTAGATTATATTCTACTAGGCGCCTAGTAGAGGCGGCTGAGCAGCGCGGTCATGAGGTTCAAGTGATTGATGTCTTAAAATGCTATATGAATATTACTGCCAATCAGCCTTCAGTGCACTACCGCAAGCAGGTTCTTAGCTTTGATGCCATTATCCCAAGAATTGGTGCTTCCGTAACTTCCTATGGTACTGCTGTGTTAAGGCAATTTGAGGTTGGTGGTGTTTATTCAGTGAACGAATCTATTGCAATATCACGCTCTAGAGATAAGTTACGCGCGCATCAACTGCTTGCTCGAAAAGGCGTGGGCATGCCAATAACCGGATATGCACATTCTGCCGATGCCACCGATGAACTGATTGAATTTGTAGGTGGGGCACCCTTAATTGTAAAACTGATGGAAAGTACGCATGGCAAGGGGATAGTGTTAGCGGAAACCGATAAAGCAGCAGAAGGCGTCATTAATGCCTTTAGAGGATTAAATGCTAATTTCCTAGTTCAAGAATATATCAAAGAATCCAATGGATCGGATATTCGCTGTTTTGTTGTTGGTGATAGAATTGTCGCTGCTATGCAAAGAACAGCCAAAGAAGGTGATTTTCGTTCTAATTTGCATCGTGGTGGTACCGCTTCAGCTGTTAAATTACAATCAGAAGAACGTACCCTTGCGCTAAAAGCAGCCAAAGTAATGGGGCTATATGTGGCCGGTGTCGATTTGATTCGTTCTGCTCATGGGCCGTTGGTATTAGAAGTAAACTCATCGCCTGGTTTACAAGGGATAGAGCGTGTTACAGGGAAAGATGTGGCGAATATGATCATAGAGTACATCGAAAAAGATGCCCACAAGGGCCCCAACAAAACCAAAGGTAAAGGCTAAATACTCTCGCCATTTTTCTTTTATACTTTGTTGTCATCGCTTTCGCATAATAGTCATGTACTAGGATGTACACTCCTATTATTCGAAAACTCGACGCCTCGTCTAAAAGAAAACTGACGGAGTATTTCATTCTTTCGGCCTGCCCTTCGAAGCTTCTTAGCGTAGAAGGGGCATGTACTAAATGTACACTCCTTTGCGCTCAAGTTTGCCGCCTTGTCTAAAGACAAATTGGTTTGAATATTCTTATGCTTGCCTAAATGACATATCGAATGCTGCGGGGCAGCATAGATTTATGACTTTTTTGGGGTGAAATCAGAAATTAGCCATTTCTTATTGGAATCGGTTGTGGTAATTTCGTTCAAGTTTTCACAAAAAGGAGAAAATCTCAATGGCTGTTAAGAAAAAAGCTGCTAAAAAGGCTACAAAAAGCGCTGCTCGTAAAACAACTACAAAAGCACGTGCTACCACAACTAAAAAAGCGGCTTCAAGTCGTCTTGCTGCAGTAAAAAAAGTTGCTGCTTCAGGTAATATCAATCTCCCAGCTTCCCCAATCACCGAAAAACAAAGTAAAGCACAAGTTTTTGCTGAATTGGCGAACATCACTGGGTTAGCAAAAGGCGATGTTAAAAATATTTTCGCAGCTCTTAAAAATGTTGTAGAAAGAAGTTTAAAAGGTAAAGGTTTCGGTGAATTTGTTGTTCCTGAAATCGGCGTTAAAGTACGTCGTATCCATAAAGCAGCTACCAAAGCGCGTATGGGCCGTAATCCTTTCACCGGCGAAGAAATCAAGATTGCTGCTAAGCCTGCTCGTAAATCAGTAAAGGCAACAGCTATGAAAGCCCTCAAAGAAATCGCCGTCTAAAATTCTTCGCATTTTGGCTTTATGCTTTGTTGTCTTCACCTCCTCGTAACAGTCATGCACTCAGATGTGCACTCCTGTTACGAGTAGGCTTGACGCCTCGCCTAAAGTCAAACTGCTTTGAATTTACTCAAATTGCCGACGTATAGTGTAGTTGTAAACCCAACTCCTCTAAGTTCCTTGCCTTGCACTCCCTATTTATGATTTTCTGTAACATACTAGCGAATATTGTCATGATCGGAGCTTCATAACATGTCAAATTACTTGCTTTCGAAGTTACTAGGGATTTCGCGGCTATTCGTGTTTTTACCCGTACTATTTGGCATTGTCAGCGCCCTTATCCTTTTTATTGTTTCTACCATTGATATGTTTGTGATGATTTCTCAGGCCTCTAAGGCAGTATTAACCTTACACTATCCACCAGAATTGCATGAAGATATTGTTAGTGAAATTATTGGCGCGGTTGATTTATATTTAATAGCGATAGTACTTTTGATTTTTAGTTTTGGACTCTATGAACTATTTATTTCAAAAGTGATACCAACTGAACGCAAAATAAAATTACCCCCCATTTTAGAAATCAATTCCTTAGATGAACTTAAAGATAAATTGGCAAAAGTAATTGTGATGGTGCTTGTCGTGAGCTTCTTTCAACGAGTGCTTTATATTAAATATACGGGTGCGCTTGAAATGATGTATTTTGCCTTGTCGATTTCAGCATTATCAGTGGGTGTATATTTATTGCATAAAGATTCAAAATTCAAAAAAAGTAAAGTTAAATCTATGCCTGAAAAATCATCCTAAGGGGAAAGGGATGTCTGTTCATCCTACAATTCAACGAGTGATAACACGTGCCTACCTGCGCGGGCATGGTGAATTACCAAATCAAAGCGTCAGTGTGGTTAGGAAATATTATGAACAGCAATCCTACCCACCGTTAAAAGATATCAATATTGAAGATATTGACGTTAACTCTGAGCTAAAAATTCGCCTATATCGCCCGTTTGAAACTAGTAAACCGCTGCCTGTTATATTATATCTACGAGCGAGTGCTTATATTTTTGGCAAAATGAATGATTCAGATTATATCAGTAATTATTTAGCAAAATATTTGCAATGTAATGTGATAGCCTTAGAACCGCGCTTATCACCGGAAGCTAAATTCCCAGTGCCCTTTGAAGATTGCATCGCCAGTATTCAATACATTGTCGATAACAATGCTCAATTAAAGTTGGATCTCACTAGAGTAGCTTTGTGGGGTGAAAGCTCGGGGGGGAATATTGCAGCGGCTATAAGTCATTATTTAAAAGAAGAAAAAGTAGATTTAATTTCTAATCAAATTTTGTTTTACCCGATGTTGGATTATTCCGATCAACATCACTATCCCTCAAAATCAGCTTATGGCAAAGGCTTTTTAATGGACAATGCTTTAGCTGATTGGATCCTTGATAAATATCTTTCTAAAAGTCAGGATTATCATGATGTGCGCGCTTCTCCCTTATTGGCGGATAATTTTGAAAATTTACCGGCTACGTTAGTTGTTGCGGCTCAATATGATCCTGCACGTGATGAAGCTAAAACTTATATTCAAAATCTTGTGCGATCAGGTGTTAAAACCAATGCTATTTTTATCCCGGGCTTGATTCATGGCTTTTTATGGTACTATGAAAAGGTGCAAGAAGCTCGCTATGCCTTGATGCAGGCGAGTGAATATTTAAGAGAACAATTTCTTGCGGGTTAGCGCCTTGTTCTGTTAATAAGCAGAACAGGGCGCTAATGTCACTTTTATTTCCCTAGTTTACTTTGAGAAGAAGTTCTTGATAGCGGTTTAGGATCTTGGCCACCTTGCGCATCATTACGAGCTCCTTCAGTATGTGCAGTGAATGCAGGTGTGACCGCAGCTGTTGGTGCTGATCCTAAATCTACAGCTTCCAGATTCTTCGTTAGCATAGCGATTTCGGGGGCTACTACAGCAGCTGATACTTCCTCTTTAGCTTTAGATTCTCTCTCTAATCTCTGAAGTGTATCACCCAACAATCGATAAACGTTATCTGGTGTGATAATGACTTGTGATTCTTTTGCTGATGATTTTACCAACTTTACAGCGGCTTTCAGTAATTTTTTGCCTTCGAGTTTCGCTATTTCTTCCTGTACTAAAGCTTCTACTTGAGGACGAAAGTCTGCTGGCGCATGGGCAAGGGTCTTTCTTTTCTGATCTAAGCTAAATCCAGGAATGTTGTTAAATAAATAGATCACGACATCAAGTTGACGTTGCTTGACCGCTTCATGAACAGCTATTTCAACTTGCCCTAATTCTTCAAATTGAATTAATTTCTTTAGGATTAAATCTACCGATTCAATTTTACCTACATAAGCGGCATGTTTTAACGCCGCATTCAATACCGTAATGAAGTTATAATGTTGATGATGATCAAGTAATATAGTTAATAAATCTATTTTGTTATGATTAATAACCTCCTGAAACATTTGAAGAGAGGGGCTCCAACTTGATTTTATTAAGGGAGCCGACGGTCTGCTTAACGCTCTAAAAGCAGCTTTTGCTAGCTTAATGTTAATAATCGTTAATGCATGTACTAAAATATTTTCTAAAACTTCTGGCTCTATATATTGCTCATGCTGTGCAATCACCGAAGTCATGTGATCATAGTGGCCCTGACTTTTTAAAGCTAGCAGCACTTGTGTTAGCATCGCTCTTGGTATATGGGCACATCGTTGTTCAATAACAAACTTTAGCATTAAAAATGCAACAGTGCTGGTCTGGGGTTTTGAAAGTTCATTCAAAATAAAATTAAGATAATTTTCAGGTCTTACTTCAGCAAAAGTCGAATCTTTTGTGAAAACATATTCAACTACAGCAAGGTGTTCACTTTCCGCAGCAATATCTGCTAGCCTTCTTAAGTTTGGTCGAAGAGCGTGAATATGTTTATCAACAATTTCTCTTCCAAATGAAAAAAAATGACCATGTCGAATAAGGGTTTTTAATAAGTCTAATAATGCGCTATTTTCAAGTGTTGAAAAGTCTTCGGCAGGGATGGCAACAAGTTTTTCAGCTAAAAGTTGTATATTATTTTTATTTAGTCTGGAAGCTGCTTTGGATAGACCCGAAATTAAAGTTTCCCGACTTAACGGAAATGTGGTTTTTGAAGATAAAAATAGGGATAGCACATCATCTCTTTCTTTTTCTACGGCTAAATAAAAGGTTTCAACATACGATCTTACAACCTCCGGCATTTCAAAGGACGGAATGGCGTTGAAAAGATTTCTAATAGTATGAATTTCGCTCTCTTGTATCAGGGCGAGTTTTATTCCAGTTAATGCTTTTAAAATAGCTTTTTCATCTAACTTTGGATGAAGCACTTCGTCTACGATATGCTCTAGCTTTTTGCGTTGGGCGGCAGTTCTGTCTGCTTCGGTGGGCACTCTTCCACGAGATGTTACTTTGTCTGTTGGTACTATTCCATCTAGCATAGCGTATTCCTTTTTAGAATTTAAAAAGATCAATGAGATTTCTGATGATTCTTTAAGGAAAGTGTCAGCTATAGCCTGCGAACTTTTGAACCGCGTAGTTAAGAACTGAGTATGAGAAAAGAATAAGAATACAAGCTGCATTACATGCAAGACATATTATTAAGGTTATTCTTGTGGTATGCAGATTGTTCATAAAAATAAGTCATATTTTTAACGACCAGCTGGCACTGTAATTAATCGATATTGAGGTGTCAACTTATATAGAGACAATTCTCAAGCTATTTGTTAAGAGGAGGGATGATTGATTGTAAACCATTGGTGATTTCAGTTAATGGTGTGGTTTCAAAGTAGGCTTTCCACTTTTCAATCAACGAGTTATTTTGATGAAGTGTTGGGTGAAAACCAGGTTTAAAATAATCAAAATAGGGTTTGCATAAAGTACGGTATAAACCGCCTTTTCCCCAATAATACTTAAAAGCGCTTACATAAAATTGCCATTTTTTATGATTGCCATCGTGCTTCATCATCGTCCAGATGGGTCTGATATATAACAATTCAAACGTAATGGTCATCAATACCATTGCTAACACTCTTGTTAAATAACGACCATTTAATGATTGAAAAACATCAAAAGCTACTGATTTATGCTCTATTTCTTCAATGCAATGCCAGCGCCAAATGGCGCTATAAACAGGATCAACATTTAAAAACCATTTAGGAGAGCGTAGAAATTGATCGGATGTTATTGCGGTAAAATGTTCACCTGCTGCAGAAAGAGCATAGTGAAATGTGGTTGAAAACCGATTAACCATTCCTGCCAGAATGCGAAAGGAACGCATTTTATATTGTTGTGTGGTGAGGGGGTAGTGTTGGGATACGATTTTACTATTATAACGATGAAACTCAGAACCGTGGAGTGCTTCTTGAGCAATAAGACTAGCCACTTCAGATTTTAATTTAGGGCAATCAACTTCTTTGAGCGCTTTTTTTAAACTTTGCACCACTAATTTTTCAAGAATGGGCAAAAAGATGGCGATCGCATTAAAGTGATAGGTTTCTATTGCTGAATGATTATGCCAATGTTTTGGAATACTATGAGGTAAGTTAAACTTTAGTCGACGAGCTATAATATCGGGTGAGTACTTATCCATTTTTTGATTCAAAATGATATATTGACTATGATTTTAACACTATCCTTAAAGGATGCAAGAATAGGGTATGCTGACCGAACTAAGTAACGAAATTAGTGATTTCATTGAAGTCTCCAAGCAATATCTTCCTACATTGCTTGGTTGGATTGCCGTATTGTGGATTTTTAATATCATCAATTGGTCAACGGGATCCCATCTGAATCAATTTGGGATCCGCCCTAGGCGATTAAGAGGCCTGGTTGGTATTGTAATGGCACCAATCTTACATGCTAACTTTACTCATCTATTATTCAATACAGTACCGCTTCTGTGTTTAGGCTTATTTGTCATGTCGCTAGGTCTTACCCAATTTTATTGGGCAACTGGCATAATCTGCGTGTTATCAGGATTGGCCGTTTGGGTGATCGGACGGGTGGGGACCCATATTGGAGCGAGCGCCTTAATTTCGGGTTACTTTGGATATGTTGTTGCATCAGCTTATGTGCAACCTACTTTCACCACGTTTTTCTGTGCTGGCGTGGCTTTATATTATTTTGGTGGTATTTTATTTAGCTTGTTTCCTACCGAAGAAACAACGTCTTGGGAAGGGCATTTAACGGGATTTATTGCTGGTTTGATTGCGATGTATTTGTGTACGCACTATGAAGCGATATTAACGTTTTTTCAACATTTGGTTGCGTAACAACCCCTCACCTGCCTTCGCTAGTATTTACAAAGTTCCGAGCATTGTTTTAAGAAGCTTCGGCAGGCAGGCCCTAACCCTCTCCCAGTGGGAGAGGGGAAAGAGGTTCCTACCTACCATAAGTTTTTAAACGTCAACATCAATCTATCTTTTGTCGTCAACAACTTTTCTTGCTCGCATTTTTTAACAAAAGCAGCAGCTTGTTCTTGTGATAGATCCTTTTCTTTCTGTTTTAACAGATTCAAAGCAGGGAAGAATCCACCAGGGTGTTTACGTACATAATCGACGGATTCTTCAATATGCTTTTGTGCAACAGGACGTGCATTATTGGTGAATCCTAGGTTTTCTTTTCCTTGCGTCCAAAGTTGTGCTTGTGAGTAAATTTCCTGAGCCATTGGAACATACTTAGTTTTAAGTTGTTCTAAATCGCTTGGTGAAATAATCTTACCAGGTGCCATTTCTAGCATATGATGATATTTATCTTTCATTTCCACAAGAGCTCTTTGTTTTGAAGCAATAGCATCTGTCGTTGTTTCTGGAACAGATTGCATATAGTTAATGGACTCTTCTAGCTGCTTTATTTCCTTTTCAAGTTTTATTCTATCTTCATCAAATTCTTCCTGATCGAGATACGCTTCGAATCCTTGTCGTTTTAGAATGGATTGTTCCTTTAAGCGCAAACCTGTTATAAATTGCACATAGTCATTCAGCTTGGCTCCTGATTCGGGACTGATTATTTGCTTTTGCTTTAATTCATCGAGAATATCAAGGCAATTTTGACTTTTGCATTGATGGTAAAATCCCAAATTGGTTATGAACTGCTCGACGAAACGATAGAGGCCACGTTTGATATCAAGCGTTTTATCCAGTTTGCCGGTTAAGTAAGGACTTTTTCCTTTTTGTATGATTTCAGCAATATCATCTTTCATTTTATCTTTGGCAATATTTTGTCTACCCGTTTTGCCTTCTTTATCTTTTTGGGCAAATATGTTATTACGTTTTGCCATAAAACGGTTAAAGAGCGGTTCGTTGCCGTACAATAATGCCATATTACGTCCTAGTTTTTTACCAGCACTATCAGCAATATTGAGTTCACGATTACTAAAGGGCCTGTACATCTGACTTACCCAAGATCCTATTTCTTTTCTTAATTCGGCCGTTCCTGCTTTGGTTTTGAGCTTGGTTTTATTTTTAGGATCTTTTTGCGCTTTTTCCCATTCGCTTTCGAATGCGGCATTTCTTAATTTATCTAATTCCTTTTTGTCCTGTGCATAATGCGGTTTTGAATATTCAGCAAACTCATCATAAGTCGCTAAAAAGGGACGACTGCCTTCATTGGGCATTTTTTTCTTATCGCGATTTTTAATTGCATCATTTTGTAATTCTCTTGCTTGTTCGTCAGTGAGATTACGCGCAAAAAATCGTTTATGGGGAGGGGCATTATCGGCTTCATCCATTCTTAGGCCTTTTCCACCGATATCAGGATGTTCGCCTAATAAAAATAAACGATCTGAAAGATTTTGAGAAAGTTGTTGAAAATATTTATAGTTCTCAACGGTTTTCTCTTTAATTAAAAATCCAATTTCTAAATCCGTTACAGGCCCACATTCTTGACGCGCCATGGAACCAAGAGTAATGACGCTATATTCACAAGGAGGCTTGCCCAATTTATTCATTTCTTCTTGAATAATTTGTCCCATAAATTGCTTTGTATCAGCACTGATTAATTTTGTAACATCCCCATAGTTGGGATTTGGCTTTTTACTCTCTTGGGCAATCAAATTGAAATGTTTTTCACGTAAAGCCTTGATATCAACGCTATCTTTGTTTTCTTTTTGTTTGAAATAGTCTGAAAGACCCGCAAAAGGACTTTTAATTTTATTGACAATACCGTTATAAGCCATTGCGACGTTTTGTTTTAAACTTTGCCACCAGGTGGGTGCTTGTTTCTTTTGTGCTTGTTCTTGATTTAATGCTTGCGTTAACATGATTTTACCTATTAGTTATTTAATTTAACAATAAGTAGATAATGGCGTCATTTTCAGAAAATTAAAGCAAGTTAAGACTAAAGGTGCAGGCAGGCTGACGATTAACAATAAACAATCCTACAGGAAAAATTAGCTTAATTCTGATGTAGGGTGGGCAAAACGTAGTATGCCCACCATTTCTTTTAAAAAGAAGCTTGTTCTTGTAGTGCCAATTCCCGGTTCTTTTTACGTTTGCTCACCCACACAAGCCCGGCACCAAGCAGAGAGGCGATAGGGATTAAAGCCAAGGTATAGGTATAGGTTTCTACCGAATAAGCCTTAACGCCGTCTATCATGGTGCCTTGTTCAAAGAAGTCCATCAATCTACCGATGGCGCTATGAAAGAATGAGCCACCTAGCATGTTGATACAGTTTAAAAAGGCTATGGTGACACTCAGCAGCTGTGGAGGTACAAGTTCAGCTCCGATAGCAAAGACAATCACTTGATAGCAACAGAGTATGCCTATCCCAAACATAATTAGCATTAAGCTTGACTGAGGAAGACTTTGGTTAAAAAGTAGTACAGTCGTCATCAATGCGGCCATCAATACGCCACAGATCATCGTAACGGTATAGTGGGCTTTATATTTTTCAGAAAAATACGCCAAGATCGGACCACCAAATAACATGCCAACAAAGATGAAGGATGTGATACTGGCGGCTTCTACTTTAGACAATGAACGTGCAGCCATAAGGAAGGGTACACCCCAGACATCTGCAAACCCTTCAAGTGCACCAACCATTAGAAAATTCGCTACAGCTAAGATAAGCAACGATTTATGTGTAAAGATCTTTTTTATAGCAACAAAAACAGGAGCCGATTTCTCTTGGGTTTCATTTTTATTACGGACCAGACTAAAGTTCAATACCCCAAGTAGCACGGCAACGCCACCTAAAATCCCAAGCATTTGCTCCCAACCCATTTGCTCAATGAGTATACTCACAGGGCGACCACCATAAAGAGCGCCTAGTAAGCCAAAGCTAAAAGTCAGGCCCACAAG
>CAYXVT010000004.1:6258-21802 GCA_964468105.1 Uncultured Candidatus Berkiella sp. | reverse complement strand
AGGCGAGCATATCTTGCTTTGGGGAACCAGAGTGAAATCACTTTGGAAGTCCCTAAAAAGCCAACAACTGAGCCGACACCGATTAAAAATCGGCTTAATAAGGCGATTGGCCAGGAATCAAATAGAAGCATCATCCAAACAGCGGCACCGCATAGGATTGCGCTTAAAGAGATCACTGCGCGAGGACCATATTTATCTAGTAATAATGCCATGGGGATTTGCATACCTGCATAACCAAGATAATACAGCGAAGCAAACAATCCAAAATCTGTAGCGCTAATATCATATTTTGCTAAAAACTCGGGCATGATGAGTCCGGGGAAGAGACGAAGAATAAATTGAAATCCAAAAAATGCTAGCGGTAGGGACCACATCACCCAGGGTAGATATTGCTTTTCATTCACACTTCTCATTTCACTGCATCTCCATTTTTTAGGCACAAAAAAAAAGCCCCCGGTTCTGGCGGGGGCTTTTTTACTCAAGTTATCTTTTAATTCCGTAAAAACAGCCCCACGCGGTGAATAATCACCACGCTAATAATAATTTGGGCTATTGCTTTAAACATGAACCACTCACTTGAATTTCAATTAGGTTTTCAACGTAACATATCATAGATAGCGTTACAATATATTATAGACAAAATACGTTTTTAGGAGACTATTAGGTTATACCATTATCAAATACGGGGTTTATTAAGTGTAAGTACATTTAACTGCTATATTTATTAGGAAAGCCGAACAACAGAGGTGGTTAGCATGATAACTCAATACGAGATTGGTCCTGAAAATATACTGGTGAAATCTATGCACCACTATAAAGAGACCACCGTTTGGCTAGATGTGCTTCAACCTACAGCGGATGAGCGGCAACAGTTGTTAGATGATTATAATATTTCTCTTCCATTACATAATGAGATGCATCAAATTGAATTTTCTAATCGGTTTTATTATGAAAATGATGCCTTATACTTATCCGTCACCATTATTACCAAAGCAGCGCCCTTACCAGAAAGTCATGTGATAACTTTTGTTTTAACTAAAAATCGCTTATTTACATTGCGATATTCTAATCCCAATCCCATTGAAAACTTTACGTCTCAACTTGCTCAGCGTAAATATTTTGCGAAAGATAGTTTTAGCGTATTTTTGTTATTGTTGAACAAACTGGTTGGTGCTGTTGCTGATATTTTTGAAATCATTGAAGATCAATCAGAAGATTTATCGTTAAAGTTGGTTGGCAGTACTGAAACCTTACTAAATTCCAAGCAAAATACGTTTTTAAACCATACTCTTCGTGAGATAAATTATTTGCAATGTTTGTTGGGTAAATGTTATCAAAGTTTATCCAGTTTATCTTTACTTATTGTGTTTTTCGATGAAGTTCAACAGGATATGTTTAGCAAAGAAGAGCTTCAAAAATTTGAAACCCTAACGCAAGATATTAATGATTTAATGAAGCATGGTGATCACTTATCACAAAAGTTTAACTTTCAATTACAGTCAACTTTAGGTTTAATCAATATTGAGCAGACACAAATTATTAAAATCTTTACCGTTCTTGCAATGGTTTTTATGCCCCCAACATTAATCGCAAGCATTTATGGTATGAATTTCCATCATATGCCTGAACTGGATACTATATATGGTTATCCCATTGCCATTTTTGTTATGCTCCTAACGGCATTATTACCGTACTTTTTCTTCAAAAAGAAAGGCTGGATTTGAGATTCAGTTAGATGAATAGCGGTGTTTATCCGATGAATGGTATCTGTAGAATGATAAAAGCTAGCAAAATACCAAGAAAATTTATCCTCTAAGTCGTATTATACCCCTGACGCAACAACCCTCACCAAATAGTGGTTGGGCGCTCTTAAAGTATTCTAAGAAATGTAGTTGATTATGATAAGGGGTTAATAATATGTTACGCGAATTAAATAAAAATGAATTAGCAATGGTTTCTGGTGGTGGCCTTTCAACCGATATTACTGATGTATATCCAGCTGTGATACCTGGTTATGTATTAGTAGGTTGGTCTGAACAAATCGTTGGTTGGGATATTTATACTTGGACAGAAGGTTACTTCTACCCAATTGTTCACGAAGAAAAGAACCCAATCATTGAAATCCTTCCTCTTTACTCACCTGTAGTTTATTACTAAATTACTACGTACCGCGGCTAGTCCGCGGTATCCAGCATAGAATAAGTTCCCGCTATTTACTAGCGGGAACTCTTTTCTGTTTAATGATCATTATGATCATCATGATGTTCAATATCGTCATGATCATCATCATTCTTTTGTCCTGGAACACATTTAAAGTTAATTGCGTTATTAGTAATAGCTGGGTCGGTCGCGTCTAATCCCATTTTCAATTTCGCTATTTGTGGATAGGGACAAATAGGACGAGTCATATCAACTTGATTAGATGCATTTATCCTTGAGGCGATTAATTCCTTAGGTGCCTTGCCATTCTCAACCCAATTTTCAAGAGCTTCTAACACTTTCATGTGGGTTGGAGCGCTAGGATCATGACCTACTCCGAAAGAATTAAAATGAAACAATCCTGGCACTAAGTACAATCGTAAGAAACTGTCTGTGTCGCGTTTATTATCCCTATCTCTATCAACTGCTTTATAATATTTAATAGAGTTTGGGGCGGGGATAACCCAGTCTGCCAAACCATGCATGACAATGATTTTTCCACCCTTTGAAACAAATTTGTTCAAATTTGTATCGGCATACAGAATTTCTCTTGCATTAACACCATTAGGTGAAATATATAAATCATGCAAATTGGTTTGCAAGTTAAAGTTATTTAAAATGTAGCTCGGGTCATTGTAAGAGAAGTAACGCAACGTACCTATAGCAAAAGCATAGTTAATCGATGGTATATTAAGCCCAAAGGTATTGGGAGCACCAAATCCAAATTCATAAGGTATTGTATCAGAAGCAGATTCATAACCTGGTAAGAATCCATCCATTATTTTTTTATTGTTTACAATCACTGGGCCATACATTGCAATCAAGGTATTCAACTGTTGAGCTGTTAATCCTGGTACATCAGCTGCTGGATTAAAGTTACAGTTGATAGGGTCAGATATAATATTATCTACAATGCCATCGGCCGCATCACATTTTAACATTGTGGCTGCTCTTATAGTTGCGGCCACTGCAGGAGATATAACAGGTGTTACTGGTGGGTAAGCTGGATATTGCGCTTGTTGATCGCTAATAAGTTTAGCTATAACATCTGATGCATTCCACGATGGCGCACCAGCAATAACACCATCGAAATCAGATGGGTAGCGGCTTGCTTCAACAAGTCCTTCTCTGCCACCATTTGAGAGTGACATCATGTAGGAATATTTTGGTTTTTTTCCGTAGTAGGATTTCATTAGGTTTTTGGTAGTAACAGCTGTTAAATGCACGGATTTATATCCATAGTTAATAATTCTATCAACATTTTGCGTCCCGTCTGGGTTTCGAAAACCAGTAGGGTCGATATTTGATGTGCCGACGTGTCCAGTGTCAGTAGCTGCTATTGTATATCCTCTGTCTAAACCATAACCATTAGGGAAGGTATTTCCATCAACATCTGGCGTCGCAATTTTAGAATAGGCGTTTGCTATTTTACCAGCAAAACCACCATTACCATTCATTAAGAATTTATTATTGGAATCGGTTGGCATTTTAACTTCAAATAATATGCCATTATCAGTAGGAGAAACCGGTTGGCTAGTTAAAATGTGTCCTTTCACATAACAGTATTCAGGAACAGATCCCAAAGGCGCAACCATACTAGCGCTATCTATCGAAATACTTAAAGCATCTTCTGGTACAGGTACTAATGAAAATTGGGTTAGATTGCAGTTTGCGGTATTTGTCGCATTGGCTGCAAATATAAGTGGAGTTGTTAAAAGAATACTTGCTGTGAGGGTTATTTGAGGTATCAACGAGAACGGATGCTTTGTATTCATTATTGTTACTCCTATCGAAACGACAGAAAATACGAAGAAGTCCAGAATAAACTATTTGGACACCTGAATAAGTATTTCATAAGTATGGGAGACTAACAAGACAATGTTTGGTTGTGTGTCATTCAAAAAATAATACCAAATGTTGATTAGATCATAAGTATGTTCACCTGTTTGAGATAAGTTACTGCCCAAGAACCAATTTGCACGGTTACAACTTGGTTATTTCATTACCACAGGACCCACGCGTTTATCCTGATTCTTTATTAAAGCCATATTGAGTTCATGTTGGAATTCAGAGGTTTTACCTGGCTTTCCATTATTAAACTGCTTTAACTTTGGTAATTGAGAAACGTCGCCCTCTCTATTTTGTGCGACCTGTCGTAAAGGTGCCTGCTTAGGTGCTTTTGCAAAGGGTTGTCTTTGAGCTGCTACTGCTGCTGGTTGAGGTCTAATTTCTAATTGCCTTTGTTGGAATAGAACATCTTTTGGTCTGACGGAGACTAATCTTTGCGGCCCTTTTATTTCTGGCTCTGGTTGTTTTTGTTTTTCTTGTAAGAGCTGTTGAAGTTTGAGGATCTGCGGATTGATTGGTTCTCTCTTTATAGGCTTCTTGGGCTCATCTATTTTATCAGCAATTACTGCAGCTTGTTGTGCTGTTGCAACTTTCGGTTTAACTTCATCTATTACTTTTTTGGCATCAGTATCAAGATTGGGGCATTTTTCTAATAAACCAACAAGCGTTTTGATAGTAACATCTAACCCTGGACGGCTTTGAGGTTTAGAAAGCATATTATCATATACATTTACTGGCAATTTAAGATCTTCCTTAAACATAATTCCCATTGCATAAATATCTGAAGCAAAAGAATAAGTTGGATTAGCGCTTCTAATTTCTGGGGACTCATATGCTTTAGTCCCAAAAATCATATTAGGGGAAATACTAGTTTCACCGGGTGATAATTCCATTGAAAGGCCATAATCCATGATTCTCACAACTATTTGATTATTGACCATGTTTACTTTGATATTATTTGGCTTTATATCAGCGTGAATAATCCCTTGGTTATGTAAATCTTGGATGCATTGACATATTTTAATGGCAATAATATATTTTTGTGCGTCAGTTAAAACAGTTTTTGAATGGATTAAATCAAAAAGATCTTCACCTTCAAGAAGTTCATATATTTTGTATTTTTTATATTCTGTTAACGTTTTACTGTTATGCTTACTTTTCTTAGAGAATAGTTTTAAGCCACCAAGGCTACGTTGCATCATGCCATGCGAGAAATTAATCTTTTCGGTTATTCTTAACTCCTCATGATCGTATTCATTAATCTCATCAGGTTCTACTTTTAAGGCAAAATCCTTACCTTCGTAGTCTTCAGCTACTTTAACGAAACCTTGCCCGCCTTCACCTAACCATTTACCTGTATCAGCAGCATACACTTTGTCTTTTATTTTAAAAAAGGAGTGAAAGAATGTTTTCAAATCTTTCTTAATTTTTAATAAATTGGGATCGAGTCTAAATCTGGTTAAGGCACTTAACCATTCAGCTCTGGCAATTTTTAGTAAATTCATGGGCATAGCTGCTCCGAAATGAGAACATAACAATGTCGGATTATAGTGAATGGAACGAGATAATGATGCAGTGAGCTGACTAGCGGTGAGAGTTTCCAGTCGAATGGTTATTGAGCACTTTGCAGCCGCGGTACGTAGAGATGAGATCGATACTGATACCGCGGACCCTACTGCGCCTAAGAGGCTTCGAAGGGCAGGCAAGCCGCGGTACCTAGAGAAGAGAGTTTGGACAAAATGGTATTATTTAAGTTCGTCTGGTGGGGGAACGACCGTGATTTGGCTAAATTCACTAACGTTATAGGACAATTTTGACTTTTTCATCGCCTCTACATTCACAGTAAGTGCAACTATGCCTTTGATAACAATAAAGTTCATTGAACCGCCATTTTGTGCAAAATGATCCATATCACCTAGTAACAAAACGGGCTTGCCATCGAATGTTGAAATAATTTTTTTAAGGCGTGCATTTTCCGAGTTTGAAATAAAAACTAATTGACAGTTTTGTTGGGCTTTTTTCATGTTAGCGCTTGAGCTAACAACGACTTTATGATTTTTGACCATTTCGCCATTGAGTGCAGTTATCGATTTCAAATTATCAATTTTGCCAAGTACACATACATTAAGAGGATCATTTTTTGTACTTGATGGCCAACTTACAGCCCCTAGGAGATACTTAATAATTTTGGCTTTTTGTACGTATTCCCATTCTATGTTCTTGGCATCAAGTGGATTGGCAGATGCGCAGCTGAAAAACATCGAAAAAAGAATGAGTGACGCCTTAAATGTAAATTGGTTGATAGCCTTAAAACTAAATTGCAAAGTAATCTTCCCTCTAGGTATTATTGAGACTGATTCTAAAAAAACTTACCATGATTCTACCTTAATGTTCTATGTTTTTCAGCGTTAGCCAGCATAGATAGTACGCAAACTATAGCTATTCACTTAGATTCCAACAAATAGGTAGGCATTGCATGACATTACCAAAGTACCAACATTTTATTAAAAACCAATGGTCTAATCCAGCAAGTAATACCTGGTATGAATCTATTAATCCTTACACTGCAAAACCGTGGTGCTTAATCCCAAGGGGTAATAAAGAAGATGTTGATAGAGCCGTTTCTTGTGCACGCAATGCATTTGTAAATGGTGAATGGCCGACATTGACTCCTACCCAACGTGGTCATTTACTGCGCAAGCTAGGTGATTTAATAGCGCTTAATGCTGATAAGCTTGCCGAATGTGAAGTGATGGATAATGGAAAATTAATTTCTGAAATGTCAGCTCAGCTTCATTATGTTCCGCAATGGTTTTATTATTTTGGCGGTTTGGCCGATAAAATTGAAGGTGCAGTACTGCCAATTGATAAGCCAGATGTTTTTAATTTTACTCGTTATGAGCCATTAGGGGTTGTCGTTGCAATTATTCCCTGGAATTCTCCGCTATTAATCACTGCTTGGAAATTAGCGCCTGCATTAGCTGCCGGTAATACTATTGTTTTAAAACCATCAGAATATACTTCAGCTTCTGCTTTTGAATTTGCTAAGCTCGTTAAGGAAGCGGGTTTTCCAGATGGGGTTGTTAATGTCATTTCAGGCTTTGGTAATGAAATAGGGGATGCTCTTGTGAATCATCCAGATGTTGCAAAAATTTCATTTACTGGGGGCTCTGTAACTGGTAAACGGGTTTATGAAAATGCAGCTAAAGGGTTAAAGAAGGTTAGTTTAGAATTAGGTGGTAAATCACCTAACATCGTTTTTGAAGATGCGAATATAGAGAATGCTGTTAAAGGTGTAATCTCTGGTATTTTCGCAGCAACTGGACAAACTTGTATAGCTGGTTCTCGACTACTAGTACAAGAAAACATTCATGATCAATTTGTTGATAAAATTGTTGCCTTAGCAAAAACTGCAAAGATGGGTAATCCTCTCTCAATGGAAACACAAGTAGGACCTGTGAGTACTGAGCCTCAATTTGAGAAAGTACTGAGTTATTTAGATATTGCTAAACAAGAAGGTGCTCATTGCGCGCTTGGTGGAAAAAGAGCGGATCCTAAGAAAGTAGGGGACGGGTGGTTTGTTGAGCCTAGTATTTATACACACGTCAATAACAACATGCGCATTGCGCAAGAAGAAATTTTTGGACCTGTATTATCGGTGATCCCTTTTAAAGATGAAAACCATGCTATCCAATTAGCGAATGATATTCCCTATGGATTAGCCGCAGGTTTATGGACAACAGATATTAAACGTGTTTTAGAAGTTTCCAAAAAAATTCAAGCTGGAACGGTTTGGGTAAATACCTATCGAATGATAAGTTACCTGTCACCATTTGGCGGTTATAAACAATCTGGGATTGGCCGTGAAAGTGGTCAAAACGCCATTTATGAATATTTACAGGAAAAAAGTGTTTGGATTTCAACTCAAACAGAGACACCAAATCCATTTATAATGCGATTGAAATAACACTTTTGGGCCGGTCACCGTGCCGGCCCACTCTGTAAATTTCAGAATATTTTTCAAACATTGTTATTTTTGATGGTAAATTCAGTAAATTTTATTGACCTTGCCTGCCATTGCTATAAAATACCGTTTTTTTAGCAAACAGGATAACTATAATGATGTCAGTTAGATTAGTTTTAATTGCTTTGGGTATTTCGTTAATCAGTGCTTGTTCTACTTCCCCTAAAACACAAGTCGTTCAAATGGGTGATAACCAATATTCAGCGCAACAGCTGCAAGCTGAATTAGCGAAACTTGACCAGGCTGAAAGAGAAGTGAATAGCAAAAAGGGTGTTAATGGTACAAACACCGCCGCATTCTTATTTTGGTTACCAGGCTTAGCATATACCTATTATGATGCTGGCGAAGCGTTAAAGTTAATTGAACAACGTCGTTCACATTTAACCTCTCTCTATAATCAAAAATACGCAAGTCTTCCTCCACAAGGGACTTCAAAAAAAGCACCAAAAGCTTAAGTTTTTACCCCAAACATTGAACATGTGTTTGGGGCTCTCATTCTAATTAATCTACCTATCTTGATTATTAATCATTTCTTATTTCCCCAAATTCAGTGAGAATGAGACTTTAATGGATGTCCTATTTAAAGAGATAATGGATGACAGTTGCCATAACCGGTATTGGGAATGCAACACCGCAGTTTAAACAATCACAATCTAAAGTGATTGATTTTATGGCAAGCGTATTACCATTGAACAAAGTTCAAAATCGTCTCCTTAGAATGATTTATCGAGAAGCAGGGATAGAATATCGCCATAGTGTGCTGGAAGACTTTGTTAAAACAGCTAAACCACTTCATTTCTTTCCGAACGACCCGGAGTTAGATTTTCCCAGTACGCAATATCGTATGAAAATCTATAAAGAAAATGCACTACCTCTTGCTTTGTCTGCTATTGAAGATTGTTTCTTATCTAAACCAGAATTAACAACAAATGACATTACTCACCTTATCACTGTCAGCTGTACGGGAATGTCTGCGCCAGGTCTTGATATTGAAATTGTTCAAGCTCTCTCCATGCCTTCCACAATTGCGCGAACCACGATTAATTTTATGGGATGTTATGGTGCTTTTAATGGTCTAAAAGCAGCCTATGCGCTATGTAAAGCAGATCCCACAGCCAAAGTACTAGTCGTCAGTGTTGAGTTATGTACAATTCATTTTCAAAAAAGTGCAACCACGGATAATTTAATATCCAGTGCTATTTTTTCAGACGGCGCAGGTGCATTTATTGTTGAAGGAAAATCTACTTCTAAGCAGGCTTTTATTTTAGATGATTTCTATTGCGATTTGCTCGCTAATGGGAATCAAGAAATGACTTGGGATATAGGAAATTTTGGTTTTGATATTAAGTTAACTTCTTATGTGCCGCAATTAATTGAAAGCGGGATTGCGAGTTTTGCCGAAAAACTACTTAAGCGAAAATCACTCACTTTAAAAAATATTGATTATTATGCCATTCATCCGGGTAGCAAAAAAATACTTGAAGTTTGCGAGAATGCCTTAAATATGACAGTACAAGATAATCAATTTTCTTATGATGTTTTACGTCAATTCGGCAATATGTCATCCGCAACGATTATTTTCGTTCTTAAGAAACTATGGGAAAATATAACCAAGCAGGATAATGCTAAAAAAACATTTTGTTGTGCTTTTGGACCAGGGTTGACCTTAGAATCGATGGTATTGACAATACAACATGCATAATAAACGTTCTATAAAAAAAGAGATTATTGATGATTTGGATTTTTCGAGCCCGCTTTTACTGGAAAATCTCAAAGATATGGAATGTTTGAATAGATGGTTAGGATTTAATCGATCGTTGATTAAAGGTATACATAAAATCTATAAAAGACACCCATCATACCGTTCAAAAGACCGATTAATTGCTGATTTTGGGTGTGGTAGTGGCGATGGGCTCCGACATATACATGATTGGGCAAGCAAGAACAAAATAAACTGCAGTCTTATTGGTTTGGATGGGAATGAAGTTGTTCTAAAGTATGCGATTGCTCAATCAGCTTTTTATCCGGAAATAAAATATAAACTTCAAGATATCATTAATTCAGAATCGATTCCTTGTTATGATATTGTGATTTTAAATCATGTGTGCCATCACCTAGATAATCACACATTGATAGATCTTTTAAATAATTTAAAGACAAAAACACGGCTTGCCATTATCATTAACGATTTACATCGCCATTGGCTGGCTTATATTGGGATCAAATTAATAAGCACTGTATTTAATTTATGCTCTGTGACTAAATATGATGGCCCTTTGTCTGTATTGCGTGCTTTTCGTAAAATGGATTTAATAACTATATTTAAGCAGTCCAATATTCATTCTTTTTCGCTTCGTTGGATATGGCCTTTTCGTTGGCAAGCTATTTTGTGGTGTGCAGGTAACAACGTCGAAAATTCATCTGGGAACGGTATATGACTAAAAAGTTAAAACAGCAGCTACAGGTAGAAGTAGATACAGCGTTTTTGTATAAAAAACTATCTGAAAATTACAAAAACGAATCTGTTTGCAAAATATTTCATAAAATGTCTGAAATTGAAGGGCGACATGCTCAAAAAGTTTTAGGAAAAATATTAGCAAAAACCCCTAATGCCACTATGCCACCGCCCAGCTTTAGAGCGCGTTTACAAGTAAAATTAGCACATTACTTTGGTTATGAATTTATTTTATCTAATTTAACTGCTATTGAATATCAATTGTCAAAATCGGCTATTGAAAAAAAGCAGGCGTCTGGCGAAAAAATAACCGGACTTGAAAATGTGCATTTGAATATTATTCAAAATTTAACACAGCATGCCAACCTTAATGTTGAAGGCGCTGTGTTATCTAAATTTGAAGGCAAACATAAAGGTGTTGGTGGCAATGAGCTTCGAGCTGCTGTGCTGGGCTCTAATGATGGCTTAGTATCTAATATGAGCCTAGTGATGGGGGTGGCAGGTGCAACCAGTGGCCATGACGCGATAATTGTTGCTGGCATAGCAGGTTTATTAGCTGGCTCTATTTCTATGGCATTAGGTGAGTGGCTTTCTGTACAAAGCTCAAGGGAGCTCTATCAACGACAAATTGAAATTGAAGAAGAAGAACTAGAAAATTCACCTGAAGAAGAAATGAATGAGCTATCTATTTTATACCAAGCCAAGGGAATGTCTGAAGAAGAGTCCAAAAAACTGGTTGAGAAAATGTTTGCTAATAAAGACACTGCGCTAGATGCATTGGTTAGAGAAGAATTGGGGATTGATAAAGATTCATTAGGGGGATCTGCATGGAAAGCAGCCTTCACCTCATTTTTCCTCTTTGCCGTTGGCGCTATTATTCCTGTCTTTCCATTCTTCTTTATTCCAGGCGTCTGGGCGACACCTGTGAGCCTAGTAGCCAGCACTTTTGGTTTATTTGCTATAGGCGCCTCAATCACGCTATTTACCGGTAAAAATGCCTTTTATTCAGGGTTAAGGCAGATTGTTTTTGGTTTGAGTGCAGCAGGCATTACCTATCTGATTGGTAGGTTAATAGGTACTACTTTATTGCCTTGATTGAAATAATCATAAGAGTATATACATCTAAATTGCAGATTGACTTTTGTGAGCTGTATAACTTAAAATGTTTTTTTCGTAAATAAAAGGTTTTTGGCCTACATGGTTGGTGATTCAATTCAGAAAATTCTCAGCGTTACAATTGATGGTAACACTTCAGAAGAACTTGAAGATTTAGTTCAAATGAAAGATATATTTGCTGAAAATACGAATTTAATTGGAGTCGATTTATTTGTAAATGGTGAAATGACACCACTTCATTCTGAACATCTGTTACCAATATTACAAGAACTTGAAATTAGTCATTTTAGCATAAAAGTCAATTCTGGAGAAATCCAAGATTTATCAAAATTAATCACTTTAATACCTTTAAAAAAATGGTCTAGCATTTGCATTGATGCAAAATTATCATTGGAATCATTAGTCTTATTGCTGAAGATGTTAACGTATTCTGATGCGAGATCATTTTCTCTATGTAGTACTACTTTTGATGAAACTAATTTTGCGGCACTTCTTCAACTATTGAATAGCAAATCATTTTGCAATATAAAAGATTTAACACTTAATCACGCTGGCATTACATGCTCCCAGGCTGCAACCCTACTTGCTCATACAAGAGAAACACCTTTAAAATCATTGGATTTAAGTTGGAACAATATTTGTCATACAGCTTCAAATTCAGACTTCGAAACATTTTGTAAAGCGATTGATGAATGTCATATAGATCAACTAAAGTTATCAAATGTAACTTTTAATAATGTTGAAGCGCTAATACTAAGTACTTCATTGGCAAATATTTCAAGACGTTTTCAATTTTTACTTTCAATGAGTCCAGCCTTAACAGAAAAGGGCATTGATTCTTTACTCAAGGCGCTTTATGCTAACCAAAGATTGACTATTGAGTTTGAAGATCCTCTTAACTACTCATTTGATTTTTCGAACAAAATTACTGAAATGAAAAATTTAAGTAATAAAAACAAAATGCCCACTTTAGTAGAACTAACCGCTAAAGTTGTGGCTAATGCTGCTAAAAAACTACCAATAGAACGACTGCCTATTGATCTTTTGGAGAAACTTCCTCCACTTTGTTACCAACAGCGTTTAAAAATAGAAAAAGTAAAAAATGCAGAAACAGATCTTTGCACCTCACTTGGTGCTCTCAAAATAGCGGATGAGGGATCGCAAAAAAGTGCTACATATTCAGATGGAAAGCAGTTATTGGTAACTATTTGGAAATCTTAAAATAACTGCATGGACGTCATTTTGATAAAGCTTTTTTAGCGTCTTTTTGTTCTGGTGCTACTTCTTTGGGCCCTCGATCTTTTACGCCGACAAATTCTTTCTCCAATTCTATTATCATCTTCTTGCCGTGATCTGTTGAGGTGTGTGCATCAACTTTCAATTGATGGTCTGATATCATTGTTGCCCCCGTGGCTTCTTTTAAAGCCTTCATTATTTCTTCAACTTTTTCAACAGGTATGTTTGGAAAATCTTTATGACTTTTTAATGCCTGAGCAGCAGCATTTACTTTTGCTCCAAAGGAATTAAACCCACTTGAACTAGCTGAAGCTGTTGAAAACAAAACAGATTTACGCCTTCCTTCAGGACTTTCTTCAGTTTTTCTTTCCGCTTGGTTTGATTGAGCAAGTTGTACGAGATTAAGAAAAATTTTATTAACTACAATGGGATATTCATGAATTTTTCGAAATCTTACTTGATCAATTGCCTTTGATTGTGAAAGACATATTCCATCTAGTCTATCAACTAAACTAACCCCATACTTATCTTTCTCAAGAATATAATTGCTTGCTTTGTTATCTGGATATCTGGCAGCATAATCCGAAAGATGCTTATGAACGGTAGCGAGATCTTTAGATTCTATAGCAATTAAAGGAGGGGGAGGATTATTCGTTAGATTTTTGTTAATGACTTTATATAGCGCATTTATTTTTTTAATGATATCTGCAGGACTCTCTGCTTTTAATTTTAAAATGCCATCTATCTCTGCTTTAATTTCCGGATGAATATCTTTTGTCTCAGAAAGAGTTTTGAGTACCATGTCAAGTATTTTATTATTTTTGATAATTATTCTTGCTTTTTCTTTTTTTTCTTCATCTGTTTTAGGGGTGCTAAACTTTTGCTCTTGAAGTTCTTTTAACATTTCTTCCACAGGTAGAATAGCTTTTTCTGCTATTTCGTGAAAATGTTTTGCTTTTTCATAATTTTCTTTAGATGCTGCATATTGTTTATCTTTAGGATTGATATTTTCAACCAAGTCCTCTTTTAGGGCTTTTCGGTATTGCTCTAATGCCATTTGAGCCTTAGTTATATCTTGCAGTTCTTTTGAGCCTGATTCGGCTACAGCATAGGCAATATTGACAGGGGCTAAGAGGGGATCAGGACATGCTAAACGTCTAATGATACTTAAAATATCAGGAGGAACATCTGGTTTACTTTTAGGATCTAATATGTCTCTTAATGCGATTTCTGGTATATCATTTCCTTTTGCCATTTCAAGGGCATAGTTTGTATCACTCCATAATTCTGCAAGAAATACACCCATACTATACATGTCACTGCGAAAGGAGTTTTGTAGGCCTGCACCAGTTCTATATTCTGGTGCAACATACCCTTGCCCGGCTGCTTTAAATTGCGCATGTTTTTCATGGACATGATCGGCAACATCAATGGTTTCACCTAAATCAACAATCTTTAGTGTTTTTGATTTGTCATCATACATGACATTGTCGCCTTTGAGATCGCAGTGTATTAAGCCTCTGAGCTGAAATTTTGCATAAGCCTGTCTTAACAATTCATATGTAATAGCTTTCTTATCTTCAAGACTTAAATTATTTTTCACTGGTACTTCTTTTTGATTTCCTCCTTCACCCACCTTTACCATTGTATACATCACATCGCTTAAATTTTTACCAGGAATAAGTTCAACGAGACTAATCAGGCGTGGATCTTCTTTGGTAGGTGGTTTTATGCCTTTGAGTTCTCCTTGCATTTTATAAGCGTGAGCTTCTCTTTCCAATTCGGGCGTTCTCGACTCTGCTTGATTTATTGGTATTCTGACAGCAACTACTTCTTTTGTTTTTTCATTTTGAGCTTTCGCAACCATCCCCATACCGCCTTTCGCAATGGGGTGTTTCTCCACTTGTCCTGTACCGTCATCAAAAGCACATAGAAATTTTGTTCCATCCGCAGACACAATGACATCAGGTATATGCTTTTCAAGCGCTTTCTTTTGAATTGCCTTATCTATTTTTTTTTGTTCTTCTTCACTGATTGGTGGTGGACCTTGTATGGCCATAAAGAACTTCCTAGATTAGGATTTACTTAGTTATGGGACAACTATTTAACGTATTTGGTTCATTTTTTTTCAGTGGGGGGGGAGATGTTGACCTACTGCCAATTATTCATCTGACGATTTATTTTCGCGAGATTTCTTAATTGATGTTTTCTCTGCTACAAAATGGGTAACCTTAGGTCGTTTTTCACCTTCATGAAAAGCATTAACTTTCGATTGATATTTTCGATCGGATACTGAGACGCGCTCATGATATCGTAAATGTTCAAGCCATGATTCCACCATAAAGCATTCAACAAAGCGATGATGATGTTCAATATCATGAAATAATGACCAAAAATAAGCACCTTCTCGTAATCGAATGCGACGCATATCTTGTATTGCTTGAATGAATTTTTCATGGTTTTCACGTTTAACGTGATATTCAACGTTTATCATAACAGGACCTTGCTCATGTGCTGGCAGGGCTTCGCCTACAGGCGCAGGAGAATCTTTACTTGGGGTGTGATCAAGCATCTGGATCCCTTCAAGTCGAACAAAGTAGGTGCCACTATTGGCAACAATGAGCCCAATCGCTGCCACTAATAAGGTGAGTGGTATGCCATGATGG
>CAYXVT010000004.1:0-6248 GCA_964468105.1 Uncultured Candidatus Berkiella sp. | reverse complement strand
CTTACTAGAGCCATGCTACCAAAATAGATCATCAAATAAACGGACAAAGCACGAGCTCGCACCCAAGAAGCAACGGAAAATTGGGCAACGGTATTTAAGGTGGCGATCACCGATACAAAGGCAAGTCCACCTAATACCATTGCGAAACAGGCAATATAAAAATTAACCGACAGCGCTAGCAGCAAATTGGTTACCGTAAAGGCCAAAGCTCCGGCAAAAACAACACGATCAATATTTAAAATCTCACGGATCCGCGGCAGAATAAAAGCACCACAAACAGCGCCTAGACCCAAACAACCCATCAAAATACCATATCCCAGTGGTCCGCTTTTTAATTCTGTACGCGCAACTAACGGCAATAGTGCCCAAGCGGCACTAGCAAAAATAAAGAAAGCACAGGATTTAACCATGACATTTTGTAAGGTGGGAGCGCCTCGAACGTAACGAATGCCCGCTCGTATTGCACCAAACAGTCTTTCTGCAGGGAGACTACTTGTATTGGCTTCACGCTTCCAACGCTTAAGTGCGAAAATAATGCCAAAAAAGGAAACCGCATTGATAGCAAATACGGCTGCAGGGCCTGAGGCTGCGATAATTAATCCCGCCAAGGCAGGCCCAAGGGCTCGTGATACATTATATGAAATACCGTTGAGAATAATGGCTGAATATAAATCTTTTGCAGGCACAATTTCGGGGATAATGGATTGCCAAGTTGGGGTACTTAAGGCCGCTCCAGCACCAAGGCAAAATGTCAGAAAAAGTAATAGCTCAGGGGGCATTTTCCCGGAATAGGTGACTAATGCTAATATGGCTGCTGTTATCAACATACCGCTTTGTAAAACGATTAAATATCGTCGTCTGTCAATAATATCTGCTAGTGCACCGGCAGGTAAGGCTAGAATACAAATCGAAAGAGCTGTTGTTGCTTGAACAAGTGCTACCCACATCGGTTTATGTGTTAAAGAGGTCATCAGCCATGATGCCCCAATTTCATGCATCCAAGTGCCAATATTGGATACGAGCGCGGCCATCCAGAGCATCCTAAAGATTGGATATTGTAAGGCAGGCCAAGCAGTTGCGCTGGTCTCTTTGCTGGACATTTGTTTTCATCCCTGCATGGTATAATGTAAGTTTAGAGTGTTTTCAGACACATATCGGGAGTTATCTTGCCACTTACAAAATTAGTTGAAGAACTTGGGGTAAAGCTTAAAAGTAAACGCTGGACCATAGCCACGGCGGAGTCTTGCACGGGCGGGGGGTTGAGTTACTGGATCACTTCTGTCTCAGGAAGTTCAGATTGGTTTAGCAATGGTTATATTACATACAGTAATGAAGCGAAATGTGAAATGCTTGGTGTGGACCCTGACACCATAGAGAAGTTCGGGGCTGTTAGCGAAGCTGTTGCATTAGAAATGGCTGAACGTGCATTAGCCATCTCTGAAGCTGATGCTAGCGTGTCGATTACTGGGATTGCAGGTCCTACAGGAGGAACGCCTGAAAAACCGGTTGGGACTGTATATATTGCCGTTGCGATGATAGGCATTAAGGCAAAGGTCAAGCACTTTGTTTTTGACGGTTCTCGCCAAGAAGTGCGTGAACAAGCTATTATTAATGCAATAACCCTTGTTTTACAGCGCCTATGACGTTTATTGAACACTTCTCAAACAGCCCTGATAAATACAAACAGTTTCGGCCTGATTACCCTGAAGAATTATTCACTTATCTTGCCACGCTCGTACCAGCATCTGATTTAGCCTGGGATTGTGGCACAGGCAATGGACAGGCCGCTGTTTCACTTTCAAAACGTTTCAAGAAAGTTATTGCTTCTGATATTAGCCAAGAGCAGCTAGATGTTGCTCCTAAAATAGAGAATATCTCCTACCATTGTTGGCCTGCTGAAAAAACAAATATTCCAGATGCCAGTGTTGATTTAATAACGATTGCTCAAGCGCTACATTGGTTTAATTTTGATGAATATTATCAAGAAGTAAAACGCGTGGCAAAGCCAGGCGGTGTAATTGCAGCATGGTGTTATTCTTTAGGAACAGTTTCTTCGACAATTGATCCTATTATACGTAAGCTTTACCAGAATATTTTGGGAAAGAAATATTGGCCTAAAGAAAGAATATATGTAAATGATGAATACACGACTATTCCTTTTCCTTTTCAGCGTATTTCTCCACCAGCGTTTATTATTAATAAAAATCTTAACTATCATCAATTGATTGGTTATTTGAATACTTGGTCTGCGGTTAAAGAATATCAAAAGCAAAAACAACTCAACCCCATTGATAAAATCGCAGCTCCTCTCCAAGCCGCCTGGGGTGATTTAGACCATCCTAAAGCTATGATTTGGCCTATCCATTTGTTGGTTGGGCGCATTTGAAATAGTTGATTAACTACCACCCTTGATCCTTTCCTAAATAACCTCTATAGTTTTGATATATGTACAAATATCATAAGCACAAAGCTATGTTTGCTTTAATTGACTGCAACAACTTCTACGTTTCCTGTGAACGGATCTTTAACCCTAAATTAGAGGGCAGGCCCGTGGTTGTGCTATCTAACAATGATGGCTGTGTGGTGGCGCGTTCCAATGAAGCAAAAGCCATTGGGTTTAAAATGGGCGATCCTATCTTCCAACGACAAGATTTAGTGAAAAGACATAAAGTTGTTGTGCTTTCTTCCAATTTCCGCCTTTATGGAGACATCTCTGGGCGCATAATGAATTTGCTATCCACTTTTTCGCCAGATTATGAAATTTATTCTATTGATGAAATATTCTTGGGATTAAAAGGCTTTGAAAAATGGGATTTAGCCGCCTATGGCAAACAGATCCGACAATTTATTTTGCAAAGCGTTCATGTGCCGGTTTCGGTGGGGATAGGTCCAACCAAAACATTAGCTAAAGCCGCTAATGCTATTGCTAAACGTCAACCTGATTTAGGGGGCGTTAAAGTATTTCATCACTCAGAAGAAGCCAAAAACATCCTTCGCCATCTTACTGTAGGCGATATTTGGGGAGTAGGTCGAAAGTGGGCTAGCCAATTAAACCAATTGGGTATTTATAGCGCATATGATTTAGCCAATGCCGATCCGCATGAAATGCGCAAAAAGTTTAATGTGATGATAGCTAAAACGGTGCTTGAACTTCAAGGAACTGCTTGCCTTGGTATAGAAGACGTAGCGCCACGTAAAAATATTATGGTTTCACGATCTTTCGCGAAAAAAATAGATAGTTTCAATGATCTACGCGAAGTGGTTGCTAACTTTGCAACCAATGCCGCAGAGAAACTGAGGCAACAAGGTTCTTTTGCAAGCGCCATGATGGTATTTGCTCGTACCAATCCATTTAGCCAAAATGACAAGCAATACAGCAATTCTATTTGTATGAAATTTGTTAAAGAAACAGATAATACCGTGATCATTCTTAAAACAGCAGCGATGGGTTTAAAAGCCATTTATAAAGAAGGATTTCACTATAAAAAAGCGGGGGTGATGTTATTAGATCTGGTGCCCAATAGCATTGGGCAGGGAGATTTTTTTATTGATGACACTAAAATGAATAATAAAATCCTCATGGATATTTTAGATGAGATAAATGATAAATATGGCCGTCAAACTATCCAATTTGCTGTCTGCGGTTTTAATAAAGGATGGTCACTTAGAGAGAACATGACCCCAGCATATACAACCAATTGGAATGAAGTTTTGGTAGTGTATGCGAATTAATCTTCTTTTTTAGCTTGTCGTATAATTTTTTTAATTTTACGCTGTACGCGTTCAAGTTTGATTTGATGAAGATGATCTAAATACACATGACCATTCAAGTGATCGAGTTCATGTTGAATGCATTTGGCAAAGTAACCCTCGGCCTCAATTTCTTTAGGAGTGCCATCTCGCTCTTGATATTGTACTTTGATTTTCATGGCACGTTTGACTTTTTCATGGACATCACGTGGAAATACCGACATACAACCTTCATATTCGTTTTGCTCGCCTTCACGATGAGTGATTTTGCCATTCACAATGCACAAAGGCTGATCTTTTGCCTGTGAATAATCTATCACTGTCACATGCCAAGCGGGCTCCAAATCTAATTGAGTGGCCGCGAGTGCTGCGCAGTTAGGGGTCGCATAATGGGTTTCAAACATATTGTCAACAACTTTCTGAAACGCTGGACCAAAGTCTTCCACGGGAATGGCAACACGCTTTAAGCGTTTGTCAGGATATTGTAATATTTTTAAAATTGTCATATTTAATACTGATTGTATATCTAGTTAAATTGGAACTATATCTACATTTATAAAATAATCATAGATTAATCTGTACGTACTGCAGCTTGTAGTGGCAGGCTATGCTGCTCGTTAAGCCAGACATGTATTTCAGAAAAACTATTAAAATATTTTACATTAGGGATCAATTGATCCGGTGTTTGATCTTTAAAAATGCCAACAACAGGGATTTCGGCTTCTAATGCTGCCGTAATACCAGATGGAGAATCTTCGATCACTAACGCTTGATGTGATTTTAAATTGCATTTTTCTAAAGCCAGAAGATAAGGTAGTGGATCTGGCTTGTGTCTAATGCAATCTTCATGACCAATGATAAAATCAAAATGGTGGGCTATTTTATCAGCTTCTAACACTTCTTTAATAACTTGATTGCCTGAGGAAGAAACTACCGCACTGATAAAGTTTTCTGAAACCCATGTCAAAAACGGCTCTCTACCGTGAGGAGATTCAAATCCATTCGGGATAAGTGTGAAAAAAGCCTTTCTTTTCATTTTCCAAATATCAGTTGGATCAACGTTAATAGAAAATCGATTTTGTAAAATAACGGCTTGCTGTGAATCTGATACGCCAATGAGGCTTTGAAAATCAAGTAGTTCGGGGTTAACTCCCACTTGTTCCATTACCATTTTCCAGGAGTTGAAATGCATTACTTCACTAAAGACTAAGACATTATCAAGGTCAAATAAAATCGCCTTTAAGTCTTGTGTTGGCAGCAGCATTTCTAAACCCATTTGCTTATATTTTAAAGCCGAGGATTATATTATAGTTAATCGCCTCTAAGAAATATTTATAATTATATGTCAGGTAACATCATGAGTAGAAAGGCGCCATTGCTTGAATTATTGGCCGAACATCAATTTCAATACCAGCTTCATGAGCATGAACCCATCTTCACTGTTGATGAGGGCAGGCATGTTAGCGAAAAGATCCAGGGTGCGCATAGTAAGAATCTCTTTTTAAAAGACAAGAAAAAGACTTTTTTTCTTATTAGTGTTCTTGAACATAAACGTGTGGATTTAAAAGCACTATCAAAAATGTATGGCAAAGGTGGATTATCTTTTGCTAATGAAGAAGAATTAAACCAAAAATTAAAATTAACACCGGGATCGGTTACCCCTTATGCGTTAATTCATGATATTAATGAAGAAGTAACTTTTATTTTAGATGAAGATTTTCTGACATATGAAGTGGTGAATTTTCACCCCTTGCAAAATGATTTAACGGTCAGTATGGATATTAAGTCGTTTATGCGGTTTTTTGAAGTAATTAATCACGAGCCTGAAGTAATTAAGATCCCCGAATTGTAGGAAAAGACGGGCCTGTGGGCCCGCCCGCTATTATCGAGAAAGGAAAAATCATGAAAGACCTCATCGCAAAAATAATCCCTTATTATCAAGAGATACGCCATAAAATTCATTCTCAACCAGAACTATGCTATGAAGAAAAAATGACCGCATCTCTTGTAGCAGCAGAATTGAGAAAGTTGGGATTGATAGTGCAAGAACAAGTAGGCAAAACGGGTGTGGTTGGCCTGCTAGACTCAGGAAAGCCAGGAAAAACGATTGCGCTTCGAGCAGATATGGATGCATTACCGATTACAGAGGAAACACATCTTTCCTACCAATCGAAAGAAGTTGGCAAGATGCATGCCTGTGGCCATGATGGTCATACGGCTTCACTGTTGGCGACCGCTCATATACTGTGCCAAATGAAAGATAAAATAGAAGGGAAAGTGAAATTTATTTTTCAACCCGCAGAAGAGGGCGGAGCTGGTGCTAAAGCCATGATAGAGGATGGCGTGCTTGATTCGCCAAAAGTCGATGCGATTTTTGCTTTTCACAATTCACCTGGCATTCCAGTGGGGACCATTGTCGCACGCCATGGTTGTACCATGTATGGTAACAGTAATTTTACCATTCATGTTCATGGTAAAGGCGGCCATGCGGCGCAACC
>CAYXVT010000003.1:40179-40427 GCA_964468105.1 Uncultured Candidatus Berkiella sp. | reverse complement strand
TGTCTATTTGTTGTTGCATGAGGTGATTATACGAATATTTAATCAACCTTCCAACCCATTTCGGGGTCAGACCCCTAAGCTGATCAACTGCGGGGTCTGACCCCTAAGGCGAACACCTGATGCCCTGGGTATACAGACAGATAAGGCAGATAACATCCTTATCATCTACACTTAAGTTGGACTCGATTTTTCAGGGATGTTTATGACCAAGATCTACCAAAAAATAGCGAAAAGAATCACTGATTGGA
>CAYXVT010000003.1:22524-40169 GCA_964468105.1 Uncultured Candidatus Berkiella sp. | reverse complement strand
ACTTTCCCCTGTGTGACTTCGAAAGGATCCGCTATGAACTGCGCCCTTGCGACGTTCTTCTCATTGAAGGCAGAAGCCGTGTCAGTGAAGTTATTAAACAAATCACCCAAAGTTCATGGTCCCATGCTTGCCTTTATATTGGCAGGCTACATGACATTGATGATTTTGAACTCAGAGCAAAATTAGCCGAACATTATAAAGCTGATCCGGATGTCCAATTAGTCATTGAAGGCTATTTAGGCAAAGGAACGATTGTCAGTCCTTTGGAAAATTATAGAACTGATCATATTCGGATCTGCCGTCCAAGAGGCTTATCGCGCCAAGATGCACAACATGTCACCGCTTTTGCCATCAATCAATTAGGAACGGGCTATGATGTCAGGCAACTGTTTGATCTTGCCCGCTTCATGGTGCCATGGTCAATTTTACCAAGAAGATGGCGTTCCAGTTTGTTTGAACATCATGTAGGCGAGCCAACAAAAACTGTTTGCTCAACGATGATAGCTCAAGCCTTTGCTTCCATTGATTTTCCAATTTTACCTGTTGTGAAACGACACGAAGAATCAGGAATTGAGCTTTTTGCTCGCAATCCACGCTTGTTTACACCCAGTGATTTTGATTATTCACCGTATTTTGAAATTATAAAATATCCTTTTATCGCCTTTGCTGAAGGCCCTTACCGTAAATTGCCTTGGAATAGACAAGGTTTGATAAGCCATGACGGTGAAAATATTATTGATCCCAGTAAAATTGAACCTAAATCTAAACCAAAAACAAAGGAAAAAAAGAGTTTTAGCATGAAGTTAAAAGAAAGTATCATCAATAAAGAAAAACCCAAAAAGTCTCAAGATCTTCCCGCATCTGAAAAATCGGTTAAAGATAACAATGAACCGGAAGACAATGAGCCTGATCTTAAGCTGTTAACGCAATATACCCCTGCAGAAAATTTGTATACGATGCTGTCGGGCCGTTTTACTCAAATTTTTGGCAAGAAAACGGATAACATGTTAGAAAGATAACCGCGCTTTAACCTCATCGTGTAGGGTGGGCACACTTCGTTTTGCCCACCCTACTTTCAAAAATTTCTGTATAATAACCGATTAAAGCTTTTTTCATCCAAAAAGGTATTCACTTTGGCTCTTCCTCTGCAAGCCACCCTAATATCGATACTGCAATATGCAGTCGTCTTTTATTTGCTAATGGCAGCAGGCTTTTTTTTTCTATCTGATAGCGTTATTTTTCAACCTCAAATGTCATCCTATCAAGATGGACCAAACATTATTAAATTAGCCTTACCTAATGGCAATCAAATCTCAAGCGTTTATTTACCCAATAAGCAGGCAACCTATACTATTCTTTTTAGTCATGGAAATGCTGAAGATCTAGGAACATTGTTACCTTTACTAACTCTTTTTCAAAAACATGGGTATGCTATATTTGCCTATGACTATCAAGGGTATGGCACCAGTACAGGATCACCTTCGGAAAAAAACACTTATCAAGACATCTTGGCAGCTTATCATTATTTAACGAAAACACTTAAAGTAGTTCCAGAACATATTATTATATACGGACGCTCTCTTGGTAGTGGTCCAAGCACCTATCTGGCCACTCAAGTACCTATTAAAGCCTTAATTTTAGAAAGTCCTTTTGTTAGTGCTTTTCGAGTACAAACCAGAATATCGGTATTTCCTTTTGATAAATACCCAAATCTATCCAATCTTTCGAGTCTACATATTCCATTGCTCGTGATCCAAGGAACACGCGATAATGTAGTTCCACCTTGGCATGGCAGAAAAATTTATGACAAAGCAAAAGGATTTAAACAATCATTTTGGGTGAGCGGTGCCTCCCATAATGATATTCTCGATGTTGGAAAAGAGAAATATTGGCAATCAATTGAAGAGTTTACGCACCATTTGTCAAACAATCATGAGAAAACGCAATGAATAGTCTTTGTCCTTGTTGCTCAACACAGCCATATGAAGCGTGTTGCGCAAAATATATTGAAAAGAGTGAACCTGCTCCAACGCCGGAAGCATTAATGCGCTCTCGATACAGCGCTTATACCAAGGGATATATTGCATACATTATGCAAACCATGAAAGGCGCTCCTTTAAACGACTTTGATGAAGAAAATACACTTCAATGGCTCCAAGGAGTCACCTGGACTGGGTTAAAAGTCATTCAAACACGAATAAAATCTGACAAACTGGGATTTGTGAGTTTTGAGGCGCGTTATCTCCAACAAGGTGAGCCTCAATCCATTTGCGAAAAAAGCGAATTTCATAAAATAGATAACCAATGGTTTTATGTGGGTGGAAAGCCCCTTAATCCCAACAGACAATGGTAAGGGTTTCACATGAACAGAATTTATATTTTTGATTTTGATAGCACTTTTATTCAATGCGAGGCCATGGATATTTTGGCGGAAATTGGTTTATCTAATCATCCTCAGAAAAAAGAACGTCAAGAAATGATAGCCAACATCACTAAGCTTGCTATGGAAGGGCATTATTCCTTTCAAGAAAGTTTACAAGAACGCTTTCCGTTGCTGAACGTAACGCCGGCTCATTTAAGCCAAGCTATTGAAATCATCAAACAAAAAATATCTGTTTCCATAGAGCGAAATATTGATTTTTTCAAGAATAATGCAGACTCTATCTATATTATGTCTGGTGCATTTATCGAAGTGGTTTGGCCTGTTGTACAACCCTTTGGTATTAAACGCGCTCATATTTTTGCTAATCGCTTACTCTATGATTTTGAAGGTAATATCATTGATTACGATAAAGAAAATCCGCTTGCCCAAGATCAAGGAAAAGTAAAACAAGCTCAACTGTTAAAATTAAAAGGCGATGTCATCATGATCGGCGATGGCTATACCGATTATGAAGTTAAGGCAGCAGGACTTGCTGATACCTTTGTCGCTTTTACAGAAAACGTGGCGCGAGAGCCAGTCACAAAACAAGCAGATGTCGTGATTAGTGAATTAGAAGGCCTATTCCTTGCCTGTCAGATCCCCTTTGTGAATATGAACACCCATAAAAAAGTGCTATTGCTTGAAAACATTCACCCCTATGTTGTTCATTTTTTTAAAAATGCTGGCTATGACGTTGAAAGCCTACCTAATGCACTCGTTGGAGAAGAACTCAACAAAAAACTAAAAGATGTCAGCATCTTAGGGATCCGCTCAAAAACAGAAATCACCTCAGAAGTCATTGATAACTGCCCTTCTCTTGAGGCCATTGGTGCTTTTTGTATTGGCACCAATCAAATTGATTTAAAGAAATGCTCACAACTGGGAATAGCAGCCTTTAATGCTCCCTACAGTAATACCCGAAGTGTTGTGGAACTGGCGATTGGTGAAATTATTCTGCTTGTTCGACGTGCCGTAGGCATGAACAATAAGTTGCGCCTAAACCAGTGGGATAAATCAAGCACCGGTGCTCATGAAGTCCGCGGTAAAACACTTGGAATTGTTGGTTATGGTAATATTGGCGCGCAATTATCAATCCTGGCTGAAGCACTGGGGATGCAAGTTTTATTCTATGATATTGACGATAAACTTCCCTTGGGTAATGCAAAAGCCTGTCATTCCTTAGAAGATCTGTTAAATGCCTCCGATGTCGTCAGCATCCACGTAGATGGACGAAAAGAAAATGAAAATTTCATCACTGCAAAAGAATTTGCCATGATGAAAGATGGTGTTATCTTCTTAAACTTAAGTCGCGGCTTTGTGGTCGATTTTGATGCGCTAGTTCATGCCGTTAAATCAGGTAAAATATCTGGCGTTGGCGTTGATGTCTACCCTGTTGAACCTCATGGTTCAAAAGCTGAATTTAAAACGCCATTACAAGCCTTTGAAAACGCCTTTCTCACCCCTCATATTGGAGGCTCCACCGAAGAAGCTCAGCAAAACATCGGTGAATATGTTTCTAGAAACTTGCACGCCTATGCAAGTGATGGATCCTCTATCGGCAGTGTCAACTTCCCACAACTTAATCTGCCAACAAGGAGTTATTCGCAACGAATAATCCATATTCATAAAAACGTGCCAGGGATCTTAGCTAAAATAAATAGTTTATTTGCACAATATGAAACAAATATTGAAGGACAATTCTTAAAAACAAATGATGACATTGGTTATGTGATTACAGATATCAATCAAGAAATTGAAGATCATATCCTTGAAAAATTACAGGCTATTGCTCATACCATTAAAGTAAGGATCTTACATAAAGTGCTCTAGGGTGCATGCCAGTCAACTACATCATACCGATCGTCGGAAATTTTAGCGCGCCAATCTGACGATCGTATCAACTTGATTTTGTTCATGATATCAACCTCTTCACATAACAAATGAAGAAGTCGAATGACTTGTAAAGAGTAAATCATGAATCAAGGTCCACATGCCAATCCTGCCCATCAGGAATGGTTAAAATTTGATGACGAGATAAAAAAATATGGATTGCTAACCACCGCGATAGCCAGTGTGGTTATCACGGCTACTTTTGGCCCTCAAGTCTTATACCTATTATTAGCACTTGGCGGTGTAGCTGGCCTCTCTTTTTATCCTGACATCAATCCTGAACGCATGCTTTATGGTGCCGTCGCAGGATTTCTGATGGTTGGCCCCACTTTTGGTCCTTTTGGTTTGATTGGTGGTGCTGCATTAGGCCACTATCTTGGCAAAAGATACGATCAACTCGCACATAAAGCCGATCAAGTGGTTAATGCTGTTGGCATGGTAACCGCGCCTATTAAAGCCGTTGGTAACGCGCCCAGTTCAATCATGTCTGGATTAAAAACAGGCTGGACTGCCACCAAAAGTGGCGTTGCTGATTTTTATAATCATGTGCATGAAGTACTTGAAGAAGAATTAGATAAGCAAGCATACACGCCGGAAGCAGCTCCAGAGCCCGTCGCCATTCCAGTCCCGCCTGCGCCACAAGAAAATAGTCAAAGAGCACAGGCGCTTGATGATATCCGCGAGCAAGCAATCGCCCCACAACCTGTTGTGCGTTTTTCAACAAGAAGACCTAAAAGGAAAACATGCGCAACTCAAACGGAACAACTTCAAATGACTGATAATGCAGTAGAAAATCCTGCGCCAGCGGTTGAAAGCCCGGCACCTAGTGAGGCACCAAGGAGAAAAAAAAATCAGTTATGGGGAATGGATTTTCCTTTCACCATTATGTGAGGTTGTTTGCGTCTTTGCTGGAGCAGCTTTGCGCTTTTTCTGCATGTCATGTAAAGGCGTAAAGCTTTGTTTTTGAGATAGCTCACTTTGGGGATTCCATTTAGCCATAACCGGTTTTGGATCAGACAAACTTGTACCAACAACCTGGATCACATTTTTAGGACTAGATGCGAACTTCTCTTCTAACGTATTTGCTTGAAAACTTTTATTAACAAGAGCTAAGCTAACAGGCACAATGTGAAAACGTTTATTATCAATCTTCGAGTTTGGGTTTTGAATAAACCCTTTTAAATGCCCAACGCCAGGTACAAATACGGCATCTTTATTAAGTTTTAAAATTTCTTTAACCATGACAATATTTCTTTCATCGACACTGACCTTCTCTCGATCCCGATGATTATCAATAGGAACAACCTTCATACCTAATTTATTTTTAGCTAATAAAACAATTGGATAATCAGTTTCAAATGAAGCGCTATGTTCATCAAGATAAATCGTTATTCCTAAATTTTTTAAAATAGGTAGCAAATGCTGTTGTAATTGAAATATTCTATAATTACCATGTGTTTCACCCAAAACAAATAAAACTTTTTTACCATTTTTTTTAGCAAGTTTGATCTGATCTTCAAAAAAAGTTCTAAAATTTTCACCTAACAGAACTAACTCTCTTCTAGAAAATCCAATTTGCCTTTTAAGATATTCGGAAAGGGGTGTTGACGCTCCTGTTTTAAGTTCAGCAGCATTAACTATACTCAATTGCCCCTTAGTTACTAAATGGGGGTCTGCTCCATTTTCAATTAAGTAGACAACAACAGCCTTGTGTTGATTATAAGCTGCTTGATGCAATGGATTCCAACCTTCATTGTGAGCTAAATTCAAATTAGCCCCTCTTCTTACAAGAAATTTAACCACATCAAGGTAGCCATAAGCCGCCGCTAAAAACAATGCTGTACAACCATATCTATCTGTAGCATTTAGCTTGTCAGGATTACTTTGTAAAATCTGTTCAATAGTATTTAGATCTCTATTTAATACAGCGATATGAATATCATGCATCCCAGAGGGATTTTCATCTGCGCCATGCTCAAGTAAATATTTTTTTATTGGCGTACTTGCCGCTAAAGTAAAAGCTGTGTTTCCATCGTTATCAGCACAATTTAAATCGGCACCTTTACTTACAAGAACTTTAACCGCTGTTTCATTACCAGAAGCACAAGCAATCATCAGCGTAGTCGCACCAAGACTTTCAATAGGTAAATTAACTTTTTCTGGATTTTTGGCGATGATCTGTTTAAGTTTCTTAAGATCTTGATCCCTTGCAGCTATGTGAATATCGTGCAATCGAGGTGTTTCCTCATCAATACCATCTGCTATAAAGCTATGCGTTTTTCTATGGATAGCTTTACGTTTAATTGGACCTTTTTTCACTCGAGCCTCTAGATAGATTGGAGAGCCCAACATAATATACCATCCAACTAACTACGACAAGTAATTTCCTATCATTTTTTACCACAGACAGTTGATTCTAAGTAAGCTAACATAGGATCTTTTTTAGGAGAAGATTATGCAAAAACTAGGATCAACTTTATTGGGTCTTTCATTTATTTTTATGGGAGTTGCCCTATTTACAGCAAAATCCTTACCCGTATTAGTGCCTTATTTTGGGGGATTATCCGCTTCCTGTATGCTCATCTGGGCGACCATTGAAATAATAGATAAAATTAAAAAATATAATAAAAGCGTCAATGATAAAAGAACGGCATATGATGCGTGTAAGAAAAACTTAATTGATCAAAAATCGCAAGAAATTTTGCAAAAATTTGATTATTTAATAAATCATGCATATCAGGATCCAGGATATCGCCTGGTTCAAGTACCTAGAGTAGATTATTATGGAATGCCCGCTTTTCTAGGTACTGCTGACATTCATTTAACATTAAGTTGGGTTTTGAAAAAAACCAAACAATTAATGAATGCAACCGTTGATCAAAAAGAGTCTCTAATAACCAAAATAAATGGAAAAATTGATGCGTATCATAATCATCAATGCATAAAACTTAAACAAAAAATCCATAATTACGAGATTGAATCAGACTACTGGAAAGATTCACCATCAATGTGAAGAAAGGGGGGAAATTTACTTGCCCCCTTTTCTTCCAAGTTTACTTTTTCGCTTGCGCAACACCACCTCGTTTCTCTTCCATCCTCAGTGCTGCTGGTGCTACTGAAGGCGAATTCGTCGCTGGTACTTTCGCGGGGGCACCTCTGCCGGCTGATGTTTTTGCTGCTTTATGCGCATTTAAAATGGGGGCTGCAGGAGGAGGACTATCTTCTGCATCGCCAGACCCACCAAATAAATTCTCAAAAAATCCTACTTCTTTTTTAGGAGTTCTTTGAGCTGCCTGTTCGCCTGCCGCTTCTGCTTTTTGTAGCTTAAGCGCTGCGACCTGTTTCGTCATTTGGTCTAATTGTAATGAAGATGAAGCTGCTGCGGCTTCTTCTTTTTGTAATAATTGACGTAGCGCTTGAACTTCCCCTGCATGACTTTTACTGGCTTTTTCACTTTCCAACTCTAGGGTGACGCATCTATCCATTAAGAATTTCAATTGTCTATTTAATGACTGTAAATGTTCACAAAGAGATTTGACAGCTTGCGAGGTTAATGCTGGGCTTGCCGCCAATTCACTTTCTCTTGTATGAATAGCATTTGCAATTGCTTCTAAATTTGGCTTAAATGTTCTGCTTTGCCTGCCCATATAAACTAATTGGTTATTACAAAACTCTAGCAAAGTGCTCTTTAAGAAATTTAAATCATTTTTAGCACGGCATGCCGCCAATAATGGCACTAAACGAGTAGCCTGATCATGCCACCCTCTTTTTTCTCTAAGATAATTTTGTGTTAACTCTTCAGCTTTTGATACGTAGCATTCCATTGCTGTTAATTCGTGATCAAGATAATCAGCAAAGGCTAATATAAAATCAGACGTATTTTTTTCAGGATTTAATTTATTGAGTAAAATTTTAGCTTTTTCTTTTAAAGAAAGCAGATCTCTTGGCAATTCAGGCGCTTTTAAAGCTTGATTAAACGTTTCAAGCAAAGCACTGTTGGCGTTAGGCTGTTGCTGAGCAGGCTCAGCAGTTGCTTTAGCGAGCATTGATTCAATGAAAGTGCTTATCTTTTTATGATGGCTATCGAAAACAAATTCTTGAGCTCTGGGTGAAGCTAGCATAACGGGGATTTCCTTATCCAAATTAAAGTCAGATATTGAAATAACTACTCAATATATTGATGAATTGGATTCACTATAAACCTAAAACTTAAGGTTGGACAACCCTTCCCTTCAATAGCCTGAATGAGTGCTTTGGAACTCAATCTCAGCCAGTGTTGATTCTCGCCCTAAGATTTTATTACGATGGGGAAAGCGACTAAATTGCTTGATAATAGCTTGATGTTCTGTTGCGTATTTCAAATACTGTTTAGCAATATCTTTTGACTCAACAGGACAATCTTCATATAACCTTTGAAATAACATAACACACCTGTTTTGATCGTTAAGATCTTCGGAATGTTCCAAAGGCAGATATAAAAATACACGTTCTGTAAGGGTAAGCTTTTGATCAAAACCTTTTTCAATTGCATTTTGGGCTGCCTTTAAGGCTAAAGAATCGTCTTGATACATTTTAGCGGAATTTCTATACAGGTTTCTTGAGAATTGATCTATCAAAATAACGTATGCCAGTGTTCCTTTAGGAGAGTCTAACCAAGCATTCAGTTCGCCTTTAACAGCCTTATTTCTTAAATGCTCAAATTGGCTTTTGATGTGCTTATCAACGTCTGGATCTTTTTTCCACCACATCGGACGATTAAATAAAGGAGAAGGTTGATTAGCATAGTCAAACCAATAGTTGAGGACAACCTGAATACTATTATCTTCAACCTGTTGTTGAGGTGCGCTCATAACTATGAAGGTTGAAAATAGCCCAATCAATAGCATGATGAATTTTTTTTGCATGTATTAGTATACCATTTATGCTAAGGTTATTTCAAAATAACCCAGCATAACGGACTAAGTCATCTTAATCCACCGTGGGCTGTACCACTGAAGATAGTTAATTTAAGTATGACGACGCTTAAGAGGTGTATTATCATCTCTTTTACTACCACTTTCATCATCATCGTTTCTTGCTCTCTTATGACTTACATTTTCATCATCATTTTCATCATCTGTTTCTTGAGTAATAGCTTTTGGTTTCTCAACACCGCCTAGACGCTTAAATTGCTCTTTAAAAGCAACCAAATGGTTACTCCCAAATTCCTTTACATAAGTTTCTCTATCAGCATAATCGACAAATCCTTTGCCAACAAGATCTTTCATAAAGGTAGGAGTGTAATATAAAAGTTTCTTTACAACGCTTTCAGGGAACACTGATCTGGCAAATTCAAGCAGCATTGGTAAAGGATATTGACAGTGTTCAACACCATATTGATATACTTTTCTTGCTTGTGTGAGGGAATCCAGTTCAATATCAAGTAGTACTTTTGCATACTGTTCTGCATTATCAACGTTGTGAAGCAAATCATCTATCTCTTCAATCCTTGCGTTATTTGCATTGCAGAGCTCAGAAATAAAATCCACTAACATTGATGAAGATTCCATTATAAAAATACATTTTTCAGACGGATAATAGCAACTGCCAAACTTAAGTAACATAGCATCACCTTCTAGTGAGCCAGTTCTAGTAAAAGGTGTATTAATTGGTGAATATTTCACCATAAATTCGAGTTCCCAGTTACTTAAAATATCAATTTTTTGAAGAGTTCCTTTATTATAAGCGTTTTTCATTAAATCCATTGCCATTGGATTAATCGCTAGTTGTTCTAAAGTCGAAGCGACTTGATTAGCGAACTCAGGTTTACATTGAATCTTAATACCCATTTCAGGATAACTAAAGGATGTTAGTAAATATCTTTCATCTTTTTGCGTAAATTTCGGTGGTGTGCCAGATATCATAATAGTCTCTCAATGGGTTAACTGTATTCAATGTACGTAAATCATATAACAACCATTGAGAGGACACTGTCATATAAAAACCCGGCACTGATATAGTGGGTTAATGATAGGATAAGTGGCGAATCAATTACATTCTAGTAACTGTTTGTAACCCTAATATAGACAATCCTTCCTTCATCACCATTGCCGTCAATTCACACAAAGCCAATCGTTGATTCTGTTCTGGTACCCCTTCAACACGACAATCTCTAAAAAAGGCATTAAATTTCTCCGCCAGCTCGAACAAATATTCGCATAAACGATTAGGCATTAAATCATCACTGATGGAAGATAAAATTTCAGCAAATTGCGCTAAATGTAGACCTAAATCAATTTCGCTGGGATGCTGTAAATCGATAGGTACAATTTCTACTTTTTGCGTAATCTTACGTTTGATGCCTTGGATGCGAACATAGGAATACATTAAAAAGGCCGCTGTGTTACCCTCAAAACGTAACATTCTTTCATAACTAAATACATAATCATGATTGCGATTGCAGACTAAATCAGAATATTTCACCGCATTGATGCCAAGGACTTTTGCAATCTGTTTGATTTCATCCGTAGATAAAGCAGCGTCCTCTTTCTCTTTGGCTCTTTCTAATAAAATTTCTTCCGCTTTGCTAATCGATGAAGTTAAAAGATCGATTAAACGGACAGTCTCCCCTGAACGGGTTTTGAATTTTTTACCATCAGGACCCAGAATCACCCCAAATGGCACATGATCGGCGCGGACTTTTTTGGGATCTAAATAGCCAGCTTTTTCAGCCGCTGCAAATAACATGGCAAAATGGGTTGCTTGTCCAGCATCTGTAACATAAATCAAGCGGTCAGATTTTTCATCTTCAATTCGATGGCGAATTGATGCCAGATCGGTGGTTGAATAATTATAACCGCCGTCGGATTTTTGCAGCATAAAGGGTAATGGCTCGCCTTCACGATTGGTATACCCTTCTAGAAAAAGGCATTTTGCACCATCAGAGATCGTGATTAAATGTTTATTTTCCAGATCTTTGACCGTGTCTGCTAAATAGGGATTATAAAATGACTCCCCTCTTTCAACTAATTGGACATCTAAAAGATCATAAATTTCTTGATAGGCTTTTCGCGAAATCTCACAGATCATCTCCCACGCTTTTAAGGCTTCTTTGTCCCCACCTTGAAGCGCAACCACTTGCAACTGAGAGTCTTTTTTAAATTGTTCATCTTCATCAAAAGACTTTTTAGAAGCTTTATATAAACTAACCAACAGTGGTAAATCCGCTGATTTTTCTCCTGAGAGAATGCTGGGTTCATTCGCTTTAATATAGGCTATCAACATCCCAAAAGCGGTACCCCAGTCTCCAATATGATTCAATCGGAGTACATCATGACCTTGAAATTCAAACAAACGCGCTAAACTCTCACCAATAATAGTTGAACGCAGATGCCCCACATGCATTTCTTTGGCCGTATTAGGTGAGGATAAATCGATGGTTATTTTTTGCTTATTTTCTGCTTTGATACCGCAATTAGGTTTGGCAGACATCTCTTGGGCACAATGAGTAATAAATTTCTTAGATAAGGTGAGATTTATAAACCCAGGACCTGCTATCTCCAATTTTTCAATCTCATCTTTGCTAGAATCCGCTTCAAGCGCATTCACAATTTTAGTTGCAATGTCTCTAGGCGGTAATTTCAAAGTCTTGGTGAGCTTCATGGCGCTATTACATTGATAGTGCCCAAAACGCGAATGCGTACTGCGCGTTATCTCTACGGGTACCGCTTGCAGATCTATCTCAGGGAAAGCCAATTTAAAGGCCGTTTTAAATTTTTCTTCTATTAGCGTTATTAGCATTTTTTTATTCTTTATAGTTCAAAACAGGGAAATTGAAATAAGTATCCGGAAATGGTTCATCGGTATAAGTAAAATGCCACCATTCTTGATCGATGCCCTTCCAGCCAAAGTCTTCCATCATTTTCTTTAAAAACTGACGATTTTCATATACTTTATCTGAAACATCACGATTATCAGGGTGAGATAAGGGATCCATAAAATCAAAACGCGTTCCCATATCTAAATGTTTACCATTAGCAGCATCAATAATATTGAGATCAACGGTGCTGCCACGACAATGACTTGATTTTTGGGCGATATAACCAAGCTTAAAAAAGTCACGTTTATCAATATTCGGGAAGTAATCTTTTTTGGTTTTTTGACAATCCGATTGGCTCCATTCCCAGAAGTCATCGCATCCCATAGTCGGTCGATAGGTATCCCATATCAGTAATGTAGGAGCTGTAAAGCCCAATAGCGCTTTGATGCTAGGTGTTTGCAAATACTGAACCATTTTTGCTAAAGATTGTGCAGCGACTTCGGTTATGACAGCAACACCATCGCTTGCATAGCCTGCTAAGGGCCTACCAATCAAATTATCTGAGCCACAATATTTCATGTCGATGATAAGATTGGGGACTTTGTTTGCTAATACAACAAAGCCCTCTGGAACGTTTATATCACTCATTTTGTTAGGCTTCTAGTTATAGGTTACCACTGAACCCTATTTTACTGTATTTTCATCGGAAAATGGGAAGATATCCTCATTGAAATAGGATAATATTCAAACCTCGTCATCAACCTAAATATCATTGTACTGGAGTTGTCGCTTGGCTAGTTCTATCTCATATCAAGAAAAACTACTACGAACTCAAGAAATCCGTGAGTTTCTGCTGAGTCTGCCTGTAGCCAACAATAGCCCAATGCTAAATTTTGATGCATTAGTTGCTGAACTCACCATGAGGGAAGCCTTTTTAAATAAACTTAAAGCCTTTGTACGCTTCATGTCGAAGCTAAATCCTGCCGAATATTTACGCTGGATGCAAAAGGCCTTTTCACAGTATGTGGCTACGCCCAACACTAAAGAATCGGCGCCAATCAGTCGTCACATAGATGAATCAAACCATTTCAATACGGATTATGAATTTGAATTCACGGCAGCTCCCAAAGAAACTAAGAAAGCTGCCAAGAAGAAGAAACGTGCGGCAGTCATATCATAATATTGAGATAACAGAGATCACTTTTGCTCATCTGGGAACTTAATATTATCAATACGCCATTCTTTTTCATGTTTTTCTTTACCCTGAATCTGCGTAAAATAGAATACAACTCTCATGACTCTATTGTTTTTAGTGGTAATAGTTGCAGTTACTGTACCACCTGACTTATCTGGAGCAATGACATCAGTGTTAAATTCACCCTTTTCGAATTGATCTAAACCAGTAGATTGAACGTTAGCAATAAAAGTTGGCAAATCTTGTCTGTGCTGAAAATCAGGGGATAACATCGTATAGGCTTTTTCATATTGATGATCTGTCACTGCAATCATAAACCCTCTTGCTGCTGTTGCAAAAACGGGGAATGATCCAACAAATACCCCTATCGCTACCCCAATCATGGCTGCAATAACCACAAAATATAAAAACCCTTTTAAAAACTTTTTCACCATATCCTCCATGAAAGCAAAGCAATCTAGCGGGCAGTACTTTAATACAATGATTTAATTATAAGGTAACAAGCAAAATCTTGCGATATCAATAAAAGCTGTTTGTCGGCTAGCTTACAATTTTGGCCTTACAGTTTGCGTTTCCAATCTTTGTGCTTCATATCTCCAATAAGCCCTGCGCTGAACATTAAAATCTTGATTCACCGCATCAGCCACCCGCACTTCACTGTGAAGTTTTGCTGAATAATTACAATGAAAAGCTTCTGTGAGGACAATCCATGGACCTCCCATAGATTGATCAAAGTGGTGTAAAACAACTAAATGTTTCCCAGATCTATCAATAGGACATAATCCATTCAGCATGCGTTCCAGATTTGTTCGGTCTAATTCATCCTTTTGGTCTTTGTCATATAAATGAAAATTGCCATAGACAAGTCGCCCTTCATAAATAAACCTATCTTCAAGCATCCCATGCTTCTTTAAGAAAGCTTTACGTACTTCCAAAATCTCCTCTTTAATTGCACCTTTTTCATTTAAATGCAGAAAATCTTGTTGCTGTTTTTTGGGATAGGCTGCTTTTTTCCAATAGTCTCTTTTTTGAAAATAAAGGCCTTTAATAACGTCTTGATGGGTAATCAACCGTGTAACGTGGGGTGCATCAAAGGATAATTTTTGAAAACGATCAACGAAATCGGCCTCTTCTACGTGTTTTTTATTCTGTTTTTCTCTTATTATGTGGCTGGTTCGTCCCTCACGAGGACTAACCAATATTCTTCCACGAATTGAACGCCCAATCATTTATTAAACTCCAAGCTTGCAGACTTACTTGTAGTATATTATACTACGTGGCCTGCGATTTTATAGGTTAAATAGGTTTTTTGTAGTCATGGCCAAATTGAGAAATACTTGGGAAAGAGTCTACCATCAGGCCTTAGAAATTCTAAGAAAGAATAAACATCCTATTGCCGTTTATACGGTTAATATAATTGAAAAAAAGAAAGTCGAAATTATCCCTTACAATAAAATGGTTGCAAAGGATTTAAATGATTATTTATCTGATTACCATGATGAAAAGAATGAACGCTTACCTAGCAGTTATCCCCCAACCAAAGAAGTGGTGGGAAAGTTTAGAAAGGCTTGGAGTGCAAAAATCAATTACAATAGAATTTCTATTGACCACGCTATCTCTGATCCAAGAAAACTTGCAAAAGTTCTTGTGCATGAAGCAAATCATTTTTTAAATGACTCTAACGAACACTATGAAACTAAGCAACAGCAATTTGATGAAGAATTTAGAGCTTATGTTGCCGAAGAGCTAGTATTTTCACGACAGATTAGGAACTGCAAATTAAGAGCTTTAGCTAATAATGTAGCCGATCGATATAAATTACCCCGCCCTAAATCAGTAGAAATGCCAAAGGGTTTGTTTGTTCCACGACCAAAGCGCTAATAGAAAGGTTAATATTTATTATGGCTTCACTTAGAAAAACTTGGGAAAGGGTCTATCGGCAAGCAATTGAGCTTCTAAAAAGTAAAAAAAATCCCATTGCGGATTATACTCTTAGTGTTATCGAAAATAATATTCTTAAAATAATACCTTTCAACAAAATGGTTCAAAACGATTTTAATAGATATTTAAATGATTATCGTCATGCTAAAAGTGAAGATTTACCAAAAAAATTTCCACCAAGTAAAGAGGTCGTTAAAAAATTTAGCAACGCTTGGAGTGCAAAAATAAGTGGTAATAGAGTTTCTATTGATAATAGTCTAACTGATCCAAAAAGAATCGCCGAAGTTCTGGTTCATGAAGCAAATCATTTTTTAAATAACAGTAATGATCATTATCATACTAAGGAGCAACGGTTTGCTGAAGAATTTAGAGCTGAAACTGCCGAGGCATTAGTGTTTTCTCCTTATATGACAAAAGCACGTTTAAGAACAATAGCTAATCATGTAGCAGATAGATTTAGTTTACCTCATCCTAAATCAGTCAGTATGCCTGATGGTTTGTTTGTTCCAAAACCCTGAAAAAAAAATGAATACGAAGTGGCACTTCCCCTCTCCCATTTTGTCAGATTTTTACCCTCACCCGCCCTTCGGGCACCCTCTCCCGTAACGGGAGAGGGATAGTGCCAACTAGTCGAAATCTGTTGGTAAATCAGGGTTTAGATAATGTTCATAACACCTTTCAATCTGCTTAGCCGTTACTCTTGGCAAAGACAACGCTGGTAAATCATTAATCGAAAAAAACTCAACCCCTTCGGTTTCTAAACTGGTAGTGGGGGCTCCCCCAACTATTTTGCACAAGAAAAAACATTTATAAGTATGAGGCCATTGACGTGGGTGATCATGTTTCCATTTATCATATAAGGCCACTAATTTAATCACTTGGGCTTCATAACCGGATTCTTCCAAAATCTCTTTGCGCATACAATAAGCTGGCGAATAATCTCTATCTGCCCAGCCGCCAGGCAATGTCCAAAGTTTATCAGCAGTTTCTTTGACTAATAATACTTTTTTATCTTTAAAGATTGCGCCGCGAACATCCACCTTTGGCGTTGCATAACCGGCTTGGCTCACAAATAGGTCTAGAATTTTATCCGAGGGTACTGTTGATTGCGAAGCCATCATATCTGAGGAGATCTGTAACAACTGCTGGTAACGTTCTTTATCATATCCAGATTCTGCAAAAGTTAAGCCATTTTGGCCAATGGATTGAATTTCTGAAGCCCATTTAAACCATTGCATATCATTTGATGAGGACTCATTACTCATATTTTATCTAAACTCCCAAAGACTTACTGTTATATTAGTCAGCAATTTTTAGTTTTTTATCGTTCTTCCATGTCAACAATGTAATTAAGATAACACAATTGGTGACAACTCTATCTTTAATCAATATCTGCTATGATTTATTCAAATTCAGCACCACATTAAAACAGCATTACCTCGAATTCAAGGAAATATCATGGCTAAAGGGTGTAGTTACTTTTTTTGTATTGTTATTTTCTTCCTAAGCTTTAGCCTCTTTGCCGATCCCCCTATGCGTGTTGCCAGATTAAGTGCTGTTAAAGGACAAGTGAGCTTTTTGGCCGCAGGTGAAAGTACTTGGGTGCAAGCTTTGCGTAACCGCCCTCTTATTACTGGCGATATGCTGTGGAATGACACAAAATCACTATCAACATTACAACTAGGAGATGCCACACTATGCCTAGGTGAAAATAGTTTGGTAACGGTGATTAACCTCAATGATCGTATTGCTCAATTTCAATTGAACGAAGGATCTGTCATCTTTTTTGTAAGCTTTATCAAAAAAGGGCAGCAATACGAAATAGACACCCCAAATCTAGCCTTTGTTGTTCGTAAGCCTGGATACTACCGAGTAACTGTAGATCCTCAAGGCAATGCAACTGCCGTCAGTATACGCAGAGGCCTCGCAGATCTTTATGGCGAAAATCATTCTTATTCAATGAGTGATAACCAATCATTACAATTTTTTGGTTCTGATCTGAGTGAATATAGACCCTATAAACCTGCGCCTATGGACAATCTGAACCAATGGTGTCTGAGTCAATTACCCAAGGTGAAGCAAGCTTCACGCTATGTGGCTGTCGATGTTATTGGCTATGAGGATCTGGATCAATATGGAACATGGCAAAACATTGATGGATATGGAGCGGCTTGGCTGCCTTCCAAAGTCGATAGGAACTGGTCTCCCTACCGTGATGGCCGTTGGGTATGGATTGATCCTTGGGGATGGACTTGGGTTGGTGATGAGCCTTGGGGCTTTGCCCCCTATCATTATGGACGCTGGGTTAATGCTAATCGTCGTTGGTACTGGATCCCAGGTCCACGATCGGAAGATGCGGTATATGCCCCTGCCCTAGTTGTTTTTGTGAATTCCAACCA
>CAYXVT010000003.1:20940-22514 GCA_964468105.1 Uncultured Candidatus Berkiella sp. | reverse complement strand
CAAGATATTGGCTGGTTCCCACTTGCACCCGGTGAAGTGTATTGGCCGGCCTATCAAACAAGCCCTGATTATTTTTATCGTGTGAATCGTCATAACATGGCAGTCAATCAAGCCTATATGGAACAAGCTTATCGTCACAGAGATAGACGTGAAAATGAAAGATATCGCAACCAAGAAATGTTAACCGATATCATTGCCATTACAGCGGCCGCCTTTGTTGAATCAAGACAAGTGAACAAAACAACGGTTAGGATCCCAAGAAACAAATGGAAAGTTGCTTCACTTTCAAATACCGCAACGCTCAGTCCTTCTGAAATCAGTGTTTTAGGGTCAGCACAGCGCGCGAAAGCACAACCCAATACAACTATCGTACATCGACGTACAATAGCAGTCAGTGAGGCACCGCCTCCTGCAGTTTCATTTAAAGCAAAAGAAGCGCTTCTAAAGAAAAATGAGGGCAAACCCCTTGATGAAAAAGCACTCTCCTCCATCCAAAAAAAGGAAGAGACTGCCACAAAGACTGTTGAAACGACCCAAATTCAAGTGGTGAAACCATTGCCACCACAAGAAATACCCAAACCAGCTGCCCAAGATAAAGCCACCCATGAAGCGGATCAAAAGTCATTACAAAATATTGATGAACAGCTCAAAGCCAGAGAAGCCTCAGAAGAGCAAAAGAAAAGCACTGAAAGCTTAAATAAAGCCAAACAAAATGAAGAGGAACTCTCCAAATTCAATAAAGAACCTAAGGAACAACAAACACCAGTAATACCTGAAAATAAAAAGCAAAATGAAGATACATTAAAGGAACAACCAAAATCAGAAATTGATCAAAAGGCGCACCAAGAAAAAGAACTTGAACAAAAAGCAATTCAGGCACATGAACATCACAAAGCAGCCGAGGAAGCCAAAGCTGCACATAATGCCGAGCAAGAGGCAAAACACAAAGCAACTGAAGAAGCACGAATAAAAGCAGAACATGACAAAGATCAGCTAAAAGCTGAGGAAGATGCTAAGCATAAAGCAGCAGAAGAAGGACAATTAAAACAAGCTCAAGAAAAAGCACAACAAAAAGCGGCTGAAGATGAACAACGAAAAGCAGCCCATCAAGAACAACAAAAAGCAGCCCAAGAAAAAGCACAGCAAAAAGCAGTTGAAGATCAGCAAAGTAAAGCTGCCCATGAAGAGCAACAAAAAGCCGCTCAAGAAAAGGCCGCTCAGGATGAACAACGTAAAGCTGCTCATGAAGAGCAACAAAGAGCAGCCCAAGAAAAAGCACAGCAAAAAGCAGTTGAAGATCAGCAAAGTAAAGCTGCCCATGAAGAGCAACAAAAAGCCGCTCAAGAAAAGACCGCTCATGAAGAACAACAAAGAGCAGCCCAAGAAAAAGCACAGCAAAAAGCAATTGAAGATCAGCAAAGAAAAGCTGCCCATGAAGAGCAACAAAGAGCAGCACAAGAAGCTAAAGCCCAAGAACGCGCACAACATCAAGCTGAACAACGAGCTCAACAAGAAGCCCAACAACGAGCTCAACAAGAAGCCCAACAACGAGCTCAACAAGAAGCCCAACAACG
>CAYXVT010000003.1:17275-20840 GCA_964468105.1 Uncultured Candidatus Berkiella sp. | reverse complement strand
AAGAAGCCCAACAACGAGCTCAACAAGAAGCCCAACAACGAGCTCAACAAGAAGCAGCTCAGCGGGCTCAACAAGAAGCAGCTCATAAAGCGCAGCAAGATGCACAAAAGGCTGCACAGGATGCAGCGAATAAATCAAAACATCCTGATCAGCCGGGAGGACAAGGTCAATAGTCTATAAAGACTTCAGAAACTCAATTAAATCTGATTTTTGTTTCTCAGATAGCCCATTATAGTTATCAATTACTTTATTTGCTTCTGATACACATATAATGCCGTCCGCATTACTACGCTCACTAGATCCGCAATTACGGCTTCTACTTGCATGAGCTTGGATGGCTGTATTGAGATCATTTGTTCTGCCATCATGTAGATAAAAGAGACGACTTCCTAGCCCCCATAAAGGCGCGTGCAGCAGCTCAACAAAAAGCTGCAGAGGAACGTGCAGCTAAACAACGTCAACTACAGCAACAAAAAGAAAAAGCACAGAAAAAGAAGCAAATACCAAGCTAGCCTTTAAATTTAAACGTAGGGTGGGCAACTACCCTACGATCCTTTTTGCCTCCCCATAATCTCAATTAAATATTAACCATCAGTTAGTTGATAGCTTTGAAAAATAGGATTAAATTCTGAAAATAGCAGACAAGGCTAAGCAAAAGCATTCTCTGTTTTAGTGGCTATTTAGGTATCTGCATATCAAAATTCCATAATAAGGATATTATGAAAAGATTACTCATCACGCTTTTGTCATTCTCTTTGACGAGTGGTCTGGTCTTTGCTAATGATTCAGATCATATAAAGCATAAAAGTATTAAGCATAATGAAGAGAAAAATAATCCTTTTGTTAATCAATTAGGTCTATCCATTGAGGAACGAAACGATAACGCAGATACTTATTTGTTTTTTAATCAGATTGTTTACAATAAACTCTATTGGGAACTTCGTGGTTATTACTTCAGAAATTTTATCGTTACTGCACCTCCTAAGACGCCAGGCAATATGCCTGATGGTGCAATCATTTCCGCAACTACGAATACCCCCGTTACAGCACCTGTTCCCGTCCCTACCCCAGATGATCAAGATAATCTTGATGGGTTTGGCTTTGTCGGTAAGTTGGGTTGGGTATTCTATCCGAGTGATAAAGTAACGTTTAAACCCTATTTGCGACTACAATGGTTTAAAAATAACAACACGCCATACAAAGATGATTTTGGTAATAAAATTGAGTCAGAAATTAAGGGATACCTTTTAGGTGCTAATTTAACAATGAATGTTAATAGCATCTTTGATGTCCATGTCGATTATTATGCTGGCATTCAAGAAGTTGATTATAAGGTTGCTGGATACTATACCATTGTGCCATCAGATCTTGAAATCGAACAGCTCAACTCTACTTTAGAAATTGGCGCTGACTATAAATTAAACAAATGTTGGATATTTATCCCTTACGTACAGCTTATTATCACAAGTAATGATCCTAGTTTTAATGCATTCTGGGGACCAATTCAAAATAGCGGCTTGACGACTTTCACCCCTTTGTTCGGTACAAAAATTGCCTATAAGTGGCCTACATAAGTCGCAAACAAAACATAGATTGAAAATAGGAAGAATTTACCATCGGTGAAAAGCAGGATGCCCTTCCTTAACCGCAACGAATAAACCTTCACAAGTGGCACACAACTTATCTTCAGAATATAAGCTCGCCTGTATTAGCGCCCTATCTTCTTTTAATTCTTTTATTTTTGCGACTAAATGCACAGGTTTCTTGCTTGGGGTGGGTCTTTTTAAAGTGACATTAAAATAGGCAGTCACAGTGCATGGCGGTGTGCTGGCTTTACTTTGCTGCATTAAAAAATAGGCTGCCGACCAGTTAGAATGACAATCTAATAAGGTTCCTATTATTCCGCCGTTTAAAATGCCGGGGAAGGCTTCTGGCAGCCAGTCGGCGATGACTTCATTATCTTTGACAATGCTTTTAATCCGTAAGCCCTTTTGATTCGCCGGCCCACAACCAAAGCATTGATTATGGGAGGCATACTTATCTTGTAAACTTTGTTCCATTTTTTATTGTCTTCCTCATAGATCCGTTAACATATCCTTATGGATCCCTACTGAATGATATTGACGACGAATATGTTTTAAAATTTGCAATTGAATTTGTCGAACACGTTCTCGCGTCAGCTCTGTTGCTTCACCAATGCTTTCTAAGGTCATGATATCTGAACCATGAATACCAAATCTTTTTTCAATTATCTCAAGCTCTCTTTCATTTAAAGTAGAAAGCCAATATTCTAACATATGATGAAGATCTTGCTCTTGAATAAGATCCACAGGATCTTTATGGGTATTATCCGCGATCGTTTCGACAAAAAACATATCTTGTTCTTCATTGATAGGTGCATCAATGGATACCTCTTGCCTGTCCAGTGCAACTAACTCTTGTAGCGCTTGAACAGAAATCCCCATTTCATTAGCTATTTGATGCATTGAAGGCTCTATCTCGCTGCCTTGCATTAATTTTTGTTTGGCCCGAAGAAACTGTCTATGCTTTTTTGCTAAATGTACAGGTACACGAATCATACGCGACTGATTCATAATCGCTCTTTCTATAGATTGGCGGATCCACCAAGTTGCATAAGTTGAAAACCTTGCTCCATTTTCAGGATCAAATTTTTCCACTGCATGGATTAAACCTAAATTACCTTCCTCAATTAAATCAGGTAATGGTAATCCACGGTTGATATAACGTCTAGCAATGCATACCACTAGTCTTAGGTTTGCTTCTATCAGATGATTTTTAGCGGCTTTATCGCCTTCCAGCATTTGCCGTGCAAGAGACTTTTCTTGCTCGGCGCTGAGCAACTTTATTTGGCCAATTTCAACAAGATATTGGTAAATAGAATCAAATTTCTTCGATACACCTTTTGCGAAAGACAACATGGCAACTCCTCAACTTTAAGTCTTTACACTTGAATTTTATGCTTCGTTGCCTTCGGGAGCTTGCAATCCTCATTTACTAATATGTAAACTCCGGTTGCATCGCCCCTTGGCGCCTCGCCTAAAAATCAATTGTTTCGACTATTACTCACTTATATATACTTTGAGCAAAGTTGTTGAGTTTAAGTTCCATTAAATATTTGCTGATTATACTGCCTTTGCTGGTAGTACATTCAGGGGGTTAATAGGCTGTCCATTTTTCCTGATTTCAAAATGTAACTTCACTTGTGAGGTATCTGTACTACCCATTTCAGCAATTGTTTGGCCTTTTGTAACCTGCTGCCCTTCTTTAACCAACAACTTGCTGTTATGCCCATAAGCTGATAAATAGGTTTCGTTATGTTTAATAATGACCAGTTGTCCATAGCCTCTCAAGCCTGTACCGCTATAGACTACTTTTCCATTACCTGCGGCCTTCACTTGTGTGCCTAAATTACCGGCGATATCGATACCCTTCAAACCTACTCCTTGTGCAGTATAAGGTTTAATGATTTTACCTTGTACCGGCCAAATCCATTCCCCTTTAGATTCAGCTTTCGTAGTGAGTGGCGTATTGGTCTGGGCAGGTT
>CAYXVT010000003.1:0-17265 GCA_964468105.1 Uncultured Candidatus Berkiella sp. | reverse complement strand
GCAGGTTTTGTCTGGTTTTGTGCTTTTAGGGATGGCTTGGTATAAGACCTGTTCTTTTCATTTGGATATTCAATTTGCAACGAAGGTTTTCTTTGTGAATATGTTCCTCTGGCCACAGAAGGTAACGTTCCACTCCTGGGTTCGTTTAATGATATTTTTTGTCCAGGATAAATTGTATAGGGAGGAGAGAGTCGATTTGCCAACGCTATATCACGATAATCACGACCATAGCGCCAGGCGATTTCATAAAGACTCTCACCTTGTCGCACAATGTGTGTTCCATGCGTGATGGGTTTGTAATTCCCGATTTCTACTACAGGGGCTGCTTCTTGATTGACAAGATTTGAAAACTTATCACTAACCTGCGCACAACCAACAAGAGTGGTTATCGAAATATACCCTAAAATTCTTCGCCACATTTTTGAGTGCCCTTCAAATAATAACTGCAAATATTATCTAAAAAAAATAAAATAAATTAATGTGCTTATTCCAATTAAACCAATCAATAGCCACGCTATTATGTCGATATATTCGATTAAAATGGGTTCTAATTTTTTACCTAAGCCTTTAATGATCCAAACAACAACAAAAAATCTTATCGTTCTACCAAATATAGATGCAATAACAAAGGGTAATAAAGGCATTTGCGATGCCCCAGCCCCAATGGTAAATAGTTTATAAGGTATTGGCGTGAACCCAGCAACGAATACAGCAAGGAATCCATAGCTCTCGAACCATTTCACCACCTTTGCGTATATTTCTTGGTAACCAAAAGCCTGTATCATTGGCTCGCCGATTAACTCAAAGGCAAACATCCCCAATAAATAACCTAATACACCTCCCAAAATAGAGGAAAAGGTAGTGATGGCGGCAAACTCCCATGCTTTTAAGGGTTTGCTCAATACCATGGGGATTAACATCACATCAGGTGGGATGGGAAAGACAGAAGATTCGACAAAGCTGACGCCCGCTAAATAGAACGGTGCATGGCGATGTTTAGACCAATTTAGAACTTTGTCATATAGCCGACGAAATAAAGCCACTTATACCCTTCTCAGATGAATTCTCAGGCTGTTGCCTGCACTTTCAAATGATTATAAAGGAATTATCGAAATATTTTTAGCCCAAAGGGAAATATTATCCATGGCTTTATAATCAGTGAGATCGATTTTGATTGGCGTGATTGAAACATATCCTTGATTGACAGCGAAAAAATCTGTACCAGGACCGGCATCTTGTTCACTTCCTGCTGGACCAATCCAATAGATAGGTCTATTTCGTGCGTCCTTGCTAGGAATGACTTTTTCGGCAATGTGGCGATGGCCTAAACGCGTGACTTGAATGCCTTTAATCTCAGCCAAGGGTATATCTGGCACATTCACATTGAGAATAGTGTCTTTTGGTAAAGGTGAAATCAACATGGTTTCAATTAATTTTTTAGCAATGTAACCTGCTGTTGAATAATGTTTAAAATTATCAGAGGGCGCATAGTTTGGCTGATTGACTAAGGAAACAGCCATGGCTGGGTATCCCATAAACCTACCTTCCATTGCCGCAGCCACCGTTCCCGAATAGAGGATATCATCCCCCAAATTAGCCCCTGCGTTAATACCTGCTACAACCATATCAGGATGTTCCTCTAACCATCCTGTAATCGCTAAATGGACACAATCAGTAGGTGTGCCATCGACAGCATAAAAACCATTAGGTTGTTGCTTAATCCTCAAAGGCATATCCAAGGTTAAAGAATTGCTCGCTGCACTTCTGTCTCTTTCAGGCGCCACAACCGTAATATGGGCGAGTATTGATAAAGCTTCAGCTAAAACAGCTAAACCAGGGGCATTAACCCCGTCATCATTACTAAGCAAAATTTTCATTCTGTTTTACTCACTAACAACGCCACAGCATGTACTGCAATTCCTAACTTATTACCCAAGGCATCAAGTCCTTCATTTGTTGTCGCTTTAACACTAATCTGATTGATAGAGGTTTGGAGGCAGGCAGCAATATTCTCTTGCATATGTGGTATATGAGGAGCCATTTTAGGCGCTTGGGCGATAATAGAGACATCCACATTACCAATTTTATATCCACAAGATTGAATTTTTAGAAAAACTTCTTTCAACAAATCACGACTATTACAATTTTTAAATTGAGCAGAGGTATCAGGAAAATGCTTACCAATATCACCTAATGCACAAGCACCCAGCAATGCATCACAAATAGCATGGATAACCACATCACCATCTGAATGGGCGACTAATCCCTTTTCATAAGGAATAGTAACACCACCTAAAATAATAGCTTGCTTGGTGGGTGTCTCTTCAAATCGATGAATATCATAACCATGACCTATACGCATTATTCAAAGACTTCCTCAGTTTGATTTTGTTGAATCAGCAAAGCAATCAGTTTGAAATCACTAGGGTGTGTCAGTTTAGGATTAGGGTATTGCGCTTTTACTATTTTAGGCTCAAAACCTGCATGCTCAATGGCAGAAGCTTCATCTGTTATTTCAATTTTATCATTTAGACAATTTCGCAATGATTCAAATAAAATTTGATATCGGAACATTTGAGGAGTCAGGGCGTGCCATAAATGCATTCTTGAAACAGTATGAGCTATATTATCTTGACGAACAAATTTAAGGGTATCCGCAACTGGGAAAGCTAATATACCGCCAACTTTTTCATTAATTAGATTATCTATAAGCGCATTAAGATCGTCAACATGCAAACAAGGCCTTGCACCATCATGAACCAGGATCCAATCTTGGGGATTTGCTCTATCTTTTAAAGAGGTTAAAGCATTGAACACAGTTTCAGCTCGGGTTTGACCACCAACAACGGTCTGAATTTTTTTGTGGTTAGCAATGGGTAACTGTTTAAAAGTGCTATCATTTTCAGACAATGCAACCACTATTTCAGTCACCGCATCAACGCGCAAAAAAGGACTAATACTATGTTCAATAATGGTTTTATTGTGGAACTCCAGATATTGCTTCGCTATAGCCTTTCCACATCGTTGACCACTTCCAGCTGCAGGTATAATCACCCAAAGCTTAAAATCTTTCTCTTGCATTATTCACCTGGGGCTGAATATTGATAGAAAGATTCTTTACCACGTATCATACCTAAATCCGTTCGAGCACGTTCCTCCAAAGCACCAAGACGATGCTTTAGATCTTGCACTTCCGCTTCTAAGGTTTGATTACGTTCTTTTAATTTCTCAACATTTTCTTGCTGCAGAGCCACTTCTTTTTGTAATCCATGAACTTGAACTATTGAACCATTACCTGTAAACAGCTTAATTTGTAACAAGACAAGCATAATTACTAATGAAATGGTAAGAAATTTCATTTTACAATCCAACGACGAAATACTTCCACCCCAGCGTATTTAGCGTTTGAACTTTCTGCAATTCTTAAAAGCTGATTATATTTTGCCGTTCTATCTGAGCGTGCTGGTGCGCCGGTTTTAATTTGACCAACATTTAGACCCACAGCCAAGTCAGCTATGAAGGTATCTTCTGTTTCACCTGAACGATGAGAAACGATGGCATTATAATGCGCTTTTTTAGCTAAATTAATGGCTTCAATGGTTTCTGTTAAAGTACCAATCTGATTTAATTTAATCAAAATAGCATTGGCTATATCACCGGCAATAGCTTCCTTAAATATTTTTGGATTAGTCACAAAAATATCATCGCCGACTAATTGTATTTTTTTACCGAGCACTTGCGTTAAATAAGCCCAACCTTCCCAATCGTTTTCACCTAAACCATCTTCAATAGATATAATAGGATAATTTTTAGCCCAGTTTGCTAATTCATCAACAAACTGTTCTGAAGTTAAATGTTTGTTTTCAGATGACAGATGATACATACCATCTTTATATAGTTCACTTGCTGCAACATCAAGACCTAAGAAAATTTCTTTTCCACTGATAAGACCTACTTTTTCAATGGCAAGCATTATCATTTCAAGAGCTGCTTCATTTGATGGTAAATCAGGAGCAAATCCCCCTTCATCGCCAACATTGGTATTAAGCCCTTTTTTCTTCAGAACCGCTTTTAAACTGTGATAGATTTCCGCACCATATCGAAGCGCGGTAGCAAAATCTGGTGCCCCAGCCGGAATCACCATAAATTCTTGAACATCAACACTATTATCCGCATGTGCACCACCGTTAAGAATATTTAACATTGGCACCGGTATGGATATCTCGCCCCCAGTTAATGCGTTTAAATATTTATACAAAGGTTGTTTGGAAAACAAAGCAGCTGCATTAGCGCATGCTAAGTAAACAGCAAGTGTAGCATTAGCACCTAAATTTTCTTTATTAGGGGTGCCATCCAATCGAATTAAAGTGCTATCAACTGCAGATTGTTTTAAACAATTTGCTCCTTCAAGCGCTGGCGCAATTTTATGATTGATATTCTGAGTGGCTTTAATCACGCCTTTACCGTGAAAACGTTTTTCGTCTTTATCACGTAACTCTAACGCTTCACGTGAACCGGTTGAGGCACCTGAGGGCACACAAGCTCTACCAATGGTACCAGATTCTAAAGTGACTTCGCATTCAACTGTTGGGAAGCCTCTTGAATCTAAAATTTCTCGGGCATGTATTTTTGTAAACAGTTTTCTAGTAATGGCTGTTTTTTAACCGCTAAATCAATTTCTTTTAAAATAGTGAGTAATTCTTGCATATGATGCAATGGCATTGCATTAGGACCATCACTTAATGCTTTCTCAGGATTGGGATGTGTTTCCATAAACAAACCCGAAATGCCAGCAGCGACAGCCGCTCTTGCCAACACGGGGATAAATTCACGCTGGCCACCTGAGGAAGCACCTTGGCCGCCAGGCAATTGCACAGAATGGGTTGCATCATAGACAACGGGGCATCCGGTATCTCTCATAATCGCCAATGATCGCATATCAGATACTAAGTTGTTATAACCGAAACTAGCGCCACGTTCGCAGACCATGATGTTCTGGTTGCCGGTTGCTTTAGCTTTTGCCACAACATGTTGCATATCCCAAGGAGCAAGGAATTGACCTTTTTTGATATTGACAGGCAATCCTGTTTTAGCAACATTTTGGATAAAGTTCGTTTGTCTGCACAAAAACGCGGGGGTCTGTAAAACATCAACCACACTTGCGACTTCATCAAGGGGGGTATCTTCATGCACATCGGTTAAAACGGGCACTTGAATATCTTTTTTGACGCGTTCTAAAATTCTTAATCCTTCCTCAATCCCTAACCCGCGAAAGCTATTGATAGAAGATCGATTAGCTTTATCAAAAGAAGACTTAAAAATAAATGGTATCTGAAGCTTTTGTGTTATTTCTTTTAACATACCCGCGGTTTCAAGAATAAGACTTTCGCTCTCGATAACACAAGGGCCAGCGATAAGGAATAAAGGACTCGTTAAATCAACATTGAAGTGACATAGTTTCATTTTCCACTCTCCTTATTGCTTTTTTTTTTACCCGATTATATTCATTTGCTGCCTGAATAAAGGATATAAACAACGGATGACCCGTTCTTGGAGCGGAGGTAAATTCAGGGTGAAATTGGCAACCAACAAACCAAGGGTGATCTGGTATTTCAATCATTTCAACAAGGCTTTCATCGGATGATCGTCCAGACACAACTAAACCTGCTTGGACAAGTTTATCTAATAAACGATTATTTACTTCATAACGATGGCGATGTCTTTCGATAATAACATCGGTTCCATAACTTAATCTTGCTTTGGTATCAGGGGCTAGTTTGCATACTTGGGCGCCAAGACGCATTGTGCCCCCTAAGTCTGAATTCTCATCTCGTATTTCTTTATTGCCTTGCGTGTTTATCCATTCCGTAATCAAAGCAACAACGGGATAAGGGGTTTCTTTATCAAATTCTGTACTATTGGCATTTGGCATAGCTGCTTTATTTCGAGCAAATTCTATCATTGCTGTTTGCATACCAAGACAAATACCTAAGAAAGGAATACGCTTTTCCCGTGCATATTGCGCTGCAAGAATTTTTCCTTCCACACCCCTGTTGCCAAAACCACCAGGAATTAAAATGGCATCAAGGCCTTCTAAAAGTTCAATACCTTTACGTTCAATTTCTTCAGATTCAATATATTTTATTTCGACTTTTGTCAGCGTATGGATCCCGGCGTGAATTAATGCTTCATTTAAGGATTTATAAGCATCCACTAAATTGACATATTTGCCTATCAACCCAACCTTCACGGCTGTTTCAGGATGATTTAATTTTCTAACCACTTCAGCCCAATCTGATAAATCTGCATCGATTGCTTGTAAGCCAAATTTTTCGATAACAATTTGATCAAGGTGTTGACGATGCAATTCCTGTGGAATTTGATAGATCGTTGGCAAATCAACAGAAGTGATAACGGCCCGTTCTTCAACATTGGTAAATAAGGCAATTTTACTGCGCTCACTGTCTGGTAAATCACATTGACTGCGACAAATTAAAATATCTGGTTGAATACCGATTGATCGGAGTTCTTTGACCGAATGTTGCGTTGGTTTGGTTTTTATTTCACCAGCTGTTGGTAAATAAGGTACCAACGTTAAGTGTATGAAGAGCGTACGAGAAACGCCCAACTCAGATCGCAATTGACGAATGGCTTCTAAAAAGGGTAAGGATTCAATATCACCAACCGTTCCGCCAATTTCAACTAATGCAACATCAAATCCATCACTACCTATAGCTATTTTATGCTTAATTTCATCGGTAATATGGGGAATTACCTGTACTGTCGCACCTAAATAATCACCACGCCTTTCTTTTTGTATCACTTCGGCATAAATACTGCCCGTGGTGACATTGCTTTTACGCGACATAGTCGTGCGTACAAAGCGTTCATAGTGCCCTAAATCTAAATCGGTCTCTGCGCCATCTTGAGTAACAAATACTTCACCATGTTGAAAAGGACTCATTGTTCCTGGATCAACATTGATATAAGGATCGAGTTTAAGAAGAGTCACAGTGAAACCACGTGATTCCAGGATGGAAGCAAGAGAAGCGGCAGCTATGCCTTTACCAAGGGAGGAGACTACGCCACCCGTCACAAATATAAAGCGCGTCATTGAATAACCTTTTAATTCTTTAAGATTTTACCGTTGAAAAGAGCAATAGGACGGGAAGACATAATAACAGAAACAACATGTAATTACCAAGACTATTACTAAGTTATCTTACTTTTTAATTATTCTCAATTAACCACCCTTCTTCTTCTGAATTCTCTACCTGCCAGCCCTCGCAAATAAAGAGGGACCCAACCCCCACTAGTTCCTTTGCATTATAAAAAAGAGGTATGTTGCTCCGCAACCAATAAGGTAGTCCCCTTTCTTGTAATATTTTTTTGAGTGGCCTTGAATTTTTATGCCCCTGGAGCCGAACCCGTTCTCCCCCCTGCCGAGGGGTGATATTAAGTATCTGTGCTGACAATCTAGATTTTTTAATCCCTTTACCCTTGATGAGGGTTGCTTGCCAAGATGAACCATCATTTAAAACGATTTTCTCTTTTAAATGCCATGACACTGGATGAAGAAGAGGTGTTGTCTTGTTTTCACAAAGGTATAAACAGTTTTGATATCGTCTTATTTGCCATGCACCCAAGCTAACACACGGCACAGCATCTTCTTTGGCATAAAGCATTTGTTGGACCAACTCTTGAAACTTATCCTGAGAAGGTAATCTTACCTGTTGCTCAGCCAGCCAATGCCTTAGTACATATGCCTGCTTCAGTGGTGTGAGCGAGCGTAGCGCATCAACATTTAAAGTAGCCTGGTTGTCACCAATACACTGAGCAAGTTCTTCTTTTATATATTCAGTCAATAGCGCATTTGCTTGCTGGCAATGTTTCGCACTACGTGCAATGCAATTGGAAATACTGGGGTTTACGGTTTCTAGTTCAGGGAATATCTTTTTGCGTAAAAAATTACGCCTAAAACGTAGATTACTGTTTGAAGTATCTTCAACAAAAGACAATTGATGCTTTTGTGCATATTCTGCTATACCTGAGCGACTTACATTCAGTAAAGGTCTTGCCAACGTGCCTATACCTAAAGTCTTCTTTTCTGAAATACCGGCTAACCCTTTTAAGCCTGCACCGCGGATCAATTGAAGCATAAAGGTTTCTGCCTGATCATCTTGGCTATGTGCCGTTAACAAAAGATCATTTTCTGTCATGATCTCGGCAATAGCGTCATATCGTGCCAGACGCGCAACCTCTTCCAGACTTTCACCCTTCTTAATAGTTAAATGTAATGATAAAGCAAGAAATGCAATTCCATAACTTTCACAAATTTCCTTACAATGCACTTCCCAACGTTTAGCATCAGGTTGTAAGTTGTGATTAACATGCACAGCACTGAGATTAAAGTTATGTTCTGATTGTAGTTGCCACAGAGCATGCAGCAAAACGTGAGAGTCGCGGCCCCCACTGTAGGCAACAATGAGGGATTGTTGAGTAGCGTGGTTTTGAAGCCACTTTGCAAGGATACTATGAATGATTGACATAAATCTTCTTTCAGCGTGCGATTGATTCTGTTCCCCTCTCCCAAAAACCTTCAAACCACTTCGGCAAATCCTCAAAGGGGAGAGGGGAACAGATCAGTTAGCCATGATCGAGGTAAACTTTCTAATCTTCTCCCAGTGCCATCCAGCGTTTGTAACGCAAATCCACTAATCTATCTTTAGGAAGCGTATTCATCAGCTTCAAGTTAGTAAGAAGATGCGTTTTAAGCGTAGCAGCCATTTTCTCGATATCACGATGAGCACCACCAAGCGGTTCTGGGATAATGCCATCAATCAACCCTTGAGCAAGCAAACGCTCAGCGGTAATTCCCATAATCTCGGCAGCTTCAGAAGCCTTCTCAGCACTTTTAAACAAAATGGTGGCACAACCTTCAGGGGAGATGGTGGCATAATAGCTATATTGCAGCATTAATACCCTATCCCCAACGCCAATACCTAAAGCGCCCCCTGAACAGCCCTCTCCAATCACAACAGCAAGGATAGGCGTGTTGAGTTTTGCCATATCAAATAGATTGCGGGCTATCGCTTCACTTTGACCTCGCGCTTCAGCATCAATGCCAGGATAAGCGCCTGGCGTATCAATAAAGGTGATAACAGGCAAAGAGAACTTTTCCGCCATTTCCATTAATCGTTTTGCTCGGCGGTAGCCTTCTGGATGCAACATGCCAAAGTTACGATAAATTTTCTCTTTGGTATCTCGACCTTTTTGCTGTGCAATAATCATGACAGGGGTATCGTCAAGTCTAGCGATGCCTCCAACCAGGGCATGGTCGTCTGCAAAAGTTCTATCCCCATGCAACTCATCAAAATCGGTAAAAATTCTGGATATATAATCAAGTGAATAGGGTCGTAATGGATGACGAGCAAGCTGCGTTATTTGCCAAGCGGTTAAATTTTTAAAAACACTGGCAGTTAGTTCGCGGCTCTTAGCCTGTAAACGGGTGATTTCTTCACCTATGTTAATCTCACTGTCTGAGCCAACTAACCTAAGGGCTTCGATTTTTGCATCCAGCTCTGCAATAGGTTGTTCAAAATCAAGATAATTAGGATTCATGAATTTTATCCCGAATATGATAGATTAATTACTTTAAGGGTTTAACTTGGCGGGTTATGACTGCTTAAGCTTATGATTCTTTAATAGTAAAGAATTTAATTATAGCATTCTGGCAGCAATCCAACCAATAGATTACAAATTTATTCTCATTCTGTGAAAAATTTTTATTAATCCCTTGTAATTACGCGATTATATTGTCATATTCTTTAAATGAATACAGAAGTGTTCAAATAGGTTGCTTGTGTAAATGAGAAACTTATTTATACTTAGTATTCAGACTTAGTACTAACTATTACACCATTCAGGAGTGTTTCTAGATGAAACGGACGTCCAAAACAGCTCTAGCTCTCGCTGCTGCTGCAGCTGCACTCTTTGCAACAGGTTGTTCCACAATGTGTGGTGAATCTCATGAAGCTTTAGTTAAGTGCGCAGGTTCTAATGCGTGCAAAGGCTCAAGCGAATGTGCTACACCAGACAATTCTTGCAAAGGTCGCAATGGTTGCAAAGGCAATGGTTGGTCATATATGACCAGAAGTGAATGCACAGGTACAGGCGGTTCAGTCGTTGACTAAACCTTTCTATACCGGCTAAGGCAATAAACTCTGTTTATTGCCTTAGGCTTTTCTACTTCAAACCCTCAAGTGATCTCCATGCGAAGTACAAAAAAAGAGTCAAACGACTTATCTTACCTTGGTTTTGGATTAGGTTTAAGAACAGATCATTATCAAGACATCATTGATCAAAAACCAGCCGTCGATTGGTTTGAAATTATAACTGAAAATTATCTAGTTCCTGGCGGTAAACCGCTCTATTACCTCGATCAAATTAAAGAAAACTACCCTATTGTTATGCATGGTGTTTCCATGTCACTGGGTAGCACTGATCCTTTAGACAAAAATTATCTTCAGCAAGTAAAGGATCTAGCAAATAGAGTAAATGCGCATTGGATTTCCGACCATTTATGTTGGACAGGCGTCTCACAAAAAAACATGCATGATTTGCTGCCATTACCCTGCACAGAAGAAGCGCTTAAACATGTTGTCTCCAAAATTAAGCAAGCACAAGATTTTCTTGGAAGACAAATTTTAATTGAAAATGCATCAACTTATATTACCTTTACCAGCTCTCAAATGACCGAGTGGGATTTTATTCGGGAAATGACTGATCAAGCTGATTGTTTACTCCTTCTTGATATTAATAACATCTATGTCAGCGCCTTTAATCATGGATTTGATCCAGAAGAATATCTTGCTGGTATCCCTAAAAATCGTGTTCAACAGTTCCATTTAGCAGGTCATACCAATAACGGTGATCACATTATTGATACCCACGATCATCCTATTATTTCGCCTGTTTGGGATCTCTATGCTAAAGCTTTAAAAATCTTTGGTAACGTTTCAACGATGATAGAACGTGATGATCATATCCCTCCTTTACCTGTTTTATTAAAAGAACTTGGGCAAGCCAAACAAATTGCTAATGACGTTTTCCAGGTGGAATATGCAAGCGCTTAAAGAACTAGAGATTCAATTTCAAAACTATTTAATCAATGGCAGTACTCTTGTTTTGCCTGAAATTGTTAGTGATAAAAAATTAAGCGCCGAAAAAAGATTAAAAGTCTATTTTGATGCCTATCGAATTCGATTAATGGAAATCCTAAAGCTCGATTATCCTAAGACGCATACTTTACTTGGAGATGATGGCTTTGAAGAAGCTTTCCATCTTTATTTAAATCAATATCCGTCGGAGCATTTTTCGGTTAGATATTTTGGGCAACATTTTAGTCATTTTCTGGCACAAACGAAGCCCTTTAGTGATTCCCTTGTGTTTTCCGAAATGGCTCTATTTGAATGGGCTGTAAGCTATACCACTGATGCCAAAGATTGCGACATCGTAACGCCCGCTTCTTTGTCAGCTGTTGCAATGGAAGATTGGCCAGATCTCCAATTTCAATTTCATCCGTCGGTTATCACTTTTGCTTTTAATTGGGATACCCCACAATTATGGCAAGACATTGAAAATGAAAAGCCACCTCGTCAACCTATCGCTCAACCTGTTCCTGTTCGCTGGTTATTTTGGCGCAAAGGCTTAAGAAGTCTTTTTCAGTCTTGTTCACCAGCCGAAGATAAAATGGTGTTAGCTGTCTTAGAAGGAAAACCCTTTGGTGAGATCTGTGAGTGCCTCATGGATATTCTTCCAGAAGAAGAAATTCCTATGTTCGCGGCTCAAACGCTCTATAAATGGGTTAATGAAGAGATGATTGGGCAAATTGCCTAAGAATTAACCAAAATTTAACGGTTATTGATTCCATTGACTAACACTTTGCATAAAACGTGTGTCAAATGCTGTGCTTTGCCTTATAATGCACCTACTTGAAATTTAACTAATTCCCTGAAGTGTAAATGAATTTAACAAATAAGTTCGCATCCATACTATATCAAATCTCGCAATTACCTTTGCGATGGATTGATAATAACGCAACCCCTGTACATACCGGTCCTAATGAAATCGACTGGGCACGTATTATTCCGTTCATGATCATACATTTAGCCTGCCTCGGGGCATTTTTTGTTGGCTATAGTGCTTTTGCATTAGGGACAGCTTTGTTTTTATATGGTTTAAGAGTGTTTGCTATTACTGGCTTTTACCATCGTTTTTTCTCGCACAAAACATTTAAAACCAATCGTTTCTGGCAATTTATTTTTGCTGTTATTGGCTTAACTGCCATCCAAAGAGGTCCACTTTGGTGGGCAGCGCACCATAGAGATCATCATTTAGTATCTGATAAAGAAGCTGATCCTCATTCACCTGTTCAACACGGTTTTTGGTGGAGTCATTTCGGTTGGTTCTTATCTAAAAAATATTTTCATCATGATCCTAAACGGATCCAAGATTTTAATCGTTTTCCAGAGCTTCGCTTTCTAGATAGATATGACGTCATCGTCCCTATTTTATTTGGCGTTACTTTATACACTCTAGGCCAATATCTCAGTGTTGCTCATCCAAGCTTGGGCACTAATGGATTACAACTTTTTGTCTGGGGCTTTTGTATTTCAACGGTATGCGTTTTTCATGCAACGTTTACAATCAATTCATTGTCGCATTGTTTTGGTGCAAAACCTCACGAAACTTCCGACAATAGCAGAAACAATCTTTTTCTCGCATTACTGAGTTTTGGTGAAGGTTGGCATAACAATCATCATTTCTACCCTGCTAGTGCTAGACAAGGATTTAAATGGTGGCAAATTGATATCACCTATTATCTGTTGCTTGGCTTAGAAAAGTTGAGAATCATAAAAGAATTGCGTCAACCGCCTGCTTCTTTAAAAGTATAATTATACGGCCATATCATCGTTGTAGGGTGGGCAAAGCTTTTAGCGTGCCCACCGATTCATTGATGGTGGGCACGCTAAAAGCTTTGCCCACCCTACATTAAAAATTAGATTTTCTGGAATTCTTCTTAACTTCATCAGGCTTCGTTTCTTTATCGCCTTCGACTTGCTTAGCTTCTATAAGCTTATCTGCATCACTTCGAGAAACATTCATGGGAGCAGGTGTTTCAGTCTTTTTAACCGTAATTTTTCCAGGCGTCCCACGCATGTTCAGACCCGCATTCACAGCGTAATAGGTATATTCCCCCGCTACCTGCGGACTAAAATGCCACTGCACTTTGGAATTACCACTAATCACAATGCTATCTTGAGTCATGCTGGATGTGCCATAAATCGATCTGGTGAAGACTTTCTGGCCAAAGGTGTCATATTGAAAGGCAATACTATCTACACTTGGATTGGTAATAACCAAGAGATAATCTTGGCCTACATCAAACTGGAAATGTTGAGGTTCAAACAGAGGGGATTGTACCCCCCCTGTCACTTTGATATCAATTAATAACGGTTCTGCGAAACAGACATTTGCGACTAATGCCACACTAAAAAATGTGGCTTTGAAAATCCCTTTTCTCATGATTCGTTCTTAAATTAGTTTTGGTGTACTGTTTACCGGTGGTTTGCTTTTATAACTAGCGATCTGTTCAGGATCGGTAATCACTTTTTTTGATCCCAATGCATCAATAATCGTTATTTTAGTGAGATTAAGATCACCTAATTTCTCTAAGAACGGCTTGATGTGAGACTCATTATAAACTGTCAAATCATAAATAAGATCTCTATCTTCCTTTTGGTATTTAGGATCAAGTTTTCGCCATTCCTCATAGGATTCAAGATAGGAATCAAGACAGTTTTTGGCGGCTTCATATGAATCATCACTAGCCGAAGCAAGTTTAAACTTAGCTTCTTCTTGATTCATTGTCATTTGACAACCTGCATCACCCTTTTTATTTACAACTTTAAAAGTACTAATCTTTGGATCTTTTATTTCTTTTTCAGGCGACAGATCCCACACATTCTTATCTTTAAATTTTTCTTCTAAACCACTGAACAACTTTACTCTGAGTGCTAGCAAAAATTTCTGTCTATCTTCCTCAGTTAAAACGGCTTTTTTGGCTTCAATGATGGGTGGTTTTTTAGCATGCGCTTCGGCTTTCGCTTTTTCTTCTTCGGCTTTTGCTTTTGCTTCGGCTTCGGCTTTAGCTTTTTCTTCAGAATCAAGTATTGGTTTTTGAAGCGCAGCTCTTTGCATTATTGTTAATTTTGATCTAGCTGCTTCTTGAGCTTCAGCTATTTTTTTAGCTTCCCTTTCTTTTGCTCTTTTATCTCTTTCGTTAATCTGAGTGCCATTTGTTGTCATAAACTACTTCTCACTAATTTAAATCTCGCTAGATTGTAACGAACTAACTTAATCGGGTCAAGACATCATGATGTATATTAGTGTATTTACATGGTTACCAATTTCCATCCTATCATCGCAACCATCGTTCCATAGACCGGCAATTTAACATAAGAAAACCCATATAATTTATAGAGAATATTGCAAATTGTCAGCACAATAACAGCCGGATAAATAATCTCCATAATAGGGTGCAAAAACGCCATTATTGATGTAAAGCCAATGGTTGAAAAAATAACTGTAATCATCATCGTTATAAACATCATCCAATGGTAACTAAAAGGTATTTTCGCGCCTATCTCTGTGTTCATAATCTCAACATGAATAACATCAACAACGGCAACCGCTAAACTCATCACGGTGGTAATGCATGCCAACGCAATGGCAATGTTGGCTACAAGCGCTAATTTAGGACCTAATAAATGAAGAGCCAAACTTGCTAAAACTTGTTCTGGAACAGCGCCGATAAGGGCTTGATGATGAATAGCGGCGCTATAACATAAACCAACGTATATCAGGCCTAACAATCCACCACCAATTAAACTGGCAAAGATATAGGTCGGAACGACTTTCTTTTTGACCTCACTCTCGTTGGTTATATTGAGTTTCTCTTTTAATAACATCCAAATGCTCACTGAGAAGAAAATGGATGCGAGCAGATCCATGGTGTCGTAACCAACGGCTAATCCTTCTTTGATTGCTAAAAGCGGCGTATGGTGACTCGTTGGTAATAGTCCAGGCGTAAAAATACTGACTGCAATAATAATGATTAATGTTAGTATCAGCATCGGACTTAATACATAGCCTAAAATAGGAATAATAAAATCACGCTTAACAATAAGTATTAAGGTAACAAGCCCGGCAATGATGCTAAATACCGTTAAACTCAAATCAGGAAAGTAAGGTTGCACTGCGCCAAAAGAAACAATAAAACAGCGCGGCATCACACCAATAGGCCCAAGTAAAGCAAGAAGCAGAATAACGGTAATGTAGCCAGGGATGGCACCAATTCGAAAAAAGAATTTTTTACAATCCCCTTCAAATAACACACTACCCAACAAACCTAATAAAGGCGCTCCAACCGCGGTGATGGTGAGCCCCACCAATGCCCAAGGGATCTGTTCCCCCGTCATTTTCCCTAACAGCAGCGGAAAAACCACATTGCCTGAACCAAAAAACATCGAAAATATGGCAATACCGGTTGACCAGGCGATCGCAATAGAGGGTAATTTCATAATACTCTTCCCATTTTGAATTTATGCGGTGTTGCCTGCGCAAATTCACCCAAGTCATGTGTTTAAGGGCTATTTTAGGATGAATAAAGTGACGGGACAATGAATCTTAACGCAATTTCTTAGTGCTACTTTCTTTAGGGGGAGGAGGTTCTGTTAGTTTACTAGGTTCTTTTCTACGACTTCCTTCAAATTGAATCCCTACCATATGTGGGGATTTTGCACTAAGCACAGCATCAACAGGATCTTGGCTTTCTTTGGCAGTGGAAGACTTCTGTGTCGCTTTGCCAATAGCTTCAACCTCTTTTTTATGCTCCCCAAGAGAAATGCCTTCTGCTTTTCCATCGATTTGCGCTGTTTGTCCTTCAAGTTTAACTTTGCTTTCTTTGACTTGTTCGAGTTTCTTTTTTGCAGCGTCAATGATAGCTTGTTGTTGTTGAATTATCTTATCCGCTTCATTTGCCATTTTTTGATCTGTTCCTGCAGCCGCTTTTGCCTTCATCGCCTGTCCTTGAATAACCTCAGCTTTTGCTATACTTTCCAATGCTTTATGTTCCTTTTTGTCATTTCTGGCAAATTTGGTATTCGCGACATTTTGAAGATGCCTTTGATAAGCATCAAGACCATATTGCATAGCTTGAGATTGTTCTTTCATTTGAGACAATTGCGCATCTTGGCTTTCTGTTAGCGGTTTTGGATTTTTCTTTTCAAAATTGACAATCTTGTCATCGAGTTTTTTCTTGTCATCAACAAGATTTGCCATTGCCTTTAATTGCGGCGCCATATTTTTAAACTCAGCTATGGCTACTTCTCTTCTTGCTTTATTAGCTCCCTCTGCAAAAAGTGACAGTAACATCGCAATAATCCATGCGATCATTGCTCCTAATAACTCTTCACCAGATTTATTCCCTATTTCAGGTATGGCGTCTACCGTATCCGTAGCTACTTCCCCTGCTTCAGGTATTGCACCTAATTTAGCATCAGGGCCATAGGCTTGTTCGCCTTTTAGCCTAGCTTGCTCTAGTTCTTCTTTTTTCTTAAGAGCAGCCTGCTCATCTTTTTGCTGCGGGGTTAACTCGCCTGTGCTCATAAATAATTCCTATCAAGAACAGCTATTAAGTCATCTTTTACGTGAACCAACACGTAAAATGCTGCCCATTCTTTATTAATTAGACCTATTAAAGTTTAAAAAGTTTCAATGCACTGATGATATGCACAACTATTATTGGGTTGCCGACTGACTTATAATGGAGGCAGATATTTTATTTGTAAATGAGAGGAATTCACCATGAGTAAGAAAGGTCCTACGGCAGAAGAGTTAGCCGCTGAAGAAAAAGCTAAGATTATGAAATATTTAAATGGGTATATAGCGAGACTTCAATTAGTAAACAAAGAGGCGGCAAATTGGTTCCCTGGATCGAGTAACATCAATACAGATGATGTGAAAAAACAACGTGAAGATGTATTAAATATAATGAAAGGGATTTTGGATAAGTACAGATTGAGTGAGGATAAAGAAATCAGTAAAAAAGCAGAAGAAATTGCACAATTAGCAAATAAAGAAACTTATGCTATTGGTAACTTTGGCAAACCAAATGACCGTGCGTTTCTTGGGGATCACGAA
>CAYXVT010000002.1:38859-40703 GCA_964468105.1 Uncultured Candidatus Berkiella sp. | reverse complement strand
GAAGCGAGATGTCTTTATGGCATTTCACCAACAATCCCAACCTATTCATTTGGGATTTCCCGTTTCGCAATTGTCTCAATTGAAAAAAACCGAAGGTGGGGTGAGTGCCACTATCAAAAAATTAACGCCTTTGCGTATAAAACAACGCGTGGACCAAACCATAGAATTGCCTGCAATGCCTGTGATAGCTGGTCAAATATTGAAATTACGATTTGATCCTAATGCCACCTCACATGATCTTGCACAAATCATTGAAAAAGATCCTAGTCTTTCAGCGCAGCTTATGAGCTGGGCTCGTTCACCCTATTATGGTTATGCGGGGAAAATCAATTCAATTGAAAGCGCTATTGTTAAAGTGCTTGGTTTTGAATTAGTGATGAATTTAGCCTTAGGTATAGTGCTTGGACGTTCAATGCAAGTCTCACCTGATGGGCCATTGGGTTTACGAGAATATTGGCGTTTTGCGATTTGTTGTGCGGTTTTAGTTGAGACTTTGGTTAAGATAATACCCATCCAAAAGCGCCCGATACTGGGATTAGCCTATCTAGGCGGGTTACTCCATAACTTTGGCCATTTGCTATTAGCGCAAGTCTTTCCCCCACACTTTCAATTACTAAACCGTTATGTTGTTGCAAACCCTGATGTGAATATTAGGCAAATTGAGCATTATGTATTGGGGGCGGGTCATGACTTGATAGGCGCTTGGTTGATGCAAGCTTGGCAATTGCCGCCAGAAATAATTACGGCTGTCAGATTTCATCATGACGAAAATTACCTAAATGAGTATGCTGCCTATCCTAATCTTGTGTTGCTTGCAACCAGATTATTAAAACGTCATGGTTTAGGCGATGGGGATAGTACGCAATTACCCCAAGCTTTATTAGATTCCTTTGAGATAACAGAAGAAGAGGCTAGCAATGCCTTAGATTATGTGATGGGGCAGCGTGAGGATTTATTTGTTTTGGCTAACCAGGTAGTCCAACCAACAGCTTAATTTCCAGCCTTTAAAGGTATATACTCCGTCCAGCTCTTATTGTGGATATATACTAAGTTGTGACTAAATCTTATCGTTTATGGCAAACCATTAGCATCGTGTTGTTAGCAATCTTCACGAACACTACTTTTGCTATCACGATGGATTTAAAACAAGCCATCGCTTATTCAATTGATAATAATCTTCAACTAAAAGCAGCCTTGCTTGATAAAACGGTTCGTTTACATGAACTTAAAATATTAAAACAAAAATTTAATCCACAGCTTTCTTTTAATATGAGTTTGACGACCCAGCATGAAGATTATTTCAATGAAGATTTTGTTGAAAATAAAATCCACGCTTACCCTTCTTTAAGGATGGTAACGCCAATTGGAACACAGCTTGAAATATTTACTGAACAAAATTATGGCTATGAACAATATCAACGTAAAACCGGTAGTGCTGTTCATGTGGTTGTTGAGCAACCGCTTATCCAAGGACGGAAAAAAGTCGTTAATAAATGGCCAATTGAAAATAGTCGCGTCTTAAATGACATTCAAGAATTATTACTCAAGCAAGCAACCAGCCAAATTATTTACAATGTTATTATAAATTATCATGCGTTAATGTTGGCCGCAGAAAATGTCGCATCACAAGAAAGATGGTTGCAGCAAGCACAAAGATTTTATGACAGTCTCAAAGTAAAGGTTGATGTGGGGCGCGCTCCTGAAACTGATTTAACCTCTTCGTTGCTACAAATCAGTCAAGCTAAAAGCTATTTAGCAAATGCGCAATTTTCATATCATCAAACCATGAGGGAATTCAAAGAAACGATAGGCTGGGAAGGCGATGAAGATATTGCACTAAAGCC
>CAYXVT010000002.1:38477-38849 GCA_964468105.1 Uncultured Candidatus Berkiella sp. | reverse complement strand
CCATTGGTGGATTAAAAGACGCATTTAACATGGATAAAAAAGAGTTTATCCAAGTCGTATTAGAAAATGATATTGAAACTAAAATTTTGGATTTAAATAAGGAAAGATTAAATTCACAGTTAATCGTTGCCAAGGATCAGCAGCTTGTTGATTTACGTTTAAGAGGAGACCTGACAATGGGGCGTTACCATGTTTATGGAAACAATAGCCCCGTACAAGATATCTATGATGACAATATTTATAACGCACCTTTTATTCATAAAAATGGGAACTATTCCGCACATTTATTATTAAGCATTCCCATATCAGGAAAAGATGCGCGATATCACCAAACCTTAGCCACAAAAGTGGAACAAGAAAAAATTGAGTCTG
>CAYXVT010000002.1:38128-38467 GCA_964468105.1 Uncultured Candidatus Berkiella sp. | reverse complement strand
ATTTGCATCATCAAAAACAGCTCGTTACTTTTGCTCAAGGATTGCTTGAAAAGGTGGAACTTAAAAAGCAACAGCTGGCACTCTCAACACAACAATTAAGATTAGCGCAAAAAAATTATGATGATGCTTTGATGAAATTAGAAGCAGGCAGAACCTCAATGTTTGAGGTGGCCTCTCTTCGTGAAAAATTGCATGATGCCCAAATGCAAGTTAAATCAGCTGAGATAGCGTATTTAGATATCTTGGCGAATGTGGAATTTAGTGCAGGAGTATTGACAAGGAAATGGCTAGCATGAAATGGCTTACTTGTTTTTTGATGTTGACAATTGGATTTGTTAT
>CAYXVT010000002.1:11088-38118 GCA_964468105.1 Uncultured Candidatus Berkiella sp. | reverse complement strand
TGAGGAAACTTCAATTTATGTTGTTGAACAAAAAGAAATAGATCAAAAACCTTTGCAATATACCGGAAGCCTCGTTCCGGGTGTTGTTGCGGAAATCATCAGTCCGGCCAATGGCGTCATCACAAAAAGATATGTCAACTTTGGCGAAGCAGTGCAAAAGGATCAAGTGCTATTTGAGTTTGCATCTAATGATCTCACCGCACGTCTTGCCGAAGAAAAGATGAAGCTCATGGAAAATACGCAACATTTGGAAAAATTAAAACATTGGCAAACTAGCAGTGAAATGGTTGAAGCACAATATAATCTCGACAGGGCAGAACAAGAATATAACCACGCCGAGCGTCGTTATGAACAAACTAAAAAGCTGTTTGATGCAGGCATTGTCTCCAAGGAAGAATATTCTCAAGACGCACGTATTCACAGAGATAGTTTGCATCATTATGAACATGCGAAAAAGAATTTAGCGCAAGTGCAAAAAAAGGGCTCAGAGCAATATGTTACTTTAGCGCAAATGAAGGAAGCACAAAGTCAGCGTCAGGTAAAAATCTTAACAGATAAGATTGAAGCTTTAACCATAAGATCACCTTTGACAGGTGTTTTTCTTCCTCCCATGCGTCATGAAGAAAGTAAAGACAATTGGGGCTTATCGCATCAAAGGACGTCGTTCCAAGAAAATCAAGCATTAGGGTTAGTCGCAGATAGCGATCAACTGTATGTACAAATTAAAGTAGATGAATTTGATATTGTGAAGATCCATAAAGGACAGAGTGCGCAGATTTCTATTCTGGCTTTACAAGATATTAAAATGAAAGGTCAAATTCATGATATTAACGTCATGATCAATAAAGGATCTTCCAATCAACAAGCGGCTAGTTTTGACGTTAAAATCAAAGTTGAAGTTCTTGATAAAAAGTTAAAAGAGAAGATATTGCTCGGTATGTCTGCGAGTGTTAAATTAACAAAACCTGCATTGCAGGGGATTTTTGTACCTAAACTTGCCGTTGTTTATGAGAATGGTGAAGCCTTCGTGGATGTGGTTGTTGATGAAAAAAATCATCAAAAACAAAAAATTGAAGTTGGCGATACTTCAAACAATTATGTCGTGGTGACACAAGGCATAAAGTTAGGAGATCGCATTGTCGTTCATAGCTAAATTGGTTGGTGTGTCAAAATTTTTTCCACAGCGAGAAAAGGCTGTTCTTCATCAATTAAATTTTGATATTAAATCAAATGATTCCTTGGCTATCATTGGACCATCGGGTTCCGGAAAAACGACGTTACTAAGCATATTGGGGCTGCTTGATTCACCAAGTTCGGGACAATATCTTATTGAAGGCAAAGACGTTAGTCATTACACACATTTTCAAAAAGCTTCCCTTCGCAATCAATTGTTTGGTTTTGTGTTTCAATCGCATTTATTAATTCCCCACTATACGTGTTTAGAGAACTGCGCTTTGCCTTTGCATTACCGAGGAGTCTCTAAAAATGAAGCAGCAACGCAAGCATTGAAATGGATGCGAGCCCTGGGATTAGAGGAACTCACCAATCGTTATCCTCATCAAATATCCGGTGGCCAGCAACAACGACTTGCCATAGCAAGGGCTATGATTGGCCAACCTAAAATTCTCCTTGCCGATGAACCAACCAGTGCACTTGATGCTAAAACCAAAGCAGAAGTTTTGGATTTACTATTCTCATTGCAACAGCAATGTCATTTTGCTTTAGTGATGGTGACACATGATGATACTGTAGCGAATCGTTGCCAAAATGTTTTTCAACTGAATGAGATCGTTTAATATGATCCCTCATTGGCTAACCGATGTGCTTTCTCTTTTTAAATATTATCGCACCCGATTTATTTTTAGCTTAATTGGAATCATGGTGGGTGTGAGTGCTATCTGCGCTTTAGTGGCCATCAAAGGGGTTGTCACAAAAAATAGTGAAGAGATCCTTAAAAAATATGGCGGTTCACGATTTATGATGACCGTGATTCCGATGTCGGCAGTTGAACGTAAATCTGCAGACTTGTTTTTATCCTATAATCAAGTTTCGCAGTTTTGTCATCATTTTCAAAAGGCATATACTTTAATACCTTATCTTTCATTAAATGTGAAAGCGCAGTTTGACTTGAAGTCTCTTGATTCAGGTGTTGTCGCTTCGACCCCGCAACTATTTTCAGTGATGCAATGGCCTCTTGCTAAGGGCCGATACTTACATCCACTTGATAGTCAAGACAAGGTTATTGTGGTGGGATCAAAAATAGCCACAAAATTAACCGATGAGGGAAGTGACGTTGTTGGCAGCATGATTGACATTGATGGTCATTTTTTTACGGTTGTGGGGGTTATCCAAGAGGTAGAGTTTAATCCTTTGCTAGATTTTGATGTAAACCAGGCTATTTTTATGGATTTGAATTTGGTTGGTCGCTTTAATAATAGCGTGGCCATTGATACTTTTATTGTACAAGGCACATCCGAAGATCTCGTGGGTTCTGAGAATCACTTAAAGACTTTATTAACGCCCCTTTTAGGCAACATGCGACTCTTTTTTAAAGATGCTTTGATATTTCAAAAAATGCTTTTTCAGCAAGTCTCCTTAACATTGAACGTTTTGGCCATGGTGGCAGGGGTCACCTTATTATTAGGCATTGTGTCAATACTCAATTTATTATTTCTTTTAATGGATGAACGCAAGAAAGAAATTGGTTTGCGCCTAGCGCTTGGCGCAACATCGCGTCAAATTGCTGGTCAATTTTTACGCGAAACAATGTGTCTATGTGTTGCAGGGGGATTAGGCGGAATTTTGGTTGGACAAGCTTTGGCTTATGTCATTATCTCAAAATTAAACATCACTTATTATTGGCAATGGTTTTCTTGGTTCGTGGGAATACCGGTTTCTGTTTTATTGGGTCTTGGCGTGGGGATTTTACCGGCTAGGATGGCGGTGAAGTATCATCCCATGACACTACTTCAGAGCTAGTAGGGTGGAGGTATATTTATTAAGATTCTCTTTCATCCACAACGCTAATTTTTCTTTTTCGGTGCTTGAAAAGAAATACCCCAACTTAGTTCTTCTGGTTAATATATCATCCGCTGTTCTGGCCCATTCTTTTTGTATAAGATATATGACTTCTTTTTCATACAAGCCATGCCCTAAATCGTTTCCAAGATCTGAAATATTTTTAACCTCTGCTAAAAATGAATAAGTAAGAGTGCCGTACTTTTGTGCATATCGAATGAGTAAAGCTGATGGTAACCAATTAAAATCAGAAGCTAGCTGCTCTAAAAATGTCCTAAAGTTTCCTTCGGGCAAATCTCCCCCGGGTAATGGGCGCTTAGCGGTCCAAGCATCACCACAGTGAATGAAAAAGGGACAAAGCATATCAACAGCTTTTTCAGCAACGATGCGGTAAGTCGTTAATTTGCCACCAAAGACATTGATTAAAGGTAAGGCGTTTTTTGCGTCTGTGTTAATTTCTAGCTTGTATCCACGATTCATTGCAGACAAACTAGTCGCATGATCCTCCACTAATGGTCTTACACCAGACCAGGAATGAATTATTTGCTCTGATTTAACAGGATGATGAAAATATTCGCTGACAATTTCACAAAGATATTCTTTTTCCTGCATATCAATATTAACATGGTGTGGATCACCTGAAAATTCTACATCCGTTGTTCCAATCATTGTAAACTGTTTTAGATAAGGTATAACAAATACCACTCTGCCATCTTTATGCTGCAAAACATAAGACTGCTCACGCTCATGCATTTTGGGAACAATAATGTGACTGCCTTTCACAAGACGGATGTGATTTTGACTTGGAATATGTAAAACATGATTAATAACGTTTTCTACCCAAGGTCCTGCTGCATTTACAAGCGATCTCGCTTTGACAACACAGCTAGTCCCCGTTGTCATATTGTGTAGTTTCACTTCCCAAAAATCTTGGGTGCGTTGCGCGTGTATACATTTTACGTTGGTAGCAATGTATGCGCCAAAGTGCTGTGCTCGCAAGGCATTAGCAATAACAAGTCTTGAATCATCAACAAAACAATCAGAGTAAATAAATCCTCTTCTGATAGAGCGTTTTAACGGATTATCAGTTTTGGTTGGATCAAAATAAATGGCTTTAGATCGCTTGAAATCACGGCTATGTCCCAATAAGTCGTATATAAACAAACCTAATCGGATAAGCCAGAAGGGTCGTAAGAATTGATTAAAGGGGACAACAAATCGCATAGGGTGAACAAGATGGGGGGCAGATTTGAGTAATATCTTTCTTTCTTGTAAAGATTCGCGTACTAAAGAAAAGTCATAATATTCTAAATAGCGTAGTCCGCCATGGATCAGCTTGCTACTAGCCGATGAAGTTGCACTAGCTAAATCGTTCTGCTCACATAATAATACAGACAAGCCCCTACCCGCAGCATCCGCCGCTATGCCGACACCGTTGATGCCGCCGCCAATCACTAGGACATCGTAGGGATGTTCAGTGTTCAAACAAAGTCCTCGCAAAAATTTGTCATTCCTCTTATAAAGCATAATACATAAGAGCTAAACTATATTAAGAAGAATACGTTAATATATTGGTTTGTATACTGACAAAACCGGGGATCCCCAATGATTAATTATGAAGTGAGTGCTGAAAACCCTGCTGCTCATCTGTTTAATATTCGGATGCAGATCCCTAAGGGTGATCCCAATGGTTTAAAAATCTCTATGCCGAATTGGATCCCAGGTAGCTACCTTATTCGAGATTTTGCACGTCACATCGTAAGTATCGAAGCTTTTCGTGGTGAATCAGGTTGTTTGACGAAGATGGCGCTTGAAAAAATCGATAGTAATACTTGGCAGTGTGAAAACGAAAGTGGTCCCATTACTTTAAAATATACCGTGTATGCTTGGGATCTCTCGGTCAGGGGCGCTCATCTAGATGAGAATCATGCATTTTTTAATCCATGCAGTCTGTTTTTGCAAGTTGTGGGTTTAGAAGAGTCTGCTTGTAAAGTCTCCATTTTACCACCCAATTGTGAAGGTGCCTCGACTTGGCGAGTTGCGACAACCCTAACAAGAGATGATGCAAAGGTATGGGGGTATGGAGGTTATGTAGCCTCAAGCTACGATGAACTGATTGATCATCCCGTCGAAATAGGGAATTTTGATGTTGTTGAATTTATTGTAGCCAATATTCCTCATACCATAGTAGTGTCAGGAAAACATGATGGGGACTTAAACCGTCTTGCTAAAGATGTCAGCAAAATTTGCCAAGCACATATCGAGCTTTTTCATAACGCCCCTTTTGAACGCTATCTTTTTCTATTAACGGTACTAAAAGAAGGTTATGGTGGGTTAGAGCATCGTTCTAGTACGGCGTTAATCGCGCAACGCGATGCCTTGCCAATATTAAACGATGCCAACATGAGTCGGAATTATATTAATTTATTGGCTTTATTTAGCCATGAGTATTTTCATGCATGGAATGTAAAGCGAATTAAACCGCAAGCTTTTGCGCCTTACAACTTAAATCAAAAATGTTATACCAAGCAATTGTGGGCTTTTGAAGGTATTACTTCTTATTATGATGAATTAGCGTTGCTTCGAGCAGGCGTTATTACCAATGAACAATATTTAGATTTACTAGCCCAAACATTAACAAAAGTATTAAGAACGCCGGGTCGAAAAAAGCAAACCTTAACAGAGTCTAGTTTTGATGCTTGGACCAAATTTTATCTTCCAAATGAGAACTCAAATAATGCCATTGTAAGTTATTATTTAAAAGGGACTATCGCGGCTCTTGCTTTTGATCTTGCTCTTAGAAACCAAACCCAACATAAAACATCGCTAGATAATATTATGCGTGTTTTGTGGCGAGAATATGGTGAAAAAAATATTGGTGTTCCAGAGGGTAAAATTGAAGAAATGATTGCTTTGCTAGGCGATGAAAAAATTAAAGAACTGATAAAGCTAGCCTTGTATACCACAGAAGACATACCGCTCCAAGAGTTATTTGAACCTTTTGGTTTGCAGATAACTTTACGTGAAGCTCTCAATAATGAAGATATTGGTGGGAAAAAGCCTCCTCAACAGTCTTTTCAGAGTCAAGCCTTTAAGCAAGGCATGTTTGGTTGCACATTTACCAAAAATCAGAGTCGGCTCATTGTTTCTCAAGTGCTAGACGATAGCGCAGCGATGCTTGCTGGGATATCAGCACAAGATGAATTGGTTGCCATTGATGGCATGCGAATTGACAGTGATGCATTTGATAAAATTGCAAAACGATTAAAAGTTGGGCAACAGATAACCGTTCATATTTTTAGACAAGATCTGTTAACCCAGAAAAAAGTAACGTTAAAGGCTCCTGCCTTAGATACTGCTCAGATAACCGTGAAAGATAATTTGACCCAAGAGCAGAAAAGAAATTTGGAGTTGTTGTTGTCTTAATGGATATCGATAATTTACTCATCCAATGTATGATTTCTGATCGCTTTTGGCTTAAAAAGCAATATCAAAAAATCAGTAAATACCATGAAGCCAATCATGAAGAACAGCTATATGGTTTACAACAGAAAATAGCGCAATCCATACAACGACGTAAAAATCGTGTTTCAAACTTACCAAAGATTACCTATCCTGATTTACCTATTTTATTAGAAAAGGAAAATATTTTAAAAGCGCTTAATCACAATCAAGTCATTATTGTGGCAGGTGAAACCGGATCGGGTAAAACAACGCAATTACCTAAAATATGTTTAGAAGCAGGTTTAGGGATTGGGGGTATGATAGGCCATACTCAACCCAGAAGAATAGCGGCAAGAACGGTAGCCACAAGAATAGCAGCAGAATTTGAAACAACTTTAGGGCAAGTGATTGGTTACAAAGTGCGTTTTTCTGATAATACCAAACCTCATCAATATATTAAAATAATGACAGATGGTATTTTGCTCACTGAAACGCAATCGGATAGGTGGCTTGAACAATATGATTGTCTTATTATTGATGAGGCCCATGAAAGAAGTTTAAATATTGATTTCTTGCTTGGTTATCTTCGTAAGCTTACGACTAAAAGAAAAGATATCAAAATTATTGTTACTTCAGCGACAATTGATGTTGAACGGTTTTCAAAATTTTTTAATAATGCACCTATCATTGAAGTATCAGGGCGCTCATATCCTGTTGAAGTACAATATTTAGGCAAAGATTTTCATGCCGAATCGGATGACCCAATATTACAAGTCGCTCAAGCTGTAGAGCTTGCTTGTAAACGTGGTGCCGGAGATATATTAATTTTTCAAAGTGGTGAAAAAGAAATCCGTGAAGTTATTGATGTGCTGTCATCCACTTCTTTATCTAAAATGACCTTATTACCCTTATTTGCACGGATGAGTTTACCTGATCAGCAAAAAGTATTTCAAAGTGCGCCAACTCGTAAAATTATTGTTACCACAAACGTGGCTGAAACATCGCTAACAGTTCCGAATATTCGTTATGTTATCGATTCAGGATTAGCTCGAATTAGCCGTTACAACTATCGTAATAAGTTGCAACGACTACCCATTGAGCCCATTTCTCAAGCAAGTGCTAATCAACGAAAGGGGCGCTGTGGACGCGTAGGGCCTGGGATCTGTTATCGACTTTATTCAGAAGATGATTTTTTAACACGCGCTCAGTTCACTGAGCCAGAAATATTAAGAACGAATTTAGCTGGCGTTATTTTAAAAATGTTATCTCTTAATTTTGAGGAGATTGAATCATTTCCTTTTCTTGAAGCACCTGATAGCCGTTTTATTAAAGATGGTTATACGCTGTTAGAACGTTTGCAAGCCGTGGATGAGAACAAAAAAATAACGCAATTAGGGAAAGTGCTTGCCAACATTCCAATAGAACCGAAGCTTGGTCGAATAATCATTGCTGCCAATGAATATGGCGCTTTAAATGAAGTACTGGTTATAGCAAGTGCTTTGAGTATTGTGGATGTTAAAGAAAGGCCTGAAGATTACAAAGAGCAGGCCGATGCAGCACATGCCCAGTTTGCCTATGAAAATTCCGATTTTATGAGCTATCTATTATTGTGGCAGTTTATTGATGAACATCGTCAAAATTTATCACACAGTAAATTTAGAAAACTTTGCAGAACGAATTTCCTTTCCTATTTGCGCGTTTGTGAATGGATTGACGTCCATTCTCAATTACATCAAATAGCCGATGAATTGGGTTTTCGTAAAAATCAAGTTCCTGCTGATTATTCATTAATTCATAAATCGCTACTGTGTGGTTTTATTGATACCATTGGCGTTAAAGATGATAAAAAAGAATATCAAGGAGCTCGTAATGTAAAATTCTTTATTCATCCAGGATCTAATCTTTTTAAAAAGGCTCCTTCCTGGGTTGTATCTTCTGAAATTATTCACACATCAAAAACCTATGCAAGAACAAATGCGGCTATTGAAACTAAATGGATTGAGGAAGTAGCTGGCCCCTTACTTAAAAGGCAACATGTAGAGCCGTATTTTGAACCCAAAGCCGGAAGAGTGGTTGCTTTGGAAAGAGCGACACTTTTTGGCTTGGAAATTTATGCCAAGCGAAAAATAAATTATGAAAAAGTCTCGCCAAAGGAAGCCAGGAAAATATTTATAGAACAAGCACTGACCCAAGAGTTAATGATAAGCAGTTGTCGGTTTTATTATAAAAATAGGGAAACACGCCAAGCGCTTGAGAAACTAGAAAATAGAATTAGAAGGCAACATATTTTATTGGATGAATCAAAAGTGGTTCAGTTTTATCAAGAGCGAGTTCCTTTTCATATTTGTTCTGTGCAGGGTTTGGAAAAATATCTCCATGATAAAAATGATGATTTTCTGATATTTCAAGAAAATGATATTTCTCTCATGACCGTATCTCAAGAGCTGCATAAACAATTTCCAACATGTTTGATAATCAAAGGACAATCCTTTGCTTTGGAATATGAATTTGATTTAAGTTCACCTAATGATGGTGTTACTTTAATCGTTCCTTTTGAAACATTAAAATATATTAAAGATGAAGATTTTACTTGGCTGATACCTGGCTTATTAGAAGATAAAATAGCAAACTATCTTAAAGCACTTCCTAAGCGCATTCGGTCGTATTTAGTTCCGCTTCCTGACCATGTTCGTAAAGCACAAGAGGTTATCTCACCGTCTCAAGCCACTTTAGCGATGGCTTTAATAAGTTATCTGCAAAAGCAAATATCACTGCCTCAAGGTGTATGGGATAATATTACACTTCCCGCCCATTTGATGATGCATTTTAAAGTGATAGATAAGCATGAGAAAGTTGTGGCATCTGGAGATGATTTAAAACGGATCTACGAAGATCTTAAAGGCAGCTATTTAGAACTTCATACCAGTGACGAGCCTATTGAAAAAGATAATATCACCCAGTGGAATTTTCCTGATTTGCCTTTGGAATATAAAATTCGAAAAGGTTCATTAGACTTTAATTATTTTCCTGGATTAGTGGATAATCAACAAGCTGTCAGTATTAAGCTTTTTGATGCCAAAGCATTAGCAGATTTTCATCACCCCTTGGGGTTGGCAAGATTATATTTATTGCAGTTATCTGATACTTGTAAAAACTTTAAAAGGGCTGTAACGCCTCAAGAGAAAAAACTCTTGATTAAAGCTTATGCGGCGTTCGGTGATTTTGAACAACTTATTGAAGAAATACTTTTTAACTGTGCCATTCATTTGTTTGTGGGGGGAGCCGAAGATGTCAGGACCCAAAAGCAATTTTCAGAACAGTTAGCCAAAATGCGCACACAATTTATTTTAAGTGCGAACCAAATAAAACAATGCTTAACAGATGCTCTGCAGACATATCACTCTTTGCAATCACGTGTGGAGAAGTTAAAAACAAAACCGCATGATGCATTGATTTTGAAAGATGTTGAGCAACAATTAAAAGCATTATTTCTTAAACATTTTATTAAACAAACACCCTTTGTGTGGCTAAAGCGATATCCAGTTTACCTAAAAGCTATTGATATCAGATTAGAAAAGTTACCAAGACAACTTGTTCGAGATAAACAAGCGAGATTGGAAATTGAATCAGTTCAGAAAGCTTACGCGAGTAAGCTTACTGCCAAAGATGTTTCCCTTCGTACTCCTCAAGATCCGCTGATTTCCTTTCGTTGGAAGATAGAAGAGCTTCGTGTTTCAAGCTTTGCTCAGGAACTTAAAACGATTGAACCTGTCTCAAAAGCAAGATTACTTAAACTTTTAGAGAATTTAGGTTAGATTAGATTAGAATTTAGAGAAAATGACCATAATCAGTGGAGTCATGGATGAGGACACTTAAAGGTTTATTCTTGCTTGTCTGTTTTTTTATTTCATTTTCTACTCATGCTAAACAAATCAACATTCCTGAACCTTTAAAACCATGGCAAGACTGGGTCATGTTTGGCCATGAAGAACAATTATGTCCAACACCTTATAACAATCCTGAAGATCACCTCTGTGTATGGCCAACTTCTCTTACTCTGACCGTCGATGATAAGAAAGGCCAGTTTATTGAAAAAGGGATAAAATATACCGAAGGATGGGTTGCGCTACCTGGTAATAATGAACATTGGCCTCTTGAAACAAAAATCAATGGTAAGCCTGCGGCCATTGTTTCACACAATGGATTGCCAGCCGTTTTTCTTCCACAAGGTGAATTTGTTCTTCAAGGCCAATTTTCATGGGATGTTTTGCCAGACTTTATTCAAGTACCTATTAACGTAGGTACCTTAAGTCTTACGTTATCTGGAAAAGTGATTGATCAACCGGTTAGAGATCTTGATGGGAAAATATGGTTTCGCCCACAAATTGTAGAAGAAAAGCTAAGCGAAAAGGAAGATTCTTTAACGATTAATGTCTATCGTTTAATTCAAGATGAGATCCCACTTATTGACAACACGCATCTACGCTTAAAAGTTTCAGGACAAATTCGTGAAATGAATATTGGTCCCGTTCTTTTACCTAATACGTTACCAATGGCATTACAAAGCCCACTTCCAGCCAGGATTGAAGAAAACGGGGAAATGCGTGTTCAAGTTAAACCTGGCGTTTGGGATATTCATATTAAAAGTCGCTTTGTTGGTAAACCAGAAAAAATAACCTTTGAGAAAAATAAAGCGCCATGGCCAGCAACAGAAATATGGTCCTTTCAACCCCAGAATGAATTACGCCTTGTTGAAGTAGAAGGGGGCAAAAGTCTTGATCCCCAACAAACAGATATGCCTGCGGGGTGGAAATCATTTGCAAGTTATTTAATGGAACCGGGTTTGAGCCTACAGTTTGTTGATAAACGTCGTGGTCAAGAAAAGCATCCTGGTGAACTTAATGTTCAGCGCAAATTATGGTTAGATTTTTCAGGTAAAGGTTTTATCGCTCAAGATTTTGTGTCTGGTCATGTCAATGATAATTGGCGTCTTCAGATGGCTCCTCCTTATACCCTAAGTAGAGCAACCATCGATGGTCAAGATAGATTGATAACGCAAACAAATGAAAACTCTCCCCCTGGTATTGAAATTCGTCAAGGCCTTATTAATTTAACAGCTGTTAGTAGAGTGTTGAGTAAACCATTTCAATTGCCCGCTGTGGGTTGGGATTTTGATGTTCATTCTTTATCCACCACACTCTATTTGCCACCTGGTTGGAAGTTATTAGGTGCATGGGGCGTGGACACAGTGAGCAATGCTTGGGTCCAAGAATGGACACTATTAGATTTATTTTTGGTTTTGGTGATGAGTGCTGCTATTGCAAAATTGTTAGGGTTGCAATGGGGAGTGGTTGCTTTAGTGACAATCACTTTAATATATCGTGAGTATGGAGCGCCAATTTATAGTTGGTTAAACTTAATTGGTGCATTAGCTTTATTTAGGGTACTGCCAGTAGGTAAAGCGCGTACGCTTATTTTGTACTATTCCAAGATAAGTTTTGTTGTTTTAGTGCTAATTGCTTTGCCGTTTATGGTAAAGCAAATTCGTGAAGCCATTTACCCGCAGCTAACAATACCAAATCAATCCTATTCAGCTATGATGGCAAGACAAAATCAGCAAGCAGTTCTTCAGAGTATGGTCGCCGCTCCCGTTGCACCACGTGCTGCAATGGAAACCATGGGAGCCGTTGGTGGTCAAGCCAAATCAATGATGAAAAATGGGAATGTATTTGGTGCCGAAGATCAAGCCCAGGCGCGACCTGAACCGCTATCAAAACCATTAGATGAATTTGATCCCAATGCAAAAATACAAACCGGTCCTGGGATCCCGCATTGGGTGTGGGATGTTTGTGAATTACAGTGGAGTGGCCCCGTGTTAAAAGATCAAATGATTACCTTGTGGGTATTGCCACGACTAGTCACCTCTTTCCTGAAATTTCTACAAGTGGGTTTGATGTTTTTATTTATCTATGGACTGGCAAGTTTGTGGCGTGAGCACGATGAACCAAAGAATAATCAAGGGCTAAAATCACGCTTAAGTCATTCTCCTGTTTCACTTTTCTGGCTGTTGGTATTCTCGGCCAGTGTGGTGATAAGTCTGATGCCGCAAGTGTCCTATGCTGATTACCCACCAGAACCACTGTTGGAAGAACTAAGAGCACGCATGGTGAAAGCGCCACAATGCATGCCAGATTGCGCGATGATCTCATCAATGCAAGTCCAAGCAGAGCAAGAACAATTAATAGTGCGTTTAACCGCGGATGTTGCAGCAGCAAGTGCGATACCACTGCCTTGCAGTATCGGAAAATGGAGCCCAAGAACGGTGCTTGTTGATGGGGTGGCTGCCAAGGGATTGCAATTTGAAGCGCAACAACTTTGGTTACAGTTAGAACCAGGTGTCCATGAGGTAACCTTAGAAGCCCCAATGGGATCACAAGAAAAATTTGAATTGTTTGTGCCAATGAAACCCAAATGGGTGACATCCATTGCAAATGGATGGAATGTTGATGGGATCTATCGTCATCAGTTGCAAGGTGAAAATATTTATTTGAGTCGCAGCAAGCTCGCAACCCAAGAAACTAAGACAAATTCATTTCAGGCAGGGCGAATACCGGCATTTGTGGTGTTAACCAGAACGTTAAAATTAGGATTTGATTGGGAAGTTGTGAATGAACTTCGCCGAGAAGCGCCTGTGCAAGGCGGAATAAGAGTTGAGATCCCTTTACTAGAGGGTGAATCTGTTTTGACAGAAGATCTTGAAGTAAGTGACGGTAAAGTGGTTGTGACGTTGGGAGAAAACCAGAATAACAGACTTTGGCGATCTAAATTAAAAATTGCGCCGACAATAAAACTTGATGCGATAGCAGAACCTAGTATTAAAGAAGTATGGCATGTCGATGCGATGTCACAGTGGCACTGTGACTTCAAAGGGATCCCCATTATCCATCAGCAAAATAAACAAGGTCGTTGGTTTCCCACTTGGTATCCTTGGCCTTCAGAATCACTCACCGTTGAAGTGAGTAAACCCACGGCCGTTGCTGGTGATACTTTAACCATTGAAAATAGCCAATTAACCGTAAAGCCTGGGAAACGGGCAACCGATAATACTTTGAATTTTTCTGCAAGAAGTAGTTTAGGCGGTACGCATTTGCTCCACATTCCAAGTGATGCAAAGTTGCAAGATGTATTGATTAACGGCTTAAGCCAACCGATTAATGCAAAAGAGGGTGAAATATCTATTCCAATTCATCCTGGCGCTCAGCAGATTGAAGTGAAATGGCAATTACCCCAAGGCTTAACAACGCATTATGTAACGCCTTTAGTTAATTTGGAAATGCTAAGCAGTAATGCACTGATAGATTTGCATTTGAGCACTGATCGTTGGATTTTATTTCTAGGAGGCCCTGAGATTGGTCCTGCTGTTTTATTTTGGGGATTAATTTTTGTGGTTCTATTGGTTTCAATTGGTTTGGGTAAACTTTCAATGACTCCCTTAGCCATTTGGCAATGGTTTTTATTAGGGGTGGGGATATCCGTTGCAACACCATTAGCGGCACTTTTTATCGTGTCGTGGTTCTTTGCAATGTATAAAAGAAAACAAGCCACGTCTCAATTAACTGATGTTTGGTTTAAAACAATGCAAGTAGGTTTGGCTTTCCTAACGCTCTTATTTATAGTTAGTTTGTTCACCAGTATATCAAACGGGCTTTTAGGAGCGCCTAAAATGCAACTTGAAGTTCCTTCATTACAAAATATTCAACCGATTGCTGCATTGCCAAATATTTATCAATTGCAATGGTATCAAGATATAACAAGTAATTTATTACCACGTGCTTGGGTTATCTCTTTACCTTTATATATTTATCGTGTGTTGATGTTAGTATGGGCGCTATGGCTTGCCTTCTCGTTAATCAAATGGTTGCGCTGGGGATGGGATTGTTATTCAAGTAATGGCTTGTGGCGTAAATCAGATCCACAAGAGGCGAAAAAAGAATAATGCTTTGAACTGCGACATCATTTTTGATAGGATAACGCGACTTCTTAAATTGATAATGATATAGTCAGCGCGTATTGTTGAAATAGCGCAAGAGCGTTATAGTATGGTACGTAAATAGTTTCTGAGTTTTAATATCAATTGCTGTATTGAAAATTTTTCGGTTAGCACATTCAACCGTTATGCATTCCAATGGGAGAGATTGTAGATGAGCAAAATGACAAAAAATAAATTGGCCATGCTGGCCTTAGCGGGCCTCGGTGCTGTCGCTTCAGGTCCTGCATTCGCTGCTGGTATGACGGTTGACACCAAAGGTGGCATTGAAGTTTTTGAACTAGATGAAAACAACTATTGGTTCAAAGTCGGTGGAAGATTGTTCTTTGACCAAGCTTTCTTTGATGCTGAAGATGACAACAATGACGTTAACTTTAACAGCGCATTCCCAAGTGGTGCTCACATTAGACGTGCGCGCGTTACCCTGAAAGGTGGCGTAGGCCATGCTTGGGTTTATAAATTCGATATCGATCTAAAAGACAGACCAGGTGTTGTCAGAGCGGATTTCGGTGAAGCATTCATTGGATATGCTGGCTGCAAAAATCTGTGGTTTGCATTAGGTCAAGTAAGTATTCCATTTGGTTTGGAAAACTGGCAAAGTGCCAATGATTCCCAATTTATGGAAATGTCAATGGCTTCACAAGCTTTTGCGCCTGATAGAGGCCTAGGGTTGTATGGGGAATGGCATGGTAACTACTTCACCGCGTCAGCTGCTGTGTACCATCCACAAATAGCGGGTTCACGCCAAACCGGTGATGTGCTTGCATCTCCAACCACATTTACAAATGGTAATGGTGTTACCTTCCCAGTCGCTGGCACAGGCCCATTTGATAGCGATCCAGGTAGTGACGATGCAGGTATTGCTGCACGCGTAACGTTCTCACCAATCCATGATGACTACACTGTGTACCATGCAGGTGTTGCGGCACGTTATGAAAGCCTTCATCAGCATGCTAATAACTTTAACTTTGGTTCAGGTTTTGAAGTAAAAGCACGTCAAACACCTGTTGTATTTACAAATATTCCACCAAACTCATCTGATGATTTCAATGTTTGGGGATTTGAATTAGCAGGTCGTTGGGGACCATTGCTTGTTCAAGGTGAGTACATGGTTGCTGAAGTTGAGCGCGATGACACATTTGGACCATTTGATCTACGTAACCCAGCTGGTGAGTTAGATTACCATGGTTACTATGTTGCAGCTTCTTATGTGTTGACCGGCGAAACCAGAGAATACGACTTTGACAGTGGTACCTTTGGACCAGTTCACCCACAATCACGTAAAGGTGCATGGGAAATTGGAGTCCGTCATAGCTTTGTAGACTTAACTGACGGTGGTCTCGATAATAATCGTACCTTCCAATTTATTGATTTTGTTCCAGCGAATGCGGTTGATTCATTAGGTAATCCAGCTGTTGCTGCTAACAATTTCAACGTAAGCACAACTGTTAACGACATTATTGGTTCTGCTCATAGCACCACCATCGGTTTAACCTGGTGGGTGAACGACAATGTTAGATTTATGGCTAACTACGTTCGCGCTGATGTTGCTAATGATCAAGATATCGATATTTTCGGTCTCAGAGGTCAAGTTACCTGGTAAGCCAAGTAACAATAAAAAAGCCCTGCTTTTGCAGGGCTTTTTTTTGCTTAACATAATTTCAAAATTGAAATTACCTATTCAACGACTAGACTTAAGAAAAATACTTTATATGGATAAGCATATGTTGCGTCGCACAGTTAGTTATGCATTATTTGGCGTTGCAGCCTTTGCTATGGTGGGTTGTTCAACAACAAAACCAATCGATGCTCAAGATACTGATGCTAAGGCAAAGACTAAAACGAGTTGTTGCAATAAAGCAACAAACCCTCTAGATCCTTTTGAGGAGGTAAATCGTGCGACTTTTGCTTTTAATAAAACAATTGATACGGTTTTTGCCAAGCCTCTTTCTTATGTTTACTTGAAGTATTTACCTCAACCTTTTCAAAGAGGTGTTAGTAACTTTTTTGATAACTTAAGAGAAATTACTAACGTCGCAAATGATTTACTACAGTTTAAAATTGGTTATGCCGCACATGATACCAGTCGGTTTTTAATTAATTCTACAATAGGTATTGGCGGGCTATTTGATCCTGCTTCAAGTCTTGGCCTTGAGCATCGTAAAGAAGATTTTGGATTAACGCTTTATCATTGGGGTTATGAAAAATCTGTTTATCTGATAATACCATTTTTAGGACCAAGCACTATCCGTGACACTATTGGCTTAGGAGTGGATTACTACGGATTGAGTATTTGGCCTTGGCTGCATACCGATTGGAAAAAATACACCTTACTGGGTCTAGATTATCTTGATATACGCGCAAGTATATTAAGACGTGAATCTGTATTAGATGTGCTTGCCGTAGATGAATATGTCTTTATGAGAGATGCTTATTTCCAACATCGGGTCTACTTAGCAAAAGGCGCTCAAGGTGGACAAGGTGAAGATCTTGAAGATCCTTATGCTGGGGTTGAGATTGAAGGCGATCATGTTTCCACACCAGAAACCAAAGCAGCTGCTAAAGCAAAAAAAGAAGTTATAAAAGAAGAAAAGGCAGTTACAACTGGCCAAGCACAAGGAACAGAAAAGGTAATCTCTGAAGCTAAGCAAGATCCTGAAGATGCTCCTGCTAAAACGGCTGAGGCAACCAAAGCAGATCCCAAGAAGGAAGCGGAGATTAAACCTGAAGTGGCTAAGCAAGAAGGCGAAGCCGCCAAGCAGGAAACTGTTAAGCAAGATGCGCAAGCAAAGCCTGTTGAAGTGAAAACCAAATTAGAGACTGAAACGACAACTAAAACCGTTACAACTGAAAAAGAAATACCCGCAGGGATAACGGGTACGCCTTCTTTTGATTCGGAATAATTGAATGGGGTTACCCAAAACTCGCCGTTGCGGTAACCCAATACTTCGTCGTATCAGCAAATCCGTTCTCTGCTTTTCCTTTGAAATCTGCAAATTCAAGCCCAATCGAATAACGATCTAATATCGGTCTGGAAATCGAAAGATCCAATTCATTGCCGTAGGTGTCATCCCCAGATTCTGCTTTAAAGAAATGATATTGCCCCAAGAAAACGACTTCCCAAAAGTGAAATCCCGCATAGCTATAAATATCAACAAGACCTGCATCGGGTGTGATAACAAATTTATCTGCTAGGCCATTAAAAATATGGCGACTGGCAAGCGGTGTCCTAAATGCTTTTCCAATACGCGAGTTACTGCCGGTGAGTACTTCAAGCCCAGAACCCAGATCGACATTAAATACACTCAATCCGCCATCAAGATGAAAGTAGTTAGCATGAAAGTTCGCGGGATTATTATGGGTTCCATTCTGGTGAGCATATTCTGCTTCTAGATATAAACTAAGCCTAGCGTTGAAGTAATCAGAAGTCCCTAGATAACGCAACCCAAAAGTATTGGTGGAATTGTATCCAATGTCTTCATCATCGATAAGGTAGCCATAACCAATAACGTTCCCAAAGGGAAATAGACGAGAGCTCATATTAATCAAATGGGTTGTATTGGCACGTTGTTGGAAAAGAGCGCGTTCATTACCTTGCCAAATGGAATTGACTTGAGAGATGAAACCGTAAAATAACTCAACATTCAATAATGAATTGTTGACGATAGCCACAGCATCAAAAGTCTGCGGCATTTGCCTAAAGTCTGAGCTGCCAACAAAACGTTGATTGTCCAAGTTCATTTTTTGGCGACCGACAATAATGGTCGTATCTGGTAGTCTTTGATAAGCAAGATACACTTCATCAAGAGCTGTTCCCTTTGGATCAGGGATCTCGGCATAGTCAGTTTTAAAAGGGGTGGTCTCATTTCCACTATTGTGTCGATTGTTGAAATAAGAAGTCACATTATTAAAGTCCATAACGCCAAAAAGCCCACAAAATGGCGCTGTTTGATACGTTATGCTTGAAGATAGCGTCGTTGCTCTGCCGATGTATCTTGGCGGCAATAATAGCGCCTCAAATGACTCATCATCAACATATTCGAATCGTGCTCTAAAGTTAAGCTCTGCATGACCTAAAGAAAAGACTTCAGGAATTGTACGAGCTTGTTGTTCTGGCAGTGGGAGTTGAAATTGATAATAGCTGTAACACAGTGAAGGTATAGCCAGTGCAAAAGCACCTACAATGGGTGTAAGAAATCGTTTTAAAGTTGATGGAGAAGAAAGTTTAAAATTCATATTTAGGTACCGCTGCTATACAGAAAGTCAGCAATTTTACCTCTAAAGCAGAATTAACGAAACAACTCTTATTTTGACCTATGTTCAAGTATTAAAAACCTAATACCCTTTGCCATCTCAACCGATTAACTGATTGAGGACTATTAATATAAGTAAGGTATTATTTAGTCTGAAAACTAAAGTGAATTGTAATAATATTCAGTTACCCAGTAAAACGATATGAGGTCAAAATGGTGAACGCTTATGGACGTATATTAAGCGTTGATGATGATTCAAAAGTTCGTGAAAAAATAGCATCCTATTTAGAAGATAATGGGTTTGTTGTTTATGAGGCGAATAATGGTCAAGAAGGATTAGAATTGTTCCGGTCGCATAAACCGGACTTAGTGCTATGCGATATCCAAATGCCTGTTATGGGAGGTTTGGAGCTGATCGAAATCCTTAAGAAGGAATCACCTGAAACACCGATCATTGTGATATCAGGCATTGATGTGATGAGCAATGTCATTGAGGCTTTAAGAACTGGGGCTTGGGATTTTATTGTCAAACCTATTTCGAACATGACCGTGTTGGAGCATGCTGTTTGCAGAGCTTTGGAAAGAGGTAGATTAGTCGTTGAAAATAGAAAATACAGAATTGAATTAGAAGAAAAGAATATGCAATTAACGCAAAGTTTAGGGCAGTTAAAAGAAGATCAAGATGCAGGTAAGAGCGTGCAGCAAAAGCTGTTACCCATGCCGTTTTTCCAATGTAATGAGTATTCTTTTTCTCACAAAGTCATTCCATCACTTTATCTGAGTGGGGATTTTGTAGACTATTTTCAAATCACGAAAAATAAGATTGGTTTCTATATTGCCGATGTTTCAGGGCACGGGGCATCTTCAGCGTTTGTCACGGTTTTGCTTAAAAGTTTAGTAGAGCAGTTTCTAACAAATTATCAGTTAAGACAAGATGAATTAATTTTACATCCTGAGAAGGTATTAAAGCATTTGAGCGATGATATTTTGAATGCAAAGCTTGGCAAATACCTTACTATGATTTATGGCGTTTTAGATTTAGATGAAAATGTGATGATTTATAGTATCGGTGGCCATTATCCAAATCCAATTATTTGGGATGGTACAACAACAACCTATCTTCAAGGTAGCGGCTTTGCGGTTGGCATATACAAAGATGCAAAATTTAATTCATTTACTTATCGATTACCCGAAGTTTTTTCATTGGCCATGTTTTCAGATGGCATTTTTGAGATTATGCAAGGTGAAAATCTTGCTGAAAAAGAAAATATGTTGCTCGCACTGGTGAATAAAGCACAGTTAAGTGTAGAGGATGTTTTAGCCCCACTTGGGGTGAAGAATGAGATGAAAGGTCCTGATGACATTACGCTCTTACTCATGAATAGGAATGAGATATGCAGCCATGTGAACAAGTAAGGTATTTAATAGAGGATAACGTGTTTGTTCTTAAACTAATAGGAACACTGCGTTTTAATGCTGCTCCCTATCTTGATGCAGCTATTAGGCATATACCCATTGAATCAATCAATGATATTATTATTGATATGACCCAGACAAATTATATTGATAGTACGATTTTGGGAAGTATTGCAAAATATTTTATCTCAATTGATGATCGACAAAAATTAAAAAGGCAACCTATCATTGTCTTCAAAAATGATGATGTAAAGCAAACCTTTAGTAAAATTGGTTTTGATAAATTCTTTAACTTTCAAAATTCTAATCCAAAATTAAATAGGCCTCTCGAGGCATTCGCATTGGTGGAGGAACCACCGACTGTTGAAAATAATATTAAGGGCTATGTATTACAAGCTCATAAAGTATTGAATGAACTACAGCCTAACGATCCTTCTTTAAAGCTTGTAGTTCAGTTGTTAAAAGATAAGTGATTTATTCATCGTTGTTGTTGGAGAAAATGAGTTATTATGGACAAATCAAAAGATCCTAATAAGGGAAAAAAGATGCCTGGTCCTGATACTCCAAAAGCATCAGAAGATGCGGATGCGCCAAATATAACTGTCAGTGAGGACGCAAGCCTTGCTGAAGCTGAGAAAATGGTGCGTGAAGATCAGTGGGATGTCCCCCCCGCGCATCGTATTGCTTATGATCCTTTGTTAGGGTGCTTAGTTGTATTAACGCGCTTAGAGCACAATCCCTTTTCTCCAGAGACGTTAATTGCAGGTCTTCCATTATTAGACAATCGGCTTACACCAGAGTTATTTATACGCGCTGCAGCACGTGCCGGTTTGTCAGCACAAATTGTGAAACGTTCAATGACGGATATCTCCTCATTGGTTTTACCAACGGTACTATTACTACATCGTCGACAAGCCTGTATTTTAATCTCGAAAAATGACGAAAAAGGTTATGCCACCATTATTCAACCTGAGACGGGTGAAGGTGAGGTAAAGATCTCACTTGAGGAACTCAATAAACAATACACAGGGTATACGATATTTGCTCGACCTAGTTTTCATTTTGACAGAAGAACGGATGAAGGCTTTAAAGAACGACCAAAATCCTGGTTTTGGGGCGTGATTAAAACAACCTGGAAACTGTATTCAGAAGTATTAGTAGCTTCTTTTTTCATCAATCTATTTGCTATTGCATCTTCTTTGTTTGTGATGAATGTGTATGACAGAGTCGTGCCTAACAATGCGATGGATACTTTAACGGTTTTATCCATTGGGGTATTGATTGTATTCTCATTCGATTTCTTAATGAAAATGCTACGAGGTTATTTTATCGATATTGCTTCTAAAAAAACCGATGTCATTTTATCTGCCAGCATTTTTGAGCAGATGATGGGTATTCGGATGGAGGCAAGACCTGAATCAGTGGGAAACTTTGCTAACAATATGCAGCAATTTGATTCCTTTCGTGATTTTTTAACATCAACAACGATCAGTGCGTTGATTGATTTACCATTCGTGATATTTTTCCTAATCATTATATTTGCGATTGGTGGGTATGTTGTTGTTGTGCCTATTGTTGCTGTGCCTTTAGTGATATTGGCCGGTTTAATGATTCAGAAACCACTGAATAGGTATGTCAAAGAATCTTATCGTTATGCTGGTCAAAAGCATGCGATGCTGATTGAGTCTTTAGCGGGTGTTGAAACTATTAAAGGACTCTCTGCTGAGAGCTCACTTCAAAGAAAGTGGGAACATGCTGTTGGTATGTCGGCTAAAATTGGGACAAAAGTTCGTGGATTATCATTAACAGCCATAAGCTTTTCCGCTTTTATCCAACAAGTTGCAGGTGTCGTGGTTGTGATCCTTGGGGTAAACAAAATAACCGATGGTGAAATGACCATGGGTGCTTTAATTGCCTGCACCATTTTAACCGGTAGAGCGCTAGCGCCTTTGGCTCAAATTGCAGGTTTATTAACAAGATATCATCAGTCAATGGCGGCTTTGCAGTCCTTAGATAACGTGATGAAAATGCCAACAGATCGTTTAAGAGGACGTACGCCTTTGCATCGTCCTGTATTAAATGGTGATATTGAATTTAGGGATGTCAGTTTTAAATACCCCCGTCAAGCAGTTCCGGCGTTAAGTAATATCACATTTCACATTTCGCCAGGAGAGAAAGTAGGCATTATCGGACGCATTGGTTCTGGTAAAACAACCATTGAAAAGTTGATTTTGGGGCTTTACCAAGCACAAGAGGGTACGGTCTTAATGGATGGTACTGAAATTAGCCAACTTGACCCTGCATCCATGCGTAGAAATATTGGATATGTTCCGCAAGATCTTGTTTTATTTTATGGTACGGTGAAAGACAATATTACTTTTGGTGCTCCATTTGCCGATGATATATCTGTGTTGCGTGCGGCTAAAATATCAGGCGTGATGGACTTCGTCGCAAGACATCCTCAAGGTTTTGACATGCCTGTTGGTGAACGAGGTGAAAAGTTATCCGGTGGCCAACGACAAGCGATTGCGATTGCTCGTGCCTTAATACTTGATCCCCCCATATTGGTATTAGATGAACCGACAAATATGATGGATAATCGCACGGAAGAGATGTTCAAGAATCAATTATTAGAAACCTCCAAGAATAAGACCCTCATCTTAGTGACGCATAAGGGATCTTTGCTCTCACTTGTTGATCGATTGATTTTAATGGATGGTGGTAAAATTATAGCTGATGGGCCAAGAGATTTGGTTCTAAAAGCATTAGCAGAGGGGAAATTGCATTCTCATGCGCGATAAAATCCAAAAAGCAATTGCAACTATACAGAGCCTTCCTGAGAAGCTCAGAGAACTTCCTGAACTAAAGAGAAAGGAGGACATCAAGGAAGTTGATCTGGAATTCATGACCGATTCAAGCGCTGCGATGCTTGAAGGTGTACCTATTCGTTATCATGTTATTTTAATCTCATCAGTGGCTTTTTTATTTGTTGCCCTGATTTGGGCCAGTTTTGCGACTTTAGATGTGGTCACTGTTGGGCAAGGTAAAGTGATCCCTTCAAGTAATATGCAAGTCATACAAAATCTTGAAGGGGGTATTGTCAAAGACATTCGGGTCAAAGTCGGTGAAGTTGTTGAACGTGATCAAGTACTGATGATTATCGATGATACAAGATTTGTTTCATCCCTGAAAGAAAATGAAACACAAATGGCCGCATTAAAAGCGAAGATAATACGCCTTAATGCTGAAACCAATGGCGAGGAGTTGAAATTTCCTAAAGAATTAGAAGAACAATTTCCTCAGTATATGGCTTCTGAAAGAAATTTATACGAATCTCGTAAAAAAGAACTGACGGTTAAATTAAATATCTTAAAAGATGAAGTTGAGCAACGTAAGCAAGAGTTAACAGGGGCAAAGCAGAAAAAAGATCAACTTCAAAGAAGTTTAGCGCTTGTACAAAAAGAATTAAATCTGACAAAACCATTGGTGAGTCAAGGAGCCGTTTCTGAGGTAGAAGTGTTACGTCTTGAAAGAACGGTCAATGATTTGGCTGGTGAAATGGAGCAAACAGATTTATCTATTCCCAAATTAGAGGCCAACTTAGCGGGCGCTCAAAAGAAAATGGATGAATTGCTCATCTCTTTTAAAACGGAAGCACTTTCAGATACGAATGCGGCAAAGGCAGAATATAATAAACTGACAGAAACCAACACCGCAGCAGCGGATAGAGTACGCCGAACGATTGTGCGATCGCCTGTTCATGGAACCATTAACCAAGTCAAAATTTCAACCATCGGTGGGATTGTTCAACCAGGACAAGATCTCATTAATATCGTTCCATTAAATGATACTTTATTGATTGAAGCTAATATACGTCCAGCAGATATTGGGTTTTTAAGACCAGGCTTATCAGCCACGGTTAAGATATCTGCCTACGACTTTTCAATTTATGGTGGTCTCAAAGCGATCGTTGAGCATATTAGTGCTGACACAATCACTGATGAAAAGGGAAACCCCTTTTATCAAATCAGAGTGCGTACCACCGAAAGGAGTTATCTCATTGGTAAACATGGTGAACGTTTACAAATTATTCCTGGTATGAGTGCGACCGTTGATATCTTAACGGGTGAAAAGACTGTGTTGGAATATTTACTTAAACCGATTATCAAGGCAAAGAAAAATGCCATGAGAGAAAGGTAGAATGATTCTAATAGCGTCACCGGATTCAGGCCAAGCTGCAATATGGCATCAAGCACTTGCGCCAATGTTTGATGTTTATGAAGTCGATGTACACGATCGGCGATCGCTGGAGTTATGTCTAAAAAAAGTGACCTTTGAAGTATTGGTTATTGATCTGGCCTTACTTGGTGAGGCTGGTATCAATGAAGTTTCTGCCATAAAAGAAATTCAGCCTCAAATCCACGTTGTGGTAATGACTAAAACGCCAAATCAACGTGAAGAAATCTCTGCTGTTCTATTTGGTGCCAAAGCATACTGTGGTTTTGAACAGAAGATTGAATTATTGCCAAAAGTTATTAAAACAGTAATGGTCAATGAATTATGGGTTGATAGAAAATTCGTTTCTCGGTTGTTGTCAGAAATTGAAGACATTACTCAAGTTAAACATGCCGAAGCAAAACGTCTTGATAAGGGCGTTGCAGCAATGACACCGCGTGAAAGTGAAATTGCAGCATTAGTGGCAACAGGTGCCAGCAATCGTAGAATAGCTGAGCAGCTAAACATTTCCGAAAGAACCGTAAAAGCACATCTTGGTGTTATCTTTAGAAAAATAGGGATAACAGATAGATTGCAATTAGCACTCTATATGAATCGTCATCAACAACTATCTGCTATCTGGCACGGCGGCAAGCCTAGTCGATCGCCCTCTGCCCAATCTGATCCCCGCAATAAACATTAATTTTAAGTTAGAAACTTTTACACGTTAAAAATAAAATTTACTGGGATAGCTGCTGAAAAAATTCCCTTTCTTCAGATTGAAGGGTATATTACCTGTAACGGACAAGCTAGCTAATCTCTTTTTGAAAGTAGGTAACCAGCTATTTATAGATGGTGTATCAAAGGCGAAAGGTGCGAGCTGGTGTCCTAAGGGCGTATAAGGATAGACGGAAAGAGCGGACACAGACATGTCAAAAAACAGATTTTTAAAAATACTCTTACCTTCAATCGCATTGACTTTTGGAAGCCAAGCATATGCATATACGCTTAAAGAAGCGGTTGCTCACACGCTTGCGACCTCTCCAGATCTCTTGATAGAAACAAATACCAGAGATATGGTCGATAAAGAATTGCGACAATCATATGCAGGCTATTTACCAAAAGTTGATCTTGCAACAGGCTGGGGTGAACAGTACACAAACAATCCAACAACTCGTGCAGCTAACCCGCTTTTGGGAGGCACAAGCCTTTCACAAGAAGGGACAAAAACGATGACTCGTACAGAGTTTAGTTTAATAGCCTCGCAAATGTTGTTCGACGGTTTTGCAGTTTATCATGACGTTGAAGGTCATAAAGCCAGAGTTCGTGCTGAATCTTGGCGTGTGAACGGGACTGCACAAGACGTTGCTCTTGGCGCTGTTGAAGCATACTTAAATGTGCTTATGAGAAGAGAATTGGTTCAACTCAATAGAGAAAACCTGAATAAACATGAATCCATCTTTGGTCAAATCCATAAAAGAAGCGAAGGTGGTATTGGTCGTAAAGCAGACTTAGACCAAGCAGAAGGTCGTGTTGCATTAGCACGTACCAACCTGATGGCTGAAGAAGCTAACTTAGCTGATGCTGAAACCGAATTTCTACGTAAAATCGGTATCCCAGTTCCTAATCACATCGTTAAACCAGGATATGCTGAACATTTCCCAGCAACTGAACATGATGCTGTTGAAATGGGCTTGAAGCATCATCCTATTTTGCGTGCATCTGTTGAAGATGTGAGCGTGGTTCGTGCAGAACATAAAGGCGCAAGAGCCGCTTTTGTACCTAGAATAGATTTTCAATTAGGTATGACACGAAACCACAACGTTGATGGTTCACCAGGCGACACGGATGATAATTCAGCCATGTTACGCGCTCAGTGGAACATCTTCAGCGGTGGTAAAGATCTGGCAAACATCTGCAGAACTGCCTACAAGATGCAAGAAGCTCAGGAAGTTCAAAATCGTGCTCATCGACAAGTGGTTGAAAGCGTTAGATTGGCTTGGAGCACTTACAGCACAGCCAAGAGACAAATGCGCTACTTTAAAGATCACGTTGATGCGAGCGTTAGAACCAGTGAAGCTTATAGTAAGCAATTTAATATTGGTCAGCGTACCTTGCTTGACTTGTTAGATTCTGAGAACGAGTTATTTGGAGCTAAAACAGCTTATACAACTGCTAAGTATACTGAGCTCCTTGGAACGTATCGTGTATTAAATGCTGCGGGTTGCCTCACAGAAGCAGTTGGTATGGAATTACCAAAACAAGCTGTGCCAAGACCTACCGCTTTGATGGATGGTACATCTCGGTTCTTTGATCAAACGTCAACCCTCTTTGACTAGAAGTAAAGAGCATTCGAGACAGTAGAAGATAAGAGGGGCTTTTGCCCCTCTTTTTTTTTGTGTATTTAATTGGAAATTGTGAGTGAGAGACAGTCCTCCTATTAAAAGACAACGTTCACACTCCTTTGATATTCTCAAAGCGGGTGCTTTAGCACTTATTCTAGGGGTCCTTTCTCTTTTTAGTTTTGCCTGGGCTGCAATTGAATTTTCAAAAAGCTACCTGGATGAAATTGCTAAAAATTATGGTGAATACCCTAAACGTCGCCTTATTGGCTGGCAAAATCTTATCAAAGATAAT
>CAYXVT010000002.1:10672-11044 GCA_964468105.1 Uncultured Candidatus Berkiella sp. | reverse complement strand
CGGTAAACCACTTCTTAAATTTTATTGAAGATCGCAAAGATATTAATCATTGGGGACCTGATGACTACTGGGCAACACCGCTTGAATTTGTTGTCTCAGGCGCAGGCGATTGTGAAGATTTTGCAGTTTCTAAATATTTTACCTTATTAGAGCTTGGTGTACCCGATGAAAAAATGTTAATCATGTACGTCAAATTTTTAGGGAACGAAACTACTTATTCCCAAGCACACATGGTGCTTCTTTACTATGATACACCTCAAAGTGTTCCACTGGTATTAGATAATATTAACAAAGAGATATTAACCGCAGATAAAAGAACCGATCTCAAGCCTATTTATGGTTTCAACGGTACTGGATTATGGCAAGCCAAAG
>CAYXVT010000002.1:8200-10662 GCA_964468105.1 Uncultured Candidatus Berkiella sp. | reverse complement strand
TGATCTCAAAAGATGGTCAGAGTTGATGGATAGAATTAAATCTGGAAAAATAGCCAAATGGAAGGATGAGTAATATGACTCTTAGTCGGCAATTAATGTTATCTGGACTGATAATCTTATTATGCCTATTTACAGGTATGATTACGTTTGTTGTGAAAAATACACAATCGTTTCTCAACCAACAACTGGCATCTCACTCTCAAGATACAGCAACAGCGCTTGGCTTGACGCTCACTACGATGATGAAAGCGGGTGATACTGTTACAGCAAGTAGAGCAGTGGATGCCGTTTGGGATAGAGGATTTTATAAAACCATTATCATTGAAGGCCCAGATGACAAGCCTATTGTTGAACGTCATCAACAAATTAAAATATATGGCGTACCACAATGGTTTATTAAATTTCTTAATTTGCAAACCACAGAGCAAGAAGCGTTGATTATGGATGGTTGGCAACGAGTAGGAATGGTTAAAATTGAAAGTAATCCCGGGTTTGCTTATCAACAAATTTGGTTAACGTTTGTTGATTCATTAGAATGGTTTATGATGACAGCTTTATTTGCTGCCGTTTTGGGAGGATTACTACTCTATATTATTTTACGTCCCTTACGTGCTATCACCTTACAAGCTACCGCTATTTGTAACCAACAATTTTCAATTCAAGAAACGCTTCCATGGACAATTGATTTGCGCCAGGTTGTTGAAGCAATGAACAATATGTCCAGAAGATTAAAGCAACTTTTTGAAGAGCAAGCTCACTCTTCTGAAATGCTGCGCGAACAAGTGTATAAGGATTCTGTTACTAAATTAGGAAATAGACTCTACTTTGATTTGCAGTTTGATTATCTACTCAATGATAAAGAGAAAGGAATCAGTGGTTCTCTTTTGTTAATAGAGTTAAAAAAATTCAAAGAGTATAACGATAAATATGGTTATCAAGCAGCAGATCTTTTATTACAAAATGTAGCTAAAGCAATTCAAGAGGCTTGCGAAAAATTTGAAAATGCCATCATTGCTCACGCTAAAGGCGCAAGTTATATGGTTATATTGCCTAATAAATCTAAAGAGATTGCTACCGATGTTGCCAACGATCTTTGCAAGACATTTAACGAATTCCAAAGGAAAAGTTTAAGTAAAGAGCATGAAGTTGGCGCAGTTGGCGTTGTTACTTTTACTCAGAATATGGCTAAAAAGGATATTTTGGCACAGGCTGATATGTCCTTAAGAAATGCCCAAGTAAAAGGCGCAAATCAATGGCATTACGATGACTCGATACAGCCACAACAAGTGCATGGCGCTCAAGAATGGTCTACCATTTTTGCAAGTGTGTTGAGCGAAAATAAAATATTACTTTATTTTCAACCGACTCAATTTTTTGCAAATAAAAATATGAAAGTTTATGAAACGTTAATGCGCATGAAGTTAAGTGATAAAGACATTGTTTCTGCTGGTATTTTTATGCCCATGGCCGAACGTTTAAATCAAATTATCCCGCTTGATAAATTAGTCATTGAAAATGTTATCCAAAGACTTTTATCAACGCATGATGAAAATCACTACTCGGTTAACTTAAGCCCAAGCTCATTAGATGACGATGATTTTAAGAAATGGTTGCTTGATAATACAAAACTGCTTGGCAAAAAGGCCAAACATTTGATAATTGAACTTCCCGAATATGGTGTGATTAGTCGCATTGAAAGGGTTAGAGAGTTTTTCTTGAAGTTTTCAGCAATGGGCGGAAAAACAGCTATCGATCACTATGGTAAAAACTTTAGTTCATTCTCTTATTTGTACAATCTAAAATTAAATTATCTGAAAATTGATGGTGGATTTATTAAAAATATTCATGAACAAGAAGGTAATCAAACCTTTATTCGCTCATTGGTGGATATTGCCCATAGCCTAGGTATTTTGGTGATAGCAGAATCGGTGGAAAATGAGAAAGAATTTACGATATTAGAAAAGTTAAAAGTGGATGGGGCCCAAGGCTACTTTGTTGGAAAACCAACAGAGCTTGATGGTTAACATACTAAAAGAGCTTGAGATAAAATCAGCACTTGATTGCGAGTCGGTGATGCCGTAAGGTTTTGACTTTGGCCGACCACAGGTTTTTAAATAGTTAAATGACTGGGAAAATTCCCTTGGCAGAAATGCAAAAAACTTCATCGCCCACAGCCTCAACTTTTGTTACAAGTGTGCTGCCTTGGGTTATCTGTGGCCTAGCGGCCGCTTTTTATTGCTACGAGTATCTTTTACGGATAACTCCTGGACTCATGGTTCCAGAGTTGCAGCGTGCCTTTAGTGTACATGGCCAATATCTTGATGCGACGCTTGTTGGTCACCTAACTGCCTTTTATTACTATGCTTACACACCCATGCAATTGCCCGTTGGTCTGTTCATGGATCGATATGGTCCACGATGGATTCTGACATTAGCCGTTTTTTGTTGTGCGCTTGGAACCG
>CAYXVT010000002.1:0-8190 GCA_964468105.1 Uncultured Candidatus Berkiella sp. | reverse complement strand
ATCTTGGTGGGTTGCCGCTGGTGGAAGATTTCTGATTGGATTTGGTTCTGCCTTCGCCTTTGTTGGGGTACTAAAGCTAGCTTCAAGTTGGTTACCACCCAATCGATTCGCTATGATTTCAGGATTAACAACCTCTTTAGGCATGGTCGGTGCGATGCAAGGGGATATCATTTTAGGTGATTTAATCCAAACCATTGGTTGGCGCGACACTATCCTTTACTCAAGTTATATCGGTTTTATTTTAGTACCTATTATTTGGTTGGTGGTTCGTAACTCACCCGATCATCTCAAATCAAAAAGCACAGAAGTTAAAAGCAAAGTCTCAGTTGGTAGTTATGGCCAACTTTGGCAAGAAATTCGATTCTCTATGAGAAACCGACAAATCTGGATCAACGGCATTATTGGTGGGCTTTTATGGTCACCAACCATGGTGTTTCCAGAATTGTGGGGAAAACTTTACTTACAGACCATGCATTCTTTTAGTGCCACTGATGCTGCTCGGGCGGTAACGATGATACTGCTAGGTATTGCTGTTGGTGCTCCATTAGCTGGTTTTCTATCAGACAAAATTAAACGCAGACGTTCTCCCATCATGATTGGGGCATTAATATCTACGATTTTGTTACTGACATTTTTGTATTACCCGAATTTATCGTTAACTGAAGTTAAAATCATACTGTTCCTCATTGGTATGGTTTCAAGCGTAGAAGTAATTTGTTTTGCTGTTGGGCGAGAAAATTGTCCTCAAAGCTTGGCGGGTACCGTTGTTGCTGTGACCAATTTCTTGGTCAGTGCTTTTGCAATATGCCAAGTTTTGGTTGCTAAGATTTTAGATTGGACTTGGAATGGCCAATTGGTCGATCAAGCCAAAGTTTATGGCCCAGAAAGTTACCAAACGGCAATGCTGATATTACCTGCTGCAACGTTCTTAGCTTTCTTGCTAAGTTTCCTTTTGAAAGAAACATATTGCCGTCCAATCGGCAGTACGAATGAAATACCTGCTAACTAGTCCTACACTATAGATAATCCACTTAAATGTTGTTTTATCTATAGGGTAAACATGGACCATTCTAGCAAAGGATTGCTGATCATTTCTCTAGTAACCACCCTCTGGGGTTGTGCACTGGAGCCAAGTCAGCGCGCCCAACGCATTATTCCCGCATACCCTGAAATGGTAACAAATTGTGTGCTGGTTGGTGGTGTAACGGGTGTGGCGCCCACACTTGCTATTCCTGTTGGAGAACAATACGCCAGATATCAGGCTTTAGATGAAGCAGCAGGTCTTGGAGCTACCCATATTGTTTGGACTGACACGACTGCTGGCATTGTGCCTTTAGATAAATTTGCACCCACAGCTCAAGGTCGCGCTTATTACTGCGATCCCGATCGTTTTATGCCTAATTCATACCGCTATATGGAACAATACCTCAGATTGAATCGTTATCCGTTTGATGGCGAGCAAGATTAACACCCTGCCACCCAAACTGATTGATAAATATGACGATTGTCAGTGTTGGTCTGACAGAACGCCAACCCGCAACTATCCCCACGTGCCTGGATTCTATATAATAAGGCAATCTTCTTAAATGTGACGTTGCACCCAATAGCATGACTTCATCCTTATTTCGAAAAGAGGCCCTAGAACACCGTAAAGACCGTCTTTACGGCGATGTTATATTATTGCAGCCTTTTTCTATGACTGTCCTAGTCAGCGCCGTTGTTGTGATATGTCTATTTGTATTAGCGATTTTATTTTGGGGCACTTACGCTCGCAAAGAAACCGTTCATGGTTATTTATTGCCTGACAAAGGTATCGTAAAGACCTATGCCACACAGGCTGGAACAATAGCTAAAGTATATGTTCGAGAAGGAGATGAGGTTAAGGAAGGACAACCCTTAATTACCATTCTTTCTGAGCGCTCAATGCAGGGCGGTAGTGATATCGACACCTTACAGTTACAAGAAATTGAAGCCACTTTAGCGCATCAATTGGATCGTATTAAAAATGATACTTCATTAGAGACTACGCAATTAGCACAATTACAATCTCAAATTGAAGGTCTCAAAAAAGAATTAGGGCAAATCGAGCAAAATTTAAGCACCCAACAAGACCGGGTCAAGATTCTTGAATCACGGGTTGAAGCTGCCAAGAAACTTTATGACAACAAAAATATGTCTCATCTTGAATATCAAAAATATGTTGAAGAACTATTCACTCAAAAACAACGTTATCAAGAATTGCTCAGCTTAAAAGCAGGCAAGCAAAACTCTTTAACCCAAGCGAAATCAGAACTAGAACAATTACCCATTAAAGCCAAATCTAACATTCATGAAATTGAAAATAAAATATCAGAACTTAAGCAACGACAAGCAGAAATTAAAGGCCGTCGTGGCATAGAGCTACGTGCTCCTATTTCAGGAACTGTCACTGCCGTTCAAGCAAGAGAAGGGCAAGTGGCTAACAACAATAACACCCCGTTGTTAGCGATTATTCCTAAAGATGCGGTGATGCAGGTAGAATTATTTGTTCCTTCGCGTGCCATTGGTTTTATTACGCAAGGGCAAACCGTTCGGATCCGCTTCGATGCATTTCCTTATCAGCGTTTTGGTATATATGAAGGTCAAGTGGCGGTTATTTCCAAACATGTACTCCTTCCGCAAGAATTACCGATCCCTTTCCCTGATTTAAAAGAACCGGTTTACCGTATTACGGTTAATTTAAAGAAACAATATGTGATGGCTTATGGAAAACAATTTCCTTTGCAAGCAGGTATGTCTTTGGATGCTGATATTATTTTAGAGAAGCAGACCTTATTTAGATGGATCCTGGATCCGCTGATCAGCTTAAAAGGAAGAATCTAATGTTAAATCCTTTAGAGTTGCTAAAGCTTTCTGGCCGAAATAGATTACCTGTTATTTTGCAAACAGAAATTGCAGAATGTGGGCTGGCTTGTCTTGCAATGGTTGCAAGCTATCATGGCCATGATATCGATCTGAATACGTTGCGTCGCCAGTATCCTATTTCATTAAGAGGCACGACGTTACATACGCTCATGCAAACTGCTGACAAAATGGATTTTGCCTGCAGACCGCTTAGACTTGAATTAGAACAATTAGATCAATTAAAAACACCCACAATATTACATTGGGATATGAATCACTTTGTTGTCCTAAAAAGTGTCAGCAAAAAATATATAGTGATCCACGATCCAGCCGCTGGGGTGCGCAAACTTACTATTGCAGAAGTATCTAAGCATTTTACTGGAGTTGCCCTTGAGGTAACACCGACACCCAAATTTACGCCTAAAGATGAAGTAAGAAAGATTCCTCTATCAATGTTCTGGTCAAGGATCGTTGGTCTTAAACGCGCCATGATCCAAGTTTTTTTACTGGCCATAGCGTTGCAAATTTTTTCATTAATAAGCCCTCAGTTCATGCAATTTGTGGTGGATGGGGTCTTACAAAGTCATGACGTACACTTTTTAAAGGTACTTTGTCTTGGCTTTTTGCTGTTATCAATTATTGAAGTTGGCACAACAGCACTACGCTCGCTCTTATTAATCAGTTTTAGCAGCATGCTCAATATTCAAATGGCGACTAACTTATTTCGTCATTTAATTCGCTTACCTTTGCCTTACTTTGAAAAGCGCCATATAGGTGACATCGTTTCCCGTTTTGGTTCGCTGAGTCAAATTGAAAAGCTTCTGACGTCAGGCATTATCCAAGCGATAGTGGATGGCATGATGGCTATTGCCACCTTAATCATGTTATTCCTGTATGCGCCTGTGTTAGCGATGATTGTTTTAGTTGCTTTATTTTTGTATGGCGTCATTCGTTTTGCTTGGTATCGTCCTTTAAAGGAATTAACGGAAGAATTGATTATTGCTGGTGCAAAAGAAAACACCAATTTCATGGAAACCATTCGCGCAACCCAAAGTATTAAAATATTTGGTAAAGAAAATCAGCGCCAAATGTTATGGCAAAATCGCAATGCTGAAAAGCTTAATGCCGGCATTCGCATGGGTAAACTTAAGATTACCTTCTCAGCTCTTAATTCATTGTTATTTGGTATTGAGAACATTGTCGTTATCTATTTCGCTGCTAACTTAGTACTTGCCGGATCGTTCACGGTGGGTATGCTTTACGCTTATATGTCTTATAAATCTCAATTTATTGGTAAGGCAGTGGCTTTAATTGAGAACTTTATTGAATTAAAAATGTTGGGTCTTTACTTAGAACGTTTGGGTGACATCGCTTTAGAAGAGCCTGAAGTTCAAGAAAGTGCTTTGCTGGAAGCTCCCGATCTTAAAGGCGGCATTCGCCTTGAAAACATTTGTTTTAAATATAATGAAAATGAACCTAACATTATCAACAATCTGAGTCTTACTATTAATCCAGGCGAATCTGTTGCCATTGTGGGTCCATCCGGTTGTGGTAAAACCACTTTAATGAAAATCATGATGGGTCTTTTCACCCCAGAATCAGGCAAAGTATTCATCGATGATATGGAACTGAGTAAGCTTGGATTGAAAAATTTCAGAGAGCAGGTTGCGGCTGTTATGCAAAACGATCAATTGCTGTCTGGCTCCATCAGTGAAAATATCAGCTTTTTCGACCCACAGTATGATCAGCTAAGGGTTGAACAATGTGCCCAGTTTGCTGTCATTGCACATGATATTGCTGCCATGCCAATGGGCTATAACACCTTGATTGGTGATATGGGCATGACCTTGTCTGGTGGTCAAAAGCAACGTGTTGTTTTAGCTAGAGCCTTATACAAGAATCCTAAAATTCTGTTTATGGATGAGGCAACCAGTCATTTGGACGTGGCTTTAGAACAAGCCGTGAACGCTGCGATTAAACATTTGAATGTTACGCGCATCATCATTGCACATCGCCCTGAAACCATACGTTCTGCCGATAGGATTTTTGTGTTTACTCCACAGGGTTTGATAGAGCAGCCTAAGCCAGTTTAATCTTTTTTCTTTTATTTGGTATTTTGAATGAAAGCGCCCAAAGGATGGTAAACCCTACCAATACTTCGAATGCTATCCAAACATGAGGCTTTCTGCTTTCTGGCGGCAATATGAGGATAATTAAACCACTTAAGAAAGCTAATAAAAATCCAAGCCAATAAGGTTTTTCTTTAAACACCTTAATGTGTTGCAATAAAGAATAAATTATCAGCGACAGAGTCCCAAAGCCAGCCGCACCTAGAATATCAATCGGGTAATGATAGCCGTGATAGACAATGCCATAACCCACTAAGCATAAAAGAAAGAAAGTGATCTCATAGAACCACACTTTATGATATTCAATCGCTAACCAACCCCAGAAAACAAATGCCGTATGCATATGTCCACTGGGGAAAGCCCAGCCTTCCAAGGGCGGTGGCAGAGGCATTTGCCAAATCGATTTTAAAAGCGCCGTATACACCATGGTAAACGTTACAATGAATAAAATGCGCGCAAAGGCTTTTTCATTGATAAAAAGAAAACCAATTAAAAAGACACCAGCCAAAGTGTAGGTTTGACAAAAGAATTTACCGAATTGAGCTATAAGTTCTAACATAACATTCTCATGACTGGCTAAAGGTTGCGACTTTTATACCTAAGAGGATTAAAAATCCACCCAATACTTTTTCAACATAATGTTGAACGGATTGAAGTTTCTTTTTTAGCAAAGGGTTATTTAAAATTAAGGTTAATAAACTGAACCAAACAAAGGCAATAAGACCAAATTCAATCCCAAAGGCGGCTTGAATAGGGAGCGGGGTATTAGGATCAATCACTTGAGTAAAGATACTTAATATAAATAAAGTCACCTTTGGGTTTAATAAGTTTACTAATAGACCTTTTCGAAAAGCTCCAGCGGAAGAAAGAGAATTTCCCGATGTCGTTGAGACATCTAATAAGGTACTTTGCGAAGGTTTTGAAACAAGCGCCTTTACACCAAGATAGATAAGATAAGCAGCCCCTAGATATTTTATTATATTAAATAAAATAATGGATTCAGAAACAATAACCCCAATGCCTAGGATGCAATAACTAATATGGATAAGGCAGCCAATGGCAACGCCCAGTGAGGTTAAAATCCCGGCTCTTTTGCCATAGGACAGACTGGATTGAGTCACAACCACAAAGTCAGGCCCTGGACTAATTGCGCCTAATAGCCCGATGATCCCTAGGGCGATAAAATCGTCTATGTAACCAAGCTCTAAGAAACCCATCTTCAACCTCTAAGCGACTTCCAGGAGGGGATATCATACCAAAAGTTTGTCGCTCAACAAATTCCCTCTTTCCCTTCTTTTTTGATAATATAACCCTCATCACTTCTAGATAAATGAATAAGTAGCACCATGGTCATCACGCGTTTTGCCCCAAGTCCCACTGGCGATTTACATATTGGTAGCGCACGCACCGCGTTATTTTGTTGGTTATGGGCCAAGAACCAGCGCGGAAAATTTATTTTGCGGATTGAGGATACCGATCGTGAGCGTTCGACCGATCAAGCCGTACAGGTCATTCTAGATGGGTTGCAGTGGCTGGGTTTGACCTGGGATGAAGGTCCGATCTATCAAACGCATCGTTTCGAGCGTTACAAGCAGGTAGCAAAACAATTACTTGCTGATGGACATGCCTATAAATGCTACTGCACCAAAGAACGTTTGGAAGCGCTACGTGAACAGCAAATAGCGGCTAAGCAGAAAACGCGTTATGACGGTTATTGCTTACGTTTTCCACATCCCCCCCATGAAGATATGCCCTATGTGATTCGGTTTAAAACACCGCAAACAGGTTCGGTGATTTTTGATGATTTAGTTAAAGGTCCCATTGAGATACAAAATTCAGAGTTAGACGATCTTATTTTGGTCAGAAGCGATGGCACGCCGACTTATAATTTTACGGTGGTGGTTGATGACTGGGAAATGGGGATCACTCATGTATTACGTGGTGATGATCATATTAATAATACGCCGCGCCAGATCCATATCTTGCAAGCGTTAGGCTCAAAGCTTCCTATTTATGGCCATATGCCGATGTTGTTAAGCCCAGAAGGGAAAAAGCTCTCTAAACGAGATGGGGCTGCTAGCGTTTTAGATTATCGTAATCAAGGTATCTTGCCTGAAGCATTATTAAACTATTTAGTGCGTTTGGGATGGTCTCATGGGGACACGGAGATTTTCTCCATCGATGAAATGATAAAACTATTTGATGCTCATGCGATCAACAGTTCATCAGCTGCTTTGAATCCTGAAAAACTTTTATGGTTGAACCAACACTATCTTAAAACAAAGCCAGAAGCGGAGATTGCTAAAGAACTGCAATGGCATTTTGATAAGCGTGGGGTTGATACTAGCAAAGGACCTGATCTCAAAGAAGTGGTGAAAGCACAAAGAGAGCGTTGCAAAAGCTTAGTCGAGATGGCGGATAAGAGTCAGTTCTTATATCAAGAAGATGTATTGCTTCCTGAAGATCTAGTAAAGAAACACTTTACCAATGAAGCCTTCACCGCTTTGGCTGCTATTATCGTGCAACTCAAAGCCCTCCCTTCCTGGCAAGGCGAAGAGATTAACAATACGGTTAAATCAGTATCGGAAGAGCTAGGTATTAAACTAGGAATTATCGCGCAGCCTATTAGAATCGCAACCACAGGCGGTACAGTGTCTCCTCCTATTGATGCTACGCTTTTCTTGCTCGGAAAAGAGAAGTCGTTGCATCGTTTAGAAGATGCATTAGCTCTTAAAAATGAGTTGTTTCCAGAGGCTTGACTCTGGGGGTGAGGGTACGTACAATCGTCGCCTCTATCCCGGGGCTATAGCTCAGCTGGGAGAGCGCTTGCATGGCATGCAAGAGGTCGGCGGTTCGATCCCGCCTAGCTCCACCAAAGCTTTTAGCTGCTTGTTTAGATTTTTTAGTAGTCAAAATGCTCAAAAAGTGTAGAATGCTCGCGTAGTTTGGATTTTAACCCCCAAGGTCAAAAAACAAAGTACGACAGATAGTAACGAATAATCGAGCTATTTGGATTGAGACGAGGCGTCCAGTTTTCGAGGTTCAGGAGTGTACTCTTAGTACATGACTGGTTCGAGAAAACGCAGACAACGAAGTATCAAGACAAATAGAGAAGATTAGTCCAGGTCCCCATCGTCTAGAGGCCTAGGACACCGCCCTTTCACGGCGGTAACAGGGG
>CAYXVT010000001.1:31250-42013 GCA_964468105.1 Uncultured Candidatus Berkiella sp. | reverse complement strand
TCTGGGAAAAATAAATCATTCACCTTATAATAGTCCATAAACCCTCACCCTAACCCTCTCCCAAAATGGGAGAGGGGAAAGAAAGAAGAGATTCAGAGTTGACGATAATTCAACGTAGTGCATTTGTTCCCTATAGCGCAAAGCAAATGTTTGACTTGGTCAACGATGTAGAACAATACCCCCAATTCTTACCTTGGTGTGCAAATGCGCATATTGCCAGCCAAACCGAAGATCAAATGGAAGCAACTGTCCATATTGCTAAAGGGCTATGGCGCAAAGCCTTCACAACCCTTAACAATTTAGTGCCTCATGAGCGTATTGAAATGAAGCTTCGCCAAGGGCCATTTCGACATTTAGAAGGAGTTTGGCAATTTCAGCACATTTCTACAGGATGTAACGTGTCTTTTAAACTCTCTTTTGAATTTAGTAATCCATTGCTGGCCATCACCTTAGGCCCCGTTTTCAATCAAGTAGCGCAATCGCTAGTATCCGCCTTTACTCAAAGAGCCCATCAAGTTTATGTCACACATGTTATTGATTAATATTGAAGTTGTTTATGCAAGCACCAATAGCTATCGTTGCATTGCTGTGCAGGTCGATGAAGGTTGTACGATTGAAAAAGCGATCCAGCTGTCAGGCATATTAACGTTATTTCCTGAAATCTCCCTGCTCAACAATCGAGTAGGTGTTTTTAATAAACTTAAAACGCTTGAAGACACAGTGAAAGCAGGAGATAGAGTCGAAATTTATCGGCCACTACAAAAAGATGCAATGGCCGCAAGAATGGAACGCTTGAATCAGCAGCGCGCTAAGCGACGGCTTCAGGTAAAGGATCGCGTGTAACTTCTGCGACTCGACCATCGTTAAAATAAATAGCTAAATGACGTTTGGTCACTGGGCCATGTCCTGGCTTTTCGTAATAAACATAGTCCCAACGATTAGTATGAAACACATCATGTAACATTGGCGTACCAAGTACATGACGTACTTGTTCTTCGCTCATGCCAGGCTGCACTTGTGCAATTTTTTCAGGTGTAATTTCATTGCCTTGCTTTAGATCGAACTTATAAGGGCGAATAAAACAACCGCTTAAAAGTAATGAAAGGATAATAAAACCGACGAATTTTGAGAGAAATAATGCTAAGGTTTTCATGTTGTTATTTGATAAACTCAATTGATGTTAAAAACCAGGAATGCAACTGTTGGCAAGGCTAACATGTCCCTGAATGGGGAGCAAGTTATAGGGGCTGGCCTCTGTGTCGGTGTCTTTTTGTCTTAGCGTTGAGAAATGTAATGAACACAGGTAGGGCCGGTCACCGTGCCGGCCCATCTTCTTGTCATGTCAGCCCAGAATGGCGGGCACAGTGACCCCTCTACAACAGACCTCAGATCAAATCGAAAAGCTTTAGCCAAAACCATTCTCATGATAGCCTTGCAGAACTTAATAGAAATGAGAATCATTCTATGTTGGACGAGAAACTAGAAAATAAGGATTTAAAGAAGGCTGGTCTCAAAATAACCCTGCCACGCCTAAAAATCCTTAGCATTTTAGAAAGTGCAGAACAGCGCCATATCAGTGCCGAAGAAGTTTATAAAAAACTCCTAGAATCGGGCGATGATGTTGGTTTAGCAACGGTATATCGTGTGCTTACACAATTTGAAGCAGCCGGTTTAGTCATTAGGCATCGATTTGATACTGGGCATGCCGTTTTTGAGCTAGATGCTGGCGATCACCATGATCATCTGGTCTGTGTAAAATGCGAAAAAGTCGAAGAATTTGTCGATAGCGTGATTGAAGAGCGTCAATTAGCCATTGCTCAAAAGCTTGGCTTTAAAATCACGGAGCATTGCTTGTACCTTTATGGGATCTGCCAATCCTGCCAAACATTTTAATCATTGACCTAACATATAGATATCTCTACAATTGGCCTAATTAAGTCAGCTCTAGTAGTAAAGGTGTTGCATGCCAATTTTTGATAAAGTTAACTTTCTAATTATTAATTCCACCGATGTCGCGAAATCAAGAGGGATGCTCTTATTTACCATTAATGATGTAAATGAGCGTGATGCTTTTGTTGCTAAAGAATCACAAATTCAAATTGGTGAAAACATTTTTAAAGCAGAAGCACATAAAAAAGATAAAAGGCTTGTTGCTATTCGTTTGCCTATTCAGTTCGATGCTAAAAATAAAGTAGAAATTTCCAAAGAGTTACGTCAAGGTTTAACAGAATATTTCAGCAAAAATTATGCTGATGCTTTCGATTTTAAAAAGCCAATAGATACTGTCTCTTTAAACCCAAATCACCCGGATTCTCCTCTAGAAAATACGGTATACCAGCCTTTAATTGCTGCAAATAATGATCCTGTTAATCCTAATCCTGTGCCTGCGGCAGTATTGGCAGTAATAGCTGCTGCGCCAGTAGAAAATGGTTTTAAAAAAGCCCTTGCCAATATTTCAAATCTTTTTAATGATTTCATTAAAGCCCCCTCTAAACATCCTGCTTTATTAGGAATGATGGGTGCAATTGCAGCGGTAAGTTTTGGCTTACCGACCTTAGCGGTTCTTGCCGTTGGCGCCTCGATTGTTGCAGCTACAAAATTAAGAAATCACGTTTATAACAAAGATAATGTAACGGCTCCTAAATCTCCAGAAATGATCAATTCATACCATGAGGGCTATAAAGCAGGGGCAAGTTGGACCACCTATTTTAATAGTTATGCTTCAAAAAATACCTGGATACGCCCATTGTGCTATGGCTCAGGATTGGCTGATGGCATGAAAGCACAAGAAAACCCGGGCCATCATCAACCACGTCATAATATTTAACCATTGACCTAACATGTGAAAGACGATTAAGATAGCAGCCAGCAACGATTAACCCAGCAGTAAGGTGTTTTATGCCAAAATTTACCAAAGTTAACTTACTTAGAACTAATATTGTAAATGTTCCAGAATTTGATCTTTCTATGACTTATGAAAGCAAAGAAGACAGAGATGCTTTTGTCGCTAAAGAGAAAAAGATTGAGATAGTGTTTGAAGATAAGAAGAAGAACCTTCGTGCAACAGCAAGTCGAGCTGATGAAAAAAATGCTTTGATCCCTTTGTCAAAATATACTGATGAAGCTCGCAAACAAGAAGTTAATAATGAATTTGTTACGGCTTTAATTGCTCACCTTAATTCAAAATACCCGCAAGATCCTTCTATTAAAAACCTTTTTGAAGCGAGCATGAAGAATCAGTCCAGTACAAAGCAAATCGAAGTCGCGCCAGAGAAAAATCAAACTACTTTTAATGTAGATGAAGTTGTGATTAAAAAAGAACCTGTAGAAGAACCACCTGTTGTTGTAGCTGCTCAAGTTGCAACTGCAATTAATGCTGCTCCTGTTGTTGCTCAAAACACAGTTGCAGATCCAGATGTTTTAGAAGAACCAGGCGCAGGTTCTGCACAAATCTCTCCAGAAGAAGTTGCTAGACAAGCAGATGAACAAGAAGCAGCTGAAATAGCAGCAGCGTTAGAAGCGGTCGCTATCCTGGAAGAGCAGGAAAAAGCTGAAAAAGAAAAAGCGGCAAAAGAATTGGCGGAAAAAGCGCGTAAAACAGCTAGCACTGCACCTGCAGCAAAACCAGCAGCTCCTGCTTCAAAACCAGCTACTCCTGTTTCAAAACCAGCAACTCCTGTTTCAAAACCAGCTGCGACTTCAACGCCAGTTGCACCAGCACCAGCACCAGTTGCACCAGCGCCAGTTGCACCAGCGCCAGCTTCACCAGCCCCCGCTGCTGCAAACACTTCTTTATGGAACAGTGCAAAAGCTAAATTATCAAGCATAACAGCTATGTTAAACATACCTTCGCTAGAAACAATGAAAAAGGCATACAATGATTTCATAAAAGCGCCTTCAAAATATCCTGTCACATTAGGAATAATGGGAGCAGGGGCTGCTTTAGTGTTTGGAATGCCCTTGATGACAGTGATTTCTGTTGGTGGCATTGTATTTGCAGCTACAAAAGCAAGAAATCATTACTATAGTGAGCCTATGGTCGGTGGTTATGCTCTTGCAGACAATGAAACGCCTGCTGCGTTTGAAGCGGGTAAAAAAGCAGCAGCCAGCTGGACTGTGTACTTTAAAGAAGGTTATTGTTCTTTAAATAGCTGGAAAAAACCAGTAGCGTTTGGTAAAGGGTTGATGCAAGAAATGAATAAAGAAGAGCAAAAAGCGGCGGTGTCTATTCGTCCGGCGCCTGTTGTTCATCCTAAGAAGTAAAGCTATATTTTTTTTTTGTAGAGTGGGTAACGCTTCAAAAGGAGTTTGCCCACGCTGCATTTTCAATTACCTTTTTCAAACCCACGTTGTTATGAGATAACTAATCTCATTGGAGTATATCTTGTCTAAAGGCGGAATCATCAATTTCAGAAATCAGCAAGATTTCAACACAAAGGCTAATGATGCTGGTGTTAAAGTCTTTGCGCCTGCTTGGGTAGAAAAAGCTTTAGATAAGCTGAGTGAAGAATTAAAAGGCGCTAAATTTCATATTGACCCGCCCTCTGGTAAATATTTGGTCATAAAAGATAAAATGTCATTAACTGATCTTGTTGCAATCGCAAGAAATGAAATAGTTAATGTATCCGGTACCATCAATTGGGAACTCTATGAAGGCATTGAAATTCCAACCATTCTTGCTCTTAGAGATCTAGTCAAACATTGCGTCATTGTTGGAAAAGATATAGCGACGGGTTTTGGTGGCTATCCACAAGCATCACCCATTAGTCAGCAAAACAATGTTGTGTATATTTGTGATTTACCAGGAATGCAGTTCCAAGAAATTTATAACTCAGGCCGTCATGTTTTGCTATCAGAGCAGAATGATTTGCCAGTTGGGCCTTTTGATAAAGAAATTTTTAAAAACACCGTTGGGGTGGATAAATCAACCTTTGCTCAAGCACAACAAAATGCGGAAGGCCGATTTATAAACGGTATATTCAAAGGTAAACCTGTACTATTTGATACGACAGCCTTCCAAGCATTTGTGATGCAAGATTTTATTTTGGCCGCCACAGCATTAAATGCGCAAGCTAAATTGGCGGTCCCGGCGGATGAATTAAACTTCAAATTTCTTAAATATGGCACTGGTTTTTTTGCTGATAATTTACAAGATGAAGCAAAAGCTAAGCTTTCTGAAAATTTAGCCATTGGAGTATACAAAGGGTTAGAACAACTATGTGCGCTCCCTATTGAGTGTCGCAGCCAAATAAAACGTTTAGAGCTGCCTTTTTATAAAGATAAATTCAATATCAGAATTGATGCGATATTAAAAAATATTGGAATCTTATGTAATGTTAATAACATTGAATTTGCTGCTCACAATGAAGATGCGCTAGCACCAACAGTTGCAAAATATAAAACTGCAACCACCAATTGTTCTGATCCTCATGCGCCAATGGGAAATGAGATGCACTATGGTAGTGTGGATGCTGCTATTGCTGAAAATTTACAAAGAAAAGGTAATAACTTTAATCCGATTTGTAATCCAGCAATGGGTTCACAATATCTTACGGTTAAGCATTTGCCTCCTCAAAATACAACGACGAGCAACGCTATTGCATTGGCATTAGCATCGCAAGAGACTATGCTTGCTAAAATCCGTTTTATTGGATCAATTTTACTATCCGATCTATGGAATAAGTGTAAATCTTTCATCAAAGTGCCCGCTAGACATCCACTTACAGTAGGTGCATTAGGCGCATTGATGGTGCTTGCTGCTGGCTTGTCTGCATCGGCCGTCATTACCGTAGCCGGAATGATAACGGCAAGTTTAACCATCAGAAACTTGATGTATAACGAACCCTATGAAGCGCCAGAAACACAAACGCCAGAAGAAAAACAGCTTGAAGTTCAGGCATGGAATGATGGCGTTTTAGCTGGAAAAAGCTGGCTACATTATTTTAAGAGTACTGTTTCTGTTAATGATTGGAAAAATTCGCTGACATTTGGAATAGCGATGCGGCATTCGATTGATAATGAAGAAAGAAAAGCGCGTTTTAAATAACACCCGAACTTAATCATTGACCTAACACACCCAGATCTATATTATTTATGACATAAATAATCCAATAAACTAATGATTTGGGTGCCCTATGTCTACATTTAAAAAAATCAACTTTCGTAAAATTTATGAAAAAGGTAACTTTCGTTATCAACTTGCAATTACCTTTGAAAGTTGGAAGGAGAGAGATAACTTTTTTGAAAGTGAAAAAACGATGCTATACCAATTTGGCGGCGAGAGGAAAATTGTTTTCAAAGCCAAAGATAATGAAATTGCTAATGAATACTGTGTAACTTTTTCTATATCTTCAAATAAATTTCAAGAAGATGCCAATGCCATCCTCGCAAATTTAAGTGAGCGCTATCCTCAAGAAACCCTTTTAAAAGAGCCTTTAACGACTGAGACATTTGATCAAGGGTTATTTGGTTTAAAACAAATAAACATTCCAAAATGTTTGCCTTTTAGCAAGGTTCACCTGCTTGATATCACAGATACGGCATTTGATGAAAACAATAAGGATTGGGCGTTTGCCATTACATTTCAAAACAAAGAAGAGCGCGATGCATTTGTGGCCAGAGAGTCAAGGATTAATACTCTATACTCTTCAGAGTTGAAAGCCAGAATTAAAAAAGATGATGAATTAGTCGCTGTTATCCGATATGGCGCTTCATGGTCCTATAGTCAAGATAAGCATGAAATGCTTAACAAGAATACCTATAACGCATTAATTGCTTATTTTAAAAAAATGTACCCGGATGCATATGATTTTGATAAACCATTAGAGACAATAATGTGGACATTCAATTCAATTGAGGAAGATCTCGCTACAGTGCAAAAAATCCAAGCATCAGTAGCGCAAACGCGTGAAAAATTAATTCAACAACCAAGCCCTGAAATTGTTGCATCAACACCGGAAAAAACTGAATTACGCGCTGAACAATTTAGGGCTAAACTAAAAGAGAAAACAGTTGCGTCACAACAATCACAGGTTACACCACCTGCACCTGTTGAAGCAGCGCCTGTAGCACCTGCACCAGTCTTACAAGAGCCAGCATTGCCAAATAATGCACCTGCGCAAGGTTTGAGTATTTCAAATCGTCTTAATAACTTTTTGAAAGCACCTTCTAAACACCCTATCACTTTAGGGTTTATTGGGGCGGTAGTCGCTTTTGGCGCAGGGATGTCTGCACCGGTGATTGGTTTAGTCGCAGGCGCGATATTCGTTGGCTTAAAAGTAAGACAACGCCTTTATGATAAGGCGCTTGAGCATCGACCAAGCAAGCCCAATCCTTGTGAGCCTGTTTCTAATGCGTTTAAAGCGGATTGGGAAGGTAAAAAAGCGATAACATGGACCGCTTATTTTAAAAGTTGTGCTACCGTCAATAACTGGAGACATCCGATTATTTTTGGTGCGGCGATGATGCATAAAATAGATAAAGAAGAAAAGAAAGCGCAGGTTATTCAACCTTAACAGTAGTCTGCATTGCGGTAGCAATGATCGTTGCTAGCCCCCCGTAAAATCGCTTTTAGCGATGAGACGGGGGGAAGTCTACACCAACTCTGACTCTTTTTTCTTCAACAACTGCTTCGCATTAGCTCTAGCTTGTGCAGTCACATCTATCCCACCCAACATTCGCGCAATTTCTTCAACCCGTTGTTGCTCGGTTAATAAATGGATTTCGCTGATAGTGCTATTTTCAAGGCGGGTCTTTGTGACTTGTATATGATGATCGCCAGCACAGGCCACTTGGGGTAAATGCGTGACGCACAACACTTGCGTGGTTTTGCTTAAATCATATAACGCTTTACCGACAATGGCGCCGATTTTGCCGCTGATGCCCACATCCACTTCATCAAACACTAAACAAGGGGTGGCTAAAAATTGCGCCGTTAACACTTCAAGCGCTAAGCTTATTCGGGATAATTCTCCACCTGAAGCAACCTTATTTAAAGGTTGTGGCGCATGCCCAGGATTGGCACTCACACCAAACACCACCGTTTCATTGCCACTCATATGCAATGAGCCATCCGTGAAGGGTGTTAATTGAACCGTAAACAGCCCACCTGGCATTCCCAAGGGTTGAATTGTTTTGGTGACATCTTGCGCTAATTTTTTAGCTGTTTCACTTCTTGCTTTGCTTAAGTTCTTTGCGAAGCGCTGATATTGTTTAGCCGCTACAGTTAAATCTTGTTCAAGCTGTTTAATCTTTTGCTCAAGGTTAGCAAAATGGTGGGCTTGGCTTTTGAGTTTTTCAAAATGAGCCATTAACTGTTCAGGTTCAATTCGATGCTTTCTGGCCATATCATGCAAGCGTTCAAGGCGATGTTCCACTTCTGATAAGCGTGCTGGATTGATTTCTAATCCGGCTATAAAATCATTAATCTCAGAAACCGCTTCTTGCAATTGAATATGGGCATTGCTTAAACATTCTTTGGTATTGGCAAGGGAGGGGAATTTCTCTGTTAATGAGCGCAGCGATTGTTGGGCTTGGGTGATTAATTGTAATGCATTAGCGTCTTCTTGATTTTCTAACAAAGCTAATGCTAATTCTGTGGCATGAATATAAGATGCTGCATTCGCGAGCTGATCGTGCTCTTGATGCAGCAGTGTGATTTCTTGTTCTTTGAGATCAAGCGCTTCAATCTCTGCAATTTGATATTGCAATAAATCAATTCTGGATTGTTCAGGAGAGCCATTTTCACGTAAGCTCTGCAAACGGTGATCCACTTTTTCCCATTCTTTGTAAGCGGTTTTCACTTGGCTGACCATTTCATCATGTTGGCCATAAGCATCTAGCAAACGACACTGTTCGCTTGATTTTAATAAGAGTTGGTGTTGATGCTGGCCATGGATGGCAACCAAATGTTCTCCCAACAATTTTAATTGGGCAGACGTTGCAGGGCGGCCATTGATAAAGGCTTTTGAGCGTCCATTGGCATACAAAATGCGTCGGATAATACACTGTTCGGCATCATCGTTCGTTAATTCACATTCAGTGAGCCATAAAATGGCACCTGATAAAGTTGAGATATCAAAGGTGGCGGCTATTTCAGCTTTTTCTGTACCAGGGCGCACTTTAAGGCTGTCTGAACGCATCCCCAACGCAAGGCCTAGGGCATCTATAATAATGCTTTTCCCGGCACCGGTTTCGCCAGTGATAACGGTCATGCCAGTTGAAAAAGTAATATCGACGTGAGAAACAATTGCGAGATCTTTGATCAACAAATGCTGCAACATTGATCTTAGGCGCTCCAGCCAAGTTTAGTTCTAAGGGTATGATAATAATCATAATCGTTAGGATGCAAAAGGCGCAATTCTTTTGTTTTACGTCGAATCACCAGCCTATCATTGGGAAGTGCATTGAAATGAACTTGACCATCACAACTTAAGCGAGGATTAAGTAAATTATCAGGCATGATATGAATTTCAATATGGCCTTTACTATCAATCACAATGGGGCGATTACTCAACGTTGAAGGATGCATTGGCACAAGCACAATCGCCGGTAATGCCGGATGTAAAATCGGGCCACCACCTGAGAGTGCATAGGCTGTTGAGCCTGTTGGCGTTGCCGTAATAATACCATCAGCACGCTGACGATAAACCAAACGCTGATCAATCAATACTTCAAATTCAATCATTCTGGCGATATCACCGGAGTAAAGCACCACATCGTTTAAGGCAATACCGCAATCAATTAATTCTTTATTGCGCCATAATTCCATTTCTAACAAGAAACGGTGCTCTTCTTGATAAGCGCCAGTCAAAATGGGTTCTAAGGATTGAGTAAGGGCTTGCGGGGAAATATCAGTTAAAAATCCGCGGCGTCCGCGATTAACACCCAGCACGGGGATCCCACTATCAACCACCGCACGCGCGGCATCGAGCAAGCTTCCATCTCCGCCAACAACAATAATGAGATCGCATAAGGTTCCCAAAGCATCGCGCTTTGCTTTTTTTACTAACAAATCGGACATGAGCTCGGCACAATGTTGTTCCATTGTGATCTCAATACCTTTGGCTTGTAAGTAGGTGACCAGTGAAGTAAGCGTACTACGCACTTCAGGGTTGGTATGTTTACCAATTAATCCGATTTTTTTGAACTGGATGGTCATCGTTCGGGTCCATCACGTTAACTGACTTTATGGGGTTGGAAAAGCGCTCATTGGCCCTTAACATAACATTTCTATAGATCTAGACACAAACCCAAGACCAGACCCTCACCCTAGCCAAACCTTCTTTTCTTTCCCCTCTCCCTTAGGGAGAGGGTTAGGGTGAGGGGATTCCTATCATCAGGAGCTGACTTAAAGTCTGGTTCTTTGAGCATGAACCCTTTAAAATAGGGTACTATGTATTTTTGGATAACTTTCAAACCTAATATAAGCGTGCCGTTTCTTTAAAACATTATGAATGATTCATCCCATATCTCAGATAGAGCCCAATTGCTGCTGAAACACTTGGTCAATATGTATATTCGAGACGGTCAACCTGTGGGCTCAAAAACCTTAGTATCTGCGGCATGTACATCATTAAGTCCTGCGACAGTGCGTAAAGTATTGGGCGATCTCGAAGAGCGTGGCTATATATGTTCACCTCATACTTCTGCTGGCAGAGTGCCAACAACCGCAGGGATCCGGTTTTTTGTCGATAGCCTTTTGTCCGTACATCCCTTAGAGGCTTCTGAAGTCCAAATCATGGAAAGGCACTTTGATGTCACAC
>CAYXVT010000001.1:30914-31223 GCA_964468105.1 Uncultured Candidatus Berkiella sp. | reverse complement strand
AACCGACGGATAATTTGATTGCCAAAACATCAAATGTACTCTCAGAACTGACTAGCATGGTAGGGATAGTGACCTTGCCGCGCTGCGATCAATTATTATTGCGACATGTTGAATTCTTGCCCTTATCAGACAATCGGGTTTTAGCCATTTTAGTGTTCAATGAACGTGAAGTTCAAAATCGGATCATTGTGACAGAGAAGCAATATTCGGCGAGCGAGCTCACCCAAGCGAGCAACTTTCTCAATCAGCATTTTGTTGGAAAAGAATTATTGAGTGCACGCTCGGAACTGTTACAAGCGTTGAATATTG
>CAYXVT010000001.1:13186-30904 GCA_964468105.1 Uncultured Candidatus Berkiella sp. | reverse complement strand
TCAAATGGATAGTATGATGAAAGCGGTTGTGGATGTGGCAAGCAAAGCGTTTGTTCCTTCCAAGCGCCAAGAAGATTATATTTTAGCTGGTCAACAAAATTTATTCGCTAATCCATTGGCCTCCATTTCACAGCTAGAGAAGCTGTTTCAAGCCTTCACTCAAAAGCAGCAGATTTTGCATCTATTAGATAACTGCTTGCAAAGCGAGGGGGTGCAAATGTTTATTGGGGAAGAATCAGGGTATGATGCTTTCCGCGAATATAGCGTTATTACGTCACGTTATACCGTAGATGGGGAAGTTGTTGGCGTTTTAGGGGTCATTGGCCCGACTAGAATGCGATACGATAAAGTTATCCCGGTGGTAGAATTTACAGCAAAAGTTTTAGGCACGCTCTTGAATCCAGATAAATAGCCCCCATATTTAAGCTAGATTATACGTTATAAGTTAACTATTCTACTTATTCCCATGAAAGAGGTAGGTAATGGCAGATCATAAAAGTAAGAAACCACACGACGAAAAGTCCACTGAAAAAAAGGACGATAATATGCCTTCAACCCGTTTTGAAGACGATAATTTATTGGGAAGTGCATTAGCCTCTGATGATGCAGGTCTGCCTTCCCCTGATAATATGGCAGAACTTCATGATCAAATTGCCTCTTTAAGTAAAACCCTACAAGAAGAACAAGAAAAAGTAGCGGCTTATTGGGATAGATTGCTCAGAAGAGAAGCTGAATTTCAGAACTTACAGAAAAGAATGCAAGATGAAGTCGAAAAGACTCGCAAATTCGCAATAGATCGCTTTGCTATGGAAATGCTGGATGTGCTTGATAGTTTGGAGCACGGTATTAACTTTGCCCAAGGTGACCAAGCGAGTGCCCAAAGCTTGCTGGAAGGGATGAAAATGACCCAAAACATCATGTTGAATGCCCTGGATAAGCAAGGGATTCAGCCAATAGCCCAACAACAAGGTGAGGCTTTTAACCCCAGTTTCCATGAGGCGATTTCAGTTCAAGAAACGAATGAAATGCCTTCCAACCAGGTGGTTGCCTTGGCTCAAAAGGGGTATATGCTCAATAACCGTTTATTACGACCGGCTCGGGTCGTTGTTTCTAAGCAACCAGCGTAACGCGATGGGCTTGAAAATGGGGAAAATGACCCCATATTAGACTGTAAATACTTATTATTATTGTTTGATTTCATTGGAGAAAGGTGTAATGGCAAAAAATGTCGTAATTGGTATCGATTTGGGCACAACCAACTCTTGTGTGGCCATTATGGAAAATGGCAAGCCACGCGTCATTGAGAACAGTGAAGGCGATAGAACAACGCCCTCTATTGTTGCTTTCACTGAAGATGGTGAACGTCTGGTTGGTCAAGCCGCAAAACGTCAAGCGGTAACAAACTACAAATACACTTTTAACGCCGTGAAACGCTTAATTGGTCGTAAATTTGATGATGCTGCTCTTCGTGATTCACACATTGCTTACGGAATTGTCAAAGCTGACAATGGTGATGCTTGGGTTGAAGGACGCAATGGTGAAAAAATAGCGCCTCCTCAAATTTCAGCACTTGTGTTAGCCAAGATGAAAAAGACCGCTGAAGATTATTTGGGACATGAAGTCAAAGAAGCAGTGATTACTGTTCCTGCATATTTTAATGATTCACAACGCCAAGCAACCAAAGACGCTGGCAGAATAGCCGGACTAGATGTAAAGCGTATTATTAACGAGCCAACCGCTGCTGCTTTGGCTTTTGGTTTAGACAAAAAATCTGGCGATTCCATTATTGCGGTATACGACTTAGGTGGTGGTACTTTTGACGTTTCCATCATTGAAATTGCAGATATTGATGGCGAACAACAATTTGAAGTATTAGCAACCAATGGCGACACCCACTTAGGTGGTGAAGATTTTGACGATCGCGTTATTCAATACTTAGTTGATGAATTTAACAAAGATACCGGCGTTGATTTACGTAAAGATCCTTTAGCTTTACAACGTCTTAAAGAAGCGGCTGAAAAAGCGAAAATCGAACTTTCTTCTCGCGAACAAACAGATATTAACTTGCCTTATATCACTGCTGATGCCAGTGGTCCTAAGCACATGAATATTCGTTTAAGCCGTGCCAAACTTGAAGCATTGGTAGAAGAATTAATTAAAAAGACAATGGAACCTTGCAAAATTGCATTGAAAGATGCTGGCAAGAGCGTCAAAGACATCACTTCCGTTATTTTGGTCGGTGGTCAAACCCGTATGCCCAAAGTACAAGAAGCGGTGGAACAGTTTTTTGGTAAAGCACCACGTAAAGACATTAACCCAGATGAAGCCGTCGCCATTGGTGCTGCTATTCAAGGGGCAGTACTCTCAGGTGAAGTGAAAGATATTTTATTGTTAGACGTAACCCCACTTTCCTTAGGGATCGAAACCATGGGTGGCGTTATGACAAAACTGATTGAGAAAAACACCACGGTTCCTACCAAGAAGAGTCAGGTGTTTTCAACTGCAGAAGATAGTCAAACCGCTGTTACCGTGCGTATTTTCCAAGGTGAGTGTGAACAAGCTTCTGCTAATAAGTTTTTAGGTCAATTCGATTTAACCAATATCCCACCATCACCTCGTGGTGTTCCTCAGATTGAAGTGACATTTGATATTGACGCTAACGGTATTTTGCACGTTTCCGCAAAAGACAAAGCCACTAGCAAAGAGCAATCCATGGTTGTTAAACCTTCCAGCGGATTAAGTGATGCTGAAGTTGATAAAATGGTTTCCGATGCTAAAGAACATGAAGCTGAAGATAAAGAGTTTCATGAATTAGCGAGTGCGAAAAATCATGCTGATAGCTTAGTACATGCCACTGAAAAATCATTGAAAGAATTAGGTGAAAAAGTAGAACCTAAAGAACGCGCTGATATTGAAGTTGCTATGTCTGACTTAAAAACAGCGATTAAGAGCAACGATAAAAAGACCATCGAAACCAAGACGCAAGCACTTTCTGATGTCACTGGCAAAATGGCGCAACGGATTTATGGCGCAGCAGGTGGGGCTGAAGGCGGCGCGGGTCCACAAGGTGGTCAAGACCATGCGAAGCAGGAAGCCGGTGGTCAGCATAAAGAGGATGTTGTAGATGCTGAGTTTGAAGAAGTTAAAGAGAATAAGGAAAAGTAATATAACTCTTAACTGCTTTGAGCATTAAGTACGGTAAATTTAGAACAGAATGGGCGAGAGGTTTTCCTCTGGCCCTTTTGTGCATTTAAAGCATGAACGGGTTATTCAATGTCTAAACAAGATTTTTATGAAATTCTAGGCGTGGCGCGCGATGCCTCTGAGGCTGATATTAAAAAAGCTTATCGGCGTATGGCAATGAAATATCACCCTGATAGAACCGAGGGGGATAAAGCCGCGGAAGAAAAATTCAAAACCGCCACCCAAGCCTATGAAGTCTTATCTAACCCACAAAAGCGGCGCGCTTATGATCAATTTGGTCATGCCGGAGTCGATCAGTCCCATGGTGGTGGACCCGGTGGTGGGCCTGGCGGTTTTGGTGATATTTTCAACGATATTTTTGCCGATATTTTCGGCGGTGCAGGAGCTGGTGGGCGCCAACAAAGAGGTGCAGATCTACGCTACAGCTTAGAGCTATCGTTAGAAGATGCAGTGAAAGGCACCAATGTCACCATCCAAGTGCCAACTTGGGTATCTTGTCATTCTTGTCATGGCAGTGGCGCGAACAAAGGCAGTAAACCTGCCACCTGTAAAAGCTGTCAAGGCCATGGTCAAGTACGTATTCAACAAGGCTTTTTTACGTTACAACAAACCTGTCCAACTTGCCGTGGCTCAGGACAAATTATTACCGATCCGTGTCGCCCATGTCAGGGACAAGGACGTGTTCGTGAAGAGAAAAAACTACAAGTTAAAATTCCACCAGGCGTGGATGATGGCGATAGAATTCGCTTGAATGGCGAAGGTGAAGCCGCACCAGCTGGAGGCACTTCTGGCGATCTTTATGTAGAAGTTCATATTCAGGAACATCCCATATTCCAACGCCAAGGTGAGCATTTGTATTGCGAAGTGCCCATTAGTTTTATTATGGCAGCCCTTGGGGGCGATTTAGAAGTCCCAACGCTAAATGGTCGCGTGAAGCTTCATATCCCTTCTGAGACTCAAACCGGTAAAGTATTTAAATTAGCCGGTAAAGGCGTAAAACCTGTTCGTGGTGGTGGTCAAGGCGATATGCTTTGTCGAGTCATTGTCGAAACTCCCGTCGATTTAAATCGTAAACAAAAAGAAATGTTAAGAGAATTTGAAAAAGAGATGGGCAATGAAAAGCATAGTCCACGTGTCGATAAATGGTTTAATCGAGTGAAAGATTTCTTTGATAAGATGAAATTCTGACCTCTCTTAGAGGTCATCGCGCCGAAGCTCTTAGCGTAGGCGGATGGGTTGGGTTGAATAGGAAGTAAGGAAAAGTTTTATGCTAAGGTTGGCAATCGCAGGCTGTAATGGTCGTATGGGCAAATCACTTGTTCAGGCTGCAATGACTGGCATTGATGTAATAGTCACAGCCGCTACAGTTTCCCCAGGAAGCCTGTTAACCGATATAGATGTTGGCACTCTTGCTGGCATTCCCCCTATCGGGATTAAACCAGTTGATGATCTCTCTCTTGCCATGGATGATTTTGACGTATTGATTGATTTCACCACACCTGAATCGACTTTGTCTCACCTACGGTTATGTCAAAAATATGGTAGAAAGCTAGTGATTGGTACTACTGGCTTTAATGCAGAACAAAAAACCATTATTCAAGAAATGAGCCAAGAAATAGCGATTGTGTTTGCACCTAACACAAGTGTGGGCGTTAACCTTTGCTATGAACTATTAAAGCAAGCCGCTAAAATATTGGGTGATGATGTTGATATCGAAATCATCGAAGCCCATCATCGTAATAAGGTTGATGCACCTTCTGGCACGGCGTTGAAAATGGGTGAAACCATTTGTAAAACCTTAGGACGCAATATGGATGAAGTGGCACAATATGGCCGACAAGGCATGACAGGCATTCGTGATAAAAAGACGATTGGATTTTCATCGATACGTGCAGCTGACATTGTGGGTGAACACACCGTGATATTTGCCTCAGAAGGCGAGCGTGTTGAGATTACCCATAGAGCCACCAACCGCTCAACCTTTGCTCATGGAGCTATTCGTGCAGCTAAATGGTTAGAATCCAAACGCGAAGGGCTCTATTCCATGGCGGATGTATTGTTTAAGCAGAATTAATCTTTAAGAAGTCAGTCACGATGCCATCCTTGAGCTAAACTAAAATGTTCAGTGACTCTAGACACTTAGAGCTATTATTTCTTCTCAGGTTTCACAATTTGCACGTTGTTGTTGTTGCTGTTGGGATTTTTTATCTCAAGAATTTTCTTTTCCCTGGTTCCATTAAATGCAGGTGAATAAACAGGTTGTGCTACAGGTAAAGCGTTGTTGGGACAGAATAATCCACGCTCGCTCACATATCCCATTGGAGGGTAATAATGAGCAGGCGGCTGATAAGTTGGAACATGCACAGGGCCTACACTATTATAACCTTGACCAGGTAAGTAGTGTAGCGGTTTGCGTGGATGAAAAGCTGGTATATCAGCACTCATTGTTTGGGGCTGCGCTACAGATTGAGTTGCCAATTTCTCATTAATTGTTTTCTCAATGCTTTGTATTAATGCGATTTTTGAGGGCACGTCTAACAATAGCTTTGAAAGTTTTTCCATTACCGCTTTTTCATTAGGCAACGATGCTATTTTATCAGCAAGGTTTGTATATTCAACAGCATTCTTTAACGCCATTTCATAAGATTGTTTGAGCTTCGCTTCATTATCTAGTTGAGAGTAAAAAGCTTTAGTTTTAGCATCAAGCTCAGATTGGTTTTTCTCAAGCTGAGTTATGGATTGCTCTAATTCACCAAGTGTTCTAATTACTTTCTGTTTGGACCCCATTAGAGAAGTGTGATTCGCATTTAAAGGCATCATTGCTGAATCGATTTCTGCTCGACGTTCTTTGATCTGAGCACGACTAAGCCCTTGATAGAGCGTTGCGGTAGATTTTCCTGAAGCACGACTAATAGAAGCATTTAATTTACTTTCCATCTCTTTTAGTTCTGAAATTTCATTTGAATATTTATTAATTTCAGAAGTAGCAGGAGCTAACTTTTCTTCAATTTCTTTTAATTGACTCTGCAAGTCTTGACGCTCAGATAAGTGTGATTCCAGCTTCATTTTTATTTGATGAACCAATCCTTCATTCTTTTTAATGTTGGTGGAAAGTTCCATTATCTTTTTGTCTGTCTTCAAAAAGTTTCTGGAAATGTCAGCAAGTGTTTTAACCTTGTTCAAGTCTAATCGGGAAAACTGTGCTTTTAATTCCTCTAAAGTTTTCGTAAAAGAACGAGCGTTAACTAGCCCTTTGTTCAACTGTGCTTCAAATGAATTTAATGCTTCAACATCTATTTGAAAGGGGCTAATATCAATTCCCTTAGCGCGTGCGCTTTCTAAAAGAGCTTTTAAGCCTTGCAAGCTTGACGTCAGACTTGAGGCTTCTTTCACCTGGCTGCTTTCAAGACATTGTGCAACGCCGTTACTATCAAGCATCGGTGATGTTGCAAAAGCAAGAATACTGGAAAGTTTAGCTTCAAAAGTAGGGATGATAATTTCACTTAATAATAATGCCTTTGCATTTTTAGCACTAGATTCAGAATCGGTAAATTTAATTAATTTCCAATGGCCATTTTTAAAACAATGATCCCTTAATAAGGTTCTTTGAGTAGGTGTTTTCGTTCCATTGTAATTATGGTATTTATCACCATCGACCTGTATGCAGGTTTTAATGGCGCCATTTTCATAAGTGATATCAGATTCAAGACCTAATGTATCACAAATGGGATTGTTGGCACTGAAATGCCGGGGATCGATGAGAGTAGGATATTCTCTTGCAAGCTCTTTTGCTGTACTTTGTAAAGTAGTAAAAACTCTTCTTTCAAAATCGGAGCCATGTGAGTTTTCTGCAAAAGTGACAAGATGAGGCTCTATCAATGCTGATAAACTCGCTGGGAACACGTCGGTGTAGACGTTTCTAATTTGAAATAAAGCTTGAGCTAAATGCTGACTTTTAACATCATTTAAAGGTAATGTTTTTAATTTAGTAGCAATCCAATTTAATATTTCCGCTGCTTTGGCATCGCTCAAATACGTCTTGAATTTATCATCAACACGAGACAATAAGATAATGGCATGTACAGCTCGGATAAGGGCATCTTCATTCCAAGAAGAACTCATTTTCTGTACCACTTGCGCAACCAATGGATCAACGCAAGCGTTCTCAAGCTTATAGCTCACAATAAGGGAATTTTCACGTACCTTTTTTGTAAAAGTATTGATGTCAATATTAGTAAGTGCGGCTAATGTAAAAACAGCATGATTTATACTATTGCTGGATTGCATAAATCTTTGTGTTCGATACAAAAACGTTTCCAAAATAGCACTTAATGGCTTAGAGGAACGACGATCATAATCAGAAACTATATTCATGGGGATGCGACATTTTGCAACATGCTGAATTAATAGCGCTTCAACACATTGACCGGCGTGTTTGCCACCATTATATTTTGTATATCTGTCATCGTTTAAGTTTGTTTTAACGTCAAGTGCATTGACGATTTCTTTACAGAAAAGCGCATAAACTTTACTGTCTTGACAGTGGATGAGTGATTTATCACCCTCTGGGAATTCATTGAGGATATTTTCTAGTAAATCCGAAAGATCTTGTAAAGTTTTCTTACTATTATTACGACAATCTTGTATTTGTGCAGTATATAATTTCAAATAGTGTTCAGTGGCAAGCGCTACAATAGCTTGCTTTTGATTGAATTGCTTTAAGGATACCGTAAGGCCAACGTCATAGTCTTTGACAAATGAACTTAACTTGGCGGGCGTCGTTGCTTTGTTTTCAATTAATTTTGCAACTTCAACTTTTTTACGTTCGTGATGTTGCTTCTCTTGCAGTCTAGGTCTTGGTCCTGAAAACATGGTTTTTTCCACTCTAATTAGATAGTTGTTAAGCTATGTTTGTTTTCCTTATGGTATGTTATCTGTATAACTCAAGCAATGTCATTTGTCTGATCGTAACCCATTGAAATTAATACAATTTATTTCGATAAAAGGTGGTGCTGTGAAATTGAGCTGACAAGCGGTAAGTGCTCTCATTGAATGAAACTTTATCCGAAAATAATTTACATCGTCGGATATATTTTAAGTTTTGTTTTATCATCATGGCATATTTGTTATAATTGCTCACATTTTTAAGAATTTAAGGTTGAATTGATGAGTGTTGGTACACCTTTAGAAGAAAGCAAATTACTAAAAGAGTTGGAAAAAACAGTTCATTTTAGTGAAATGCTTGATACATTACGTGCCGATGAACCTCTCATAAATTTTCTTTATCATTCTAATTTTTTGGCTGTTGCTCAATGTCTGTCTGTTCAAAATTTTCCCTTAGCATTTAATCACACTAATGCAGCTGGTGAATCCATTGTTCATCAAGTCGCGCAACGAGCAGAATTTAATTGGTTATTTTGGTTATGTACGCAAGATAAAACAGATTTATTTATTCAGACCGACATTCATCGCAATATTTTTCATTATAGCGCGCATGTGCAAGATAGGCAGTTTCTTGAACTTTTATTTTCACTTACAAAAGATAAAAATATAGTTTTCTTAAAAGACAAACTCAATAAATTCCCATTAACTCTAGCCATTGAATACGATAATGAGTTGTTTCTTGAATTTCTTGTTAGCTATTTCAAAGAGGAATTGCTTGATTTTAAAGATGCCATTGGTCAAAACTGTCTTCATTACATAGCACTTTTTAATGCTACCAAGTGTTATAAATTACTCGAAAAATCTTTAACACCAGCAGAATTAGATTTACTAAAAGATGCCCGAAACACGCAGGGTAAAAAACCTGTAATGTTTGCTAAAGCAATTTCAGATCAAAATGGTAATCGCACCAATGTCTATGAACTGATGATGGGTTATGGTGATGAGGTTTCGACACTACAAAGGTTGGCCGCAATGGCGATTTGTCCTTATGAAGAATCTGATGATGTTAATGAAACACTTTCTCGTAATTTCGTTCCCTTTCACCTGTCTGAAATTGTTGGAGATGCCCGTTCAAAAAGGGAAGCAATTACAAAACATGAAAATGAAATTACTAAAGTGGTTGATCAGTCAGATGATGAATATCCAACTTATTCCACACCGAGCCCTTGACATAGCACCATACTTCACTGAAATGCAATTAATGTAACTTATTGATATATCAATAAAATATTTTTTTAAGCATTACCCTCTTTTCTAGGGAATTATTAAGCGATATCAGATGTCTTATGTGTATTAGCAACACAAACACAAAGATACCATTATGGCCAAACTCCCCTTTGATGCAGATGCAATTGGAAAATATAAGCGTTCCTACGATGATTTATCTGAAGACGATGCTGAAAAGGGCGCAACTCAAATAATTGCTCAAAATTTAGCATGGCTAAAAGAAAAAGTTCCTGAAAGAGAACCAGTCGGTGAAGGCTCTAAAAATCGTCTTCGCGATCTTCTTAATGCGGGTCTTGAACTTGAAAAAGCCAATGATGTCAGTGCTATTGCCGCCATCAAGAATGCTTCTCAAAAAGGGACTTTAGTCGACAAAGCTGTCGATGTGATGAAAGATCTTTATTATGGCGCAAGAGATATTTTATCGGGAAGAAGAGTGAGAACATCCCTGACTATCGCAGGTGGTATTGCGCTTGGTGCCGGGATAGGTATTGTTCTTGGCACTTTAGTTTTTCCGGGAATCGGTTCAGCGATAGGGGGAGCAGTTGGTGCCGCTCTAACCGGGGCTGTCGCTGCGGTTGGGGGGACGGTTGGTTTAGCTGTTTTAGGCGCTTTTGTAGGAAGTTTAGTTGGGAAAAAAGTTTCTAATAAAGCTTTTAAACAAGAGAAGCGTTTTGAAGTGTCACATCGCATTACCCGAAAAATTAAACAACGGGTTGGCATTTCATCTAAAACTGTTCATGCGATTAATGGTTATCTTTATAATCGTGCAAAATCGGTAAAAAGCCCGATATTGAAGAAACAATACAAAGCCTTGCGAAGACTTGGGATTATGGAAGCCGATCCCACGGCAATGGAAAAGATTGCTCGCTTTTTCTGTCAAGAGTTAGTGATATTGGAAAAAGAAATGCAAGGTAAAAATGCATCGCCGCAATTGCGCCAGGAACTGGAAGCGGTTGTTTATATACTAAAGAAACTCAATAAGGCAGAGCATCTTTCTCTTGAAAGCAAAGCCAAAATTGCGGCGACATTTGATGATTTCAAAAAGAAACATCGCACACTTCCCATATCACATGTTCAGCAAGGTTTAGAATTAGATAGTAAAAGCGTGATATCGCCCGAAATATTGGAAAGTTCCAAAACTCTCTTTATGGAACATGTGCCTGAATTGGAGATTAAATCGATTAAGGCATCCGATAGAAAATCAAATAGCACTATCAGTTATCGTTACGATATTACTACTAAAGATGATGTAGCGTTACCGACAGTCATTTTTAAAGGAAAGAAAGATCATGATCACTATCAGACGATGGTGACTGTTAATGCAAATCGAATCAATAAATCTAACCAAAGCCAAATCGCAAAGGTCATCGTTGCTCAAGCAAAAGCTCACCATGAGAATACAGGTAAGACAGAAGTTACAATTCTAGCTGCAGGAAATGATGAACTGGCAGTCCAATTGGTAGCAGGGATTTTAAATATTGGATTGAAGCCTAATTTAGACAATTCTGAATACCCTCCTGATAATCCACAAGCACAAGCGCGAAAAAAGGATATAATGGCAAAAGCACAGGCATTGGCTAAGGATTCTCCAAAGTCACGTTTGACTAAATCAAGGAATATGCTTGATTTATAAAGGATTTTCTTTCGATTAGTAAAATAGCTGCTTTATTTCCATAGACATTTCTACGAAAAGAGGATAGAATTCGGCCATTTTGTGCCTATTGAATTAGTATGGAGGTGACGTTGCCCCGTTCCGCACTGCTCGCACTTGAAGATGGTTCCCTATTTGAAGGGGTTGCCTTTGGTCATTTAAGTCATTTAGCAGTACATGCGGTGGGAGAAGTTGTTTTCAACACCGCCATGACTGGCTATCAAGAAATTTTGACCGATCCCTCCTATGCTAACCAATTAATAACTTTAACTTATCCCCATATAGGTAATGTGGGTGTCAATCTCGAAGATCGTGAGTCAAATAGCATTTATGCTAAAGGACTTATTATTCGTCAGCTTCCCTTCCAGGTAAGCAGTTGGCGCGCACAAAACTCCCTTGATGCTTATTTAGCTGAACATCGTGTCCTTGGTATTGCCGAAATCGATACGCGTCGTTTAACGCGACTCATTCGGGAAAAAGGAGCACTCAAAGGCTGTATCTATAGTGCTGCAACTATTACGCCAAAAGAAGAAGCAGAAGCGGTAGCTTTAGCACGAGCCTTTTGTGGACTCAAAGGATTAGATTTAGCTAAAGAAGTCACAACACAAAGTGCTTATGTCTGGCAGGAAAAGGGTTTATGGCATGCTAATAAGCGTGCAGGTGGATCTGAGTTTCACGTCGTTGCCTATGATTTTGGGATCAAAAAAACCATTCTCAGATGTTTACATGATCTGGGTTGTAAAATAACCGTTGTGCCGGCAAAAACCAGTAGCCATGAAGTGTTAGCATTGAATCCTGATGGCATATTCTTATCAAACGGTCCAGGTGATCCAGAACCTTGTCGCTATGCCATTGAAGCTATTAAAGACTTTTTAGAGCACGATATGCCTTTATTCGGTATATGTTTAGGTCATCAATTATTAGCATTGGCAATGGGTGCAAAAACATTAAAAATGAAATTTGGTCATCATGGTGGCAATCACCCTGTGCGACAACTCAAAGATCAAAATGTTTTGATTACCAGTCAAAATCATGGATTTGCTGTTGATGAAAATAATCTTCCAGACGTGCTGCAGGTGACGCATCGTTCTTTGTTTGATAATACCATTCAGGGTTTTAAACATCGCACTAAGGCAGCGTTTGGTTTTCAAGGACATCCCGAGGCGGGACCTGGTCCCAATGATGCCCGGATGTTATTCAATGATTTCATCGATTCAATGCGACAATATCGCACTCATCGTTTATCACTATCATCGCAAGCATTGGAGACGAGTTAGCCGATATGCCAAAAAGAACTGACATTAAAACGATATTAGTGATTGGCGCAGGCCCCATTGTGATTGGCCAAGGTTGTGAATTTGATTATTCAGGTGCGCAAGCTTGTAAGGCTTTGCAAGAAGATGGCTACCGTGTCGTACTAGTCAATTCTAATCCTGCAACCATCATGACTGATCCGCAAATGGCGGATGCCATTTATATTGAGCCTATTCATTGGCAGATTGTCTCTAAAATCATTGAAAAAGAACGTCCCTGTGCTTTATTGCCCACCATGGGAGGGCAAACAGCCCTTAATTGTGCTTTAGATTTAGTGCGCGAAGGTGTGCTTAAAAAATATAATGTTGAACTCATTGGCGCCAGTCAAGAAGCCATTGATAAAGCAGAAGATAGAGAACAGTTTCGCAAAGCAATGAGAGAAATTGGTTTGAAGATGCCAAAATCCGCCATTGCTCACAGTTTAGAAAGCGCTAAGCAAGTTCAAGCATCAGTAGGTTTTCCGACCATCATTCGACCTTCCTTTACTCTGGGTGGCAGTGGCGGCGGCATAGCTTACAATATGGAAGAATTTGAAGAAATTTGTAAGCGCGGCTTAGATTATTCGCCAACAGGTGAATTGCTGATTGAGCAATCCATTATTGGTTGGAAAGAATTTGAAATGGAAGTGGTGCGGGATAAAAAAGATAACTGCATCATTGTTTGTGCGATTGAAAACATGGATGCGATGGGGATCCATACTGGCGATTCCATAACCGTCGCGCCAGCGCAAACACTCACAGATAAAGAATATCAGCTAATGCGAGATGCCTCGATTGCCGTATTGCGCAAAATAGGCGTAGAAACGGGCGGCTCTAATGTACAATTCGCCGTTTGTCCAAAAACGGGTGAATTACATGTCATTGAAATGAACCCACGGGTCTCTCGCTCTTCCGCCTTAGCCTCTAAAGCAACAGGATTCCCGATTGCAAAAGTGGCAGCTAAATTAGCAGTTGGTTATACCCTTGATGAACTTGCCAACGAAATTACGGGCAATCAAACCCCTGCTTCTTTTGAGCCAACGATTGATTATGTTGTTACCAAAATTCCTCGTTTTAATTTTGAAAAATTCCCACAAGCCGATGCTCAGCTCACCACGCAGATGAAATCAGTTGGTGAAGTGATGGCAATGGGGCGCACTTTCCAAGAATCCTTACAAAAAGCCATTAGAGGCTTAGAAGTAGGGATGTACGGTTTGGAATCGGTAGTCGATTTGTCAAAACCAGATGCCGTCAACGAAATTCGCCAATATTTACAACGCCCAACCTGGCAACGCCTGTGGTACATCAGCGATGCCTTTCGCGTGGGACTTGAATTGGAAGAAATTTATGCATTAACCCATGTTGATCCTTGGTTTTTAGCGCAAATTCAAGATTTGGTGCAATCAGAAGAAGAGGTTGCTAAATGTGGTTTTGGTGGCTTGAATAAAACACATTTATTGCAATTAAAACGTAAAGGATTCTCTGATCACCGTTTAGGTGAACTGCTTGGGGTCAGTGAACAAGCCTTGCGTAAACGCCGTCATGACTATGGCATCCGTCCTGTTTACAAACGTGTGGATAGTTGCGCGGCAGAATTCTCTGTGCAGACTGCGTATATGTTTTCTACCTATGAGCAAGAATGTGAAGCTGCGCCTTCAGACAAGAAAAAAATCATGGTGCTGGGTGGCGGTCCCAATCGTATTGGTCAGGGAATAGAATTTGATTATTGCTGTGTTCATGCGGCGCAAGCGATGCGTGAAGAGGGTTATGAAACCATTATGGTTAACTGTAACCCTGAAACAGTTTCAACTGACTATGACACTTCAGATCGCCTCTATTTTGAACCGCTGACCTTAGAAGATGTTCTAGAAATTGTTCATTTGGAAAAACCTGTTGGCGTGATTGTGCAATTTGGTGGTCAAACGCCACTTAAATTAGCCAAAGCATTAGAGCAAGCCGGTGTTCCTATCATTGGGACCTCTCCTGATGCCATTGATAGAGCTGAAGACAGGGGTCGTTTTCAACAGATGATAACGCGTCTAAATCTTCTCCAGCCACCTAATGGCATGGCTTCAACTTTAGACGAAGCTTTAAAAACGGCACATTTAATTGGCTACCCGCTTATAGTGAGACCGTCCTATGTATTAGGTGGTCGCGCGATGGAAGTGGTCTATAGCGATGATGAGCTTTGTGACTATATGCAACGTCAAGGAAAAATGACAAAAGATTCTCCCATCTTGCTAGATCGCTTCCTAGATGATGCCATTGAAGTTGATGTGGATGCGGTGTGTGATGGCGAGAATGTTTTAATTGGCGGCATTATGGAACATATCGAGCAAGCGGGGGTCCATTCGGGTGATTCTGCTTGTTCTTTACCACCGTTTAGTTTAAGCGAAGCCTGTCAAAATGAGTTACGCGATAATATGCGTAAAATGGCCAAAGAACTTGGTGTGATTGGACTTATTAATGCGCAATTTGCCATTCAGAACAACAAAATTTATGTGTTAGAAGTCAATCCGCGTGGTGCCAGAACGGTTCCTTTTATTTCAAAAGTGATTGGGGTGTCTTTGGCAAAAGTTGCTGCTTGCTGCATGATTGGTAAAACCTTGAAACAACAAAATATGCTACAAGAACGCATTCCAGAATTTTATGCTGTGAAAAAGAGTGTTTTTCCTTTTGAGAAATTTCCCGGCGTTGATCCCATATTAGGGCCAGAAATGCGCTCAACAGGGGAAGTGATGGGCGTTGGTAATAATTTTGCACAAGCTTATGCCAAAAGTGAGTTGGCGACACTTGCGCCACAAATTACCGCTCCTGGTTATGCACTTATTAGTGTGAGAGATGCTGATAAAATTGGGATTATTGATATTGCAAAGAAATTGCAGCAATTTGGCTTTAAAATAATGGCAACTCGAGGCACCGCCAAGGCTTTACGAGAGGCTTTAGTAGAATGCGAATCAGTTAATAAGGTCAATGAAGGCCGTCCTCATATTGTGGATAGTATTAAAAATGATAAAATCGCATTTATCATCAATACAACTGAAGGTAGGCAAGCGATTGCAGATTCAAATGCAATACGTCGTACAGCAGTTCAGCATAAAGTATGTTATACAACTACTCTGTCTGGTGCTAAAGCGCAAGTATTAAGCTTGGCTTATCAAAAAGATCATCAAATAGCACCAATCCAAGATCTCCATTTAAGGGTAAAAGTACAATGACAAAGTTTCCAATGACGGTATTAGGTGCGCAAAAGCTACGCGAAGAATTAAGTCGTTTAAAATCGGTTGAGCGTCCTCGTATCATTGAAGCGATTGCTGAAGCTAGAGGTCATGGTGATCTCAAAGAAAATGCCGAATACCATGCCGCTAAAGAGCAACAGTCCTTTTTAGAAGGTCGGATCTCTGAGGTGGAAGGTAAATTAGCAAATGCACAAGTAATTGATGTTACCAAATTGCCTAAAAATGGTCGGGTGGTATTTGGTACAACCGTCACCTTAATCAATGCCACCACTGATGAAGAAGTGAAATACAAAATTGTAGGTGATGATGAAGCTGATCTGAAACTAGGTATGATCTCGGTTAATTCACCGATTGCCCGTGCCATGATTGGTAAGAACAAAGGCGATATCGCGCATGTTCATACACCAAGTGGTGAGCTTGAATATGAAATTAATACGATAGAGTACTTGGCTTAGATTCGAAAGAATAGTGTAGGGGCCGGCCTCTGTGCCGGCCCGTCTTAAAGAGGGCGGACACAGAGGTCCGCTCCTACAGCAGATCGAATTTTCAAAATAAAAATTAGTCTTCCGGATTCGCCCGATATAAAACCAAAATATGTCCAATATTCTGAACAATCGTGGCTTCATGCTCTTGTGCCATTTTGGCAATCATTTCTTGTCGGAGCTCTCTGGTGGAAGCGTTCACACGCACCTTAATGAGTTCATGGGCCGTTAAAGCCGCCTCTACCTCATTATGTACTTGTTCAGTGAGTCCCTTATTACCAATGATAACAACGGGATGTAAGGGGTGAGCTTTAGTAATCAAATTTCTTAAAAAGGCGCGGGTTAACATTTGGTGCAAATTACTTTAGAATGTAAATCAACTTATCGCATTTTAACCCGAGAACCTCCTCGCTGTAAAACACTATATGGCACAAACTAAACACGGCAAGTCGTGGATCCAGCGACATATAAACGATCCTTTCGTTCAAAAAGCACAAAAAATGGGCTATCGCTCCCGTGCGAGCTTTAAATTGTTGGAGCTACACGAGAGAGATAAAATTTTTCGCCCTAATATGACAGTGATTGATCTAGGGGCAGCGCCAGGTGGCTGGTCGCAAGTGGTCACAAAGCTTGTTGGCAGAAATGGAAAAGTTATTGCACTGGATAGGTTAGAGATGGATCCCATCGCAGGTGTCACTTTTTTACAAGGCGATTTTTCAGAACAATCGGTATTGGAAAATTTAGAGGCTGCTTTAGGCGATAGCAAAATTGATTGGGTTATTTCTGATATGGCACCTAACTTAAGTGGCATGATTGCCGTTGATCAACCGCGAATGATGGAATTAGCCGATCTTGCTTGGGATTTTGCAGCGCGTCATTTAAAAAAGGAGGGCGGTTTTTTAGTTAAAATTCTTCAGGGTGAAGGATTTGACTCATATATCAAGAACTTACGTCAACGTTTTGAAAAGGTTGTTATCAGAAAACCAGAAGCTTCACGATCTGCTTCACGCGAGCTGTATGTCTTGGCCAGAGGCTACTATAATATATAGTATATTGCTTATGAATTACGTGGAATGTGCCGAACAACGGCATAAGTCCAAAAATTAACTTAATTAGATGTAGCTACACCAAGGGGTCCTAGCCTTGAATGACATGGTAAAAAATCTCGTATTATGGCTCATCATAGCTGTCATATTGATGTCAGTATTCAGTAACTTTGGGCCACGACATGCTCAAGTTACCAAAGTTCCTTATTCTCAATTCCTCGATAGTGTCAAAAAAGGAGACGTGAAATCCGTCACCATCGACAATCGACAAATTAGAGGCGTGTCACGTTCTGACGATAATTTTATTACCTACATGCCTGTTCCAGATGAATATCTGTTAGCTGAATTGTTAAATAATAAAGTAATGGTAATAGGCAAAGCACCTGAGCAACAAAGCTTGCTGATGAATATTTTCATTAGCTGGTTCCCCATCATCCTTTTTATTGGCGTGTGGATGTACTTTATGCGTCAGATGCAGGGCGGTGGTGGTCGTGGGGCCATGACTTTTGGAAAAAGTCGCGCCAGGTTATTGGGCGAAGATCAGGTAAAAGTCACTTTTGCAGATGTTGCAGGGGTTGATGAAGCAAAAGAAGAAGTAAAAGAACTCGTCGACTTTTTAAAAGATCCTGAAAA
>CAYXVT010000001.1:10989-13176 GCA_964468105.1 Uncultured Candidatus Berkiella sp. | reverse complement strand
GTGGACGCATTCCAAGAGGCGTTTTACTTGTTGGTCAACCAGGAACAGGTAAAACTTTATTAGCCAAAGCGATTGCAGGCGAAGCAAAAGCACCTTTCTTTACTATCTCTGGTTCAGATTTTGTGGAAATGTTTGTTGGTGTGGGTGCTTCGCGTGTTCGAGACATGTTTGATCAAGCGAAAAAGCATGCTCCTTGCATCATATTCATTGATGAAATAGATGCTGTTGGTCGCCACCGTGGTGCAGGCCTTGGTGGTGGACATGATGAGCGTGAACAAACATTAAACCAATTATTAGTTGAAATGGACGGCTTCGAAGGCAATGAAGGCGTGATTGTCATTGCAGCGACTAACCGCCCTGATGTGCTTGATAAAGCATTATTGCGTCCAGGTCGTTTTGACAGACAAGTGGTTGTTGGTCTGCCAGATGTTAGAGGCCGTGAACAAATTCTTAAAGTCCATTTACGTAAAATTCCTATCACTGATGATGTTGATCCCCGAACGATTGCTAGAGGTACTCCAGGATTCTCAGGGGCAGATTTAGCCAATCTTGTGAATGAAGCAGCCCTCTTGGCAGCCAGACACAACAAACGCTTAGTTGATATGGATGAAATGGAACACGCTAAAGATAAAATCATCATGGGCGTAGAACGTCATAGCATGGTGATGAGTGAACAAGAGCGTCAATTAACAGCTTATCATGAAGCAGGTCATGCGATTGTTGGTTTAACGGTGGAAGATCACGACCCCGTTTATAAAGTAAGTATTATCCCTCGCGCACAAGCGTTGGGCGTTACAATGTTTCTACCTGAGCAAGACAGATACAGCTATTCTAAAAAGCGTCTTGAAAGTTCAATTAGCAGTCTATTTGGCGGTCGTTTAGCGGAAGAGCTTATATTTGGTGCAGAATCTGTTACAACAGGTGCTTCTAATGATATCAAACGTGCAACTGAAATCGCACGTAACATGGTTACTAAATGGGGATTATCAGAAAAACTAGGTCCTCTAACTTATAGCGAAGATGAAGGCGAAATCTTTTTAGGCCATAGTGTGAGTCAACGTAAAGAAGTTGCCAGTACAACAGCCAGCGTGATTGATGAAGAAATACGTAAAATCATTGATCGCAACTATGAACGCGCCAAGAAAATTCTGGTTGAAAAAGAAGCCATTCTTCATAAGATGGCTGAAGCATTACTGAAGTTTGAAACCATTGATGCTAAACAATTAGATGATTTGATGGCAGGAAGAACCCCACGTGAACCAGAGGGTTGGTCTACAGGAGACACTTCTCCTAATGAGCCGCCACCTGCTCCAACAGGTTCTCAAGAGACTAAAACGCCGTCAAACGATGTTGAAAAACGTAGTGTTGATGATAGCGATACTGCCAAATCTCACTGATTTTTATTTGAGGTGAAGTTGTTATGTCAGTGAGGAGAATAATGACCAATGTCTGTACAGCGTAAATATTTTGGTACGGATGGGATCCGTGGCCGTACAGGTGTACCGCCTATCACAGCTGAATTTGCTTTAAAGCTAGGTTGGGCTGTTGGACAAATTTTAGCGCAAGATGGTCATGGTACTGTCGTTATTGGCAAAGATACGCGGATCTCAGGTTATATGTTATCTGCTGCGCTTGAAGCAGGATTTATTGCTTCGGGATTAGATGTCTATTTGTTAGGGCCGATGCCAACGCCTGCCGTTTCTTACTTAACCCGTTCGGTGAGTGCACAAGTTGGCGTTGTCGTCAGTGCTTCTCATAACCCTTATTATGATAATGGGATCAAATTTTTTAGTGCCGAAGGTAAAAAATTACCTGACGCTATCGAGAGCAAAATCGAAAATCTCCTTACTTCTCCGATGACAACCGTTGAATCACATCATATCGGTCGTGCTAAATTCATGGACGATGCTGCAGGCAGATATATTGAATTTTGTAAAAGTACTTTTTTAAAACCTTATGATCTCAAAGGCATTAAAATTGTTATCGATTGTGCTAATGGTGCAACTTATCATATAGCCCCGCATGTTTTTACTGAATTGGGGGCCGATGTCATTATCATTCATCATCAACCAGATGGTTTTAATATTAATGATAAATGTGGTTCCACCCATCCCGCATCACTTCAACAAGAAGTGCTCGCCCATCAAGCAGAAACAGTGCAGCCAATGGCAGAAAAAATTATGGCTT
>CAYXVT010000001.1:6246-10979 GCA_964468105.1 Uncultured Candidatus Berkiella sp. | reverse complement strand
GTTGATGGAGATGAAATCTTATTTGTTATAGCCCAGTCTTATCATGATCGCGGCATATTAAATGGGGGCGTTGTAGGCACCCAGATGAGCAATCTTGGTTTAGAAAAAGCGTTTAAAGATTTGCATATTCCTTTCATGCGCACACATGTTGGCGATCGTTATGTTATGGATGCCTTAGTACAAACAGGTTGGCAACTTGGGGGCGAGGGCTCAGGTCACATCATTTGTTTAGATAAAGCGACAACAGGTGATGGCATCGTATGTGCCTTGCAAGTTTTGTCTGCAATCTGTCAGTCTGGCAAAACCTTGCATGAGCTGAAAAAAGGCATGACAAAATGTGCACAAGTTTTGGTTAATGTTCCCGTGAAAAATGGCGCGCAAGTCGTGAAAGATGCGCATGTGCTCTCAAAAGTCGAAGAGCTTGAAAAAAGCTTACAAGACAAAGTTCGCATCCTTTTAAGATCCTCAGGCACTGAACCTGTGGTGCGAGTAATGGTCGAAGGCGAAGACAAAGATCTGGTTGATGAAACCGCTCAAAAGATTGCGCAAGAAGTAGCGAACGCTGCTGCTAAGGTAACTTAAGAGGGCGCATACGCGCCCCTACAATCCAAATTGCCCATGATACTTGCCATCTCCTAAGCAACTCAGTTAATATTCCCACGCTTTAAATAAAAACAACCCTAGGCGCATATAAAAAGCATGGCAAGCATCACTATTGTTGGTAATTGGAAAATGAATGGCTCCAAAGCCCACGTAAAAGAATTTTTTACGACGCTTGCCGCTAAAGCCGATTTTTTGTCAGCAAACTCGCACCTAACGACAGTCATATGCCCACCATTTCCCTATATAGAGCAAGCAGCCAGCTTATTAGCGCAAGTTCCTGCTCTTAAAATTGGGGCGCAAGATGTGAGCGCTCATCAAGCAGGTGCTTTTACTGGGCAAGTGGCAGCAAGTATGTTAGTTGAGCAAGGTTGTAGATATGTTATTGTTGGCCATTCTGAAAGACGCCAATTTTGCCAAGAATCAGATGAAGAGATAGCTAACAAGTTTCTCGCCGCTAAAAAAGCCGGTCTGATCCCAATATTATGTCTTGGTGAGACAAAAGAGCAAAGATTGGATGAATTAACTAACTCTGTTGTGGTCGGACAACTTAAAGCGCTTTTAGCACACGGAATCAGCGTTTTTGAGAACGCGATGATAGCTTATGAGCCAATTTGGGCAATCGGCACGGGGTTAACTGCGTCCCCAGAACAAGCTCAACAGGTTCATGGCTTGCTCAGACAGACCTTGGCCGAGTATGATGCCACGTTGGCAAAGGCCATCTCCATCTTATATGGTGGCAGCGTTAAGGGTAGTAATGCTAAATCCTTATTCGCCATGCCTGATATAAATGGAGCTTTAGTGGGGGGCGCGTCCCTCAATGCGCAAGATTTCTTATCGATATGTGAAGCCGTGTCTTAAGGTTTAGAGAATGTATTTAATTTTATTAATAGTCCACGTAGCCGTATGCGTCATGTTGATTGGGTTGATTCTGATTCAGCATGGTAAAGGTGCTCAAACAGGCGCTGCTTTTGGAAGCGGGGCATCGCAAACTGTTTTTGGTAGTCAAGGCTCAGGTGGCTTTCTAAGTCGCTCAACAGCGATTCTTGCTGCCATATTTTTCTTCTTAAATTTATTTTTAGTATACTACCTGAATAAAGATAATCATCCAAGCTTGCAGCATGATGTGCCTGCGTTGATGAAAGAAGGCGTTGAAGGTAAATCACCTGCCGCCTCACATGATAATAAAAAGGATTCATCATCTGGCAGCGCAGTACCTGCACCTGCTGGAACAGATGTGCCAGAAGTGGAGTAAAGAAGCCCAAGTGGTGGAATTGGTAGACACGCTGTCTTGAGGGGGCAGTGGCGAAAGCTGTGCCGGTTCGAGTCCGGCCTTGGGCACCACCTTTCTTTATATTCGAAGAGCTCTCAAGAATGTATAGTCTTGGGAGCTATAGATTCTCAAGGATTGATCTGAAGAAAGAACTTTTAATTGGCAGCACCGATCGTTAAGATGGGTGAGGCTTTTAAGTATGGTAAATGTATTTTTTTCGGTAAGGATTCTAAAACGTGTTAGAGAATTACCTTCCAATTCTTATCTTCATGGGCTTAGCAGTCGGTATTGCTGTGTTACTTATTGGCTTAGGTTCATTGATCTCGCCTCATCGTCCAGATGCAGAAAAATTATCTCAATATGAATGTGGGTTTGAGCCCTTTGAGAGCTCACGCATCAAATTTGATGTTCGATTTTATTTAATTGCTATCCTTTTCATTATTTTTGACCTCGAAGTAGCCTTTTTGTTTCCTTGGGCCGTTGTGCTTGGAAAAATGGCGTGGCCAGGCGTCATTGCCATGGGGATCTTTCTGGGGTTGCTATTGATTGGTTTTCTCTATGAGTGGAAAAAAGGGGCGCTGGAATGGGAATAGATGGCGTACTCAAAAAAGGATTTGTAACGACTTCAGTCGATTCGCTTATTAATTGGGCAAGAACAGGCTCTATGTGGCCGATGACCTTTGGTCTAGCATGCTGTGCGGTTGAAATGATGCACGCTGGTGCTGCTCGCTATGACTTGGATAGATTTGGAATTGTATTTCGCCCAAGTCCTCGCCAAAGCGACGTTATGATAGTCGCTGGGACCTTATGTAACAAAATGGCGCCTGCATTGCGAAAAGTTTATGACCAAATGGCAGAACCACGTTGGGTGATATCAATGGGTTCTTGTGCTAATGGGGGCGGTTACTATCATTATTCGTTTTCAGTGGTAAGAGGTTGTGATCGGATTGTTCCTGTGGATGTTTATGTTCCAGGATGCCCACCCACAGCTGAAGCACTGCTTTATGGCATATTACAATTACAAAATAAAATCAGAAGAACTAACACCATTGCAAGGAGCGAAGTATGAAAAAGCTCGAGGTGTTAGCGCAACAATTACAACAAGCCTTTAGTACAGACATTCAAGAACTCAACATTGCCGTTGGCGAAATTACAATTGAAGTGCCATCGCACGCTATTGTAAAAGTCTGTCAACGTTTACGCGATGAAGAAGATTTTCGTTTTGAAATGTTGATGGATCTTTGTGGCATTGACTATCTTCATTACGGCGTCAGTGAATGGGAAACTGATGCGGCAACTTCTCGAGGCTTTGAACGTGCTGTTCGTCCTATTTCTGAAGTAATGACCAATAGTCAATGGAAGAAACCCCGGCTGGCAGTGGTTTATCATCTCTTATCTCTCACCCATAACCAACGCTTACGTATACGCGCTTTTGTTTCAGATCAGGATCCCATGATTGATTCTGTTGTTAACATCTATAACAGTGCTAATTGGTATGAGCGTGAAGCGTTTGATTTATACGGTATTTTATTTGCAGGTCATCCAGACTTGCGTCGCCTTTTGACGGATTATGGATTTATTGGTCACCCTTTTCGAAAAGATTTTCCCCTTGTTGGGAATGTTGAAGTTCGTTATGACGCCAAACAACAAAGAGTCATTTACGATCCTGTTGATATTGTGCCTCGTACCTTAGTGCCAAAAGTGATCCGCAAATCAAAGCATCAAACAGAGCAAGAGGGTCAGCATGGCGGAAATTAAAAATTACACCATGAATTTTGGTCCGCAGCATCCAGCGGCGCATGGTGTGTTACGTTTGATATTAGAATTAGATGGCGAAGTAGTACAACACGCTGATCCGCACGTTGGATTATTACATCGAGCCACAGAAAAGCTAGCAGAAAGCAAACCCTATAATCAAAGCATTGGTTATATGGACAGATTAGATTATGTCTCCATGATGTGTAATGAACATGGATATGTCTCGGCCATTGAAAAGCTTCTTGGCATAACGGCACCGCTTCGAGCTCAATATATACGAGTCATGTTTGATGAGATCACACGTATTTTGAATCATTTGATGTGGATTGGTGCACACGCGCTAGATATTGGTGCCATGACCGTTTTCTTATATGCCTTTCGCGAACGTGAAGACTTAATGGATTGCTACGAAGCCGTCAGCGGTGCTCGTTTGCATGCGACATATTATCGTCCAGGTGGTGTATATCGTGATTTACCGAATCAGATGCCCAAATATAAGCCATCCATTTGGCACAATGAAAAAGAAATTAAAAAGCTCAATGAAGTCAGAACGGGATCATTGCTAGATTTTATTTGGGATTTCACGGAACGCTTCCCCAAATGTGTTGATGATTATGAAACATTACTCACCGATAATAGAATCTGGAAGCAGCGAACAGTGGGTATTGGTGTGGTCTCCAAACAAAGAGCACTTCAACTAGGTTTTTCAGGCCCGATGTTAAGAGGTTCTGGCGTTGAATGGGACTTAAGAAAAAAACAACCTTATGCTGTTTATGACCGACTAGATTTTGATATTCCAGTAGGCAAAGAAGGCGATTGTTATGATCGCTATCTCGTTCGTGTTGAAGAAATGCGTCAAAGCAATCATATTATTCGACAATGCGTTAAGTGGTTGCGTGAAAACCCAGGTCCTGTCGCCATCAACGATAATAAAATTATTCCGCCCTCACGTGAAAAAATGAAAAATGATATGGAATCATTGATTCATCATTTCAAACTATTTACGGAAGGGTATTGCGTTCCAGAAGGTGAAGCTTATGCCGCCATCGAACATCCTAAAGGTGAATTTGGGGTGTACCTTGTTTCTGATGGTGCGAACAAA
>CAYXVT010000001.1:0-6236 GCA_964468105.1 Uncultured Candidatus Berkiella sp. | reverse complement strand
AATGGCGAGCTTGGTTTTTATGTTGTAAGTGATGGTTCTGGCACGCCATATAAAATCAAAGTTAGAGCGCCGAGCATGACAATGATGGCTGCATTTCCATCGATGGTAAAGGGGCATATGATTGCTGACGTTGTTGCGGTGATTGGATCGCAGGATATTGTATTTGGGGAGATTGATAGGTGAGCGCGCCAATTAAAAAATTAATGTCACCTGATGTGTTATCACAAAATGCCAGGAATCATATTGATCACTGGATCCAAAAATATCCTAAAGAACAAAAACAATCTGCAGTGATAGCGGCATTAACCTTTGTTCAAGAAGAAAATGGTGGTTGGTTAACACAAGAATTGATGGATGGCGTAGCATCCTATTTAGGTATGCCCAAAATTGCTGTTTTTGAAGTGGCTACATTTTATAGCATGTTTGAACTAAAGCCTGTTGGTAAACATAAGATCTGTGTTTGTACCAATATTTCTTGCATGTTAAGAGGATCTGAAGAAATCGTCGATCACCTGAAAAAGAAATTAGATGTTGGCTTGGGTGAAACCACAAAGGACGGGAAATTCACTCTAAAATCAGTTGAATGTTTGGCTGCTTGTTGTGGCGCACCGGCAATGCAAATTGGTCATGACTATTACGAAAATCTCGATTCGAAAAAAATCGATGAGATTTTGGCATCTAAGGAGTAGCCCAATGAGTGTACCGACAAATCAAGTATGTTTTCGTACCCTCCATTTGGATAAGCCATGGTCTTTGGAAGCTTATCGCTCCGTGGGTGGTTATGAAGTTTGGCAAAAGATTTTGCGTGATAAAACACCACCTGATGATATTGTTAATGAATTGAAAGCCTCTGGTTTAAGAGGGCGCGGCGGTGCAGGATTTCCTACTGGTTTAAAGTGGAGCTTTATGCCTCGCAATAAGCCAGGTCAAAAATATGTTTTATGCAATTCTGATGAAGGTGAGCCTGGTACTTGTAAAGATAGAGATATATTACGATACAACCCACACCAACTCATTGAAGGTATGGCCATTGCCGGCTATGTGATGAACGCAACGGTAGGCTATAACTACCTTCGTGGTGAATTTATTGAACCTTTTGAGCGTATGGAGCATGCTTTACGTGAAGCACGTGATCTTGGGTTCATAGGTAAAAATATATTAGGCAGCGGTTTTGATTTTGAACTCCATAATGTGCTTGGGGCTGGTGCCTATATTTGCGGTGAAGAAACAGCCTTAATGGATTCTCTGGAAGGCAAAAAGGGCATGCCACGGTTCAAGCCACCTTTTCCTGCCAATTATGGTATCTATGGCTGCCCAACCAATATCAATAACACCGAAAGTTTCGCTTCCGTGCCTGTTATTTTGCAAAACGGTGGAAAGTGGTTTTTAGAATTAGGTTTGCCTAATAATGGTGGTACTAAAATATTTTGTGTGTCTGGTCATGTAAACAAGCCAGGCAATTATGAAATTCCTTTGGGAACTCCCTTTGCGACATTATTAGAAATGGCCGGTGGCATGAAAGATGGACGCAAATTAAAAGCAGTTATCCCTGGTGGTTCTTCTGTGCCAGTACTCTCTGGTGAAGAAATGATGAAACTGAATATGGATTATGACTCCATTTCTAAAGCCGGTTCGATGCTGGGATCGGGTGCTGTGATAATCATGGACGACACTACTTGTATGGTAAAAATGTTAGCTCGAATTTCAGAGTTTTATTTTGAAGAGTCTTGTGGTCAATGTACGCCGTGTCGAGAAGGTACAGGTTGGTTGGCTCGGATATTACACCGCATCATACATGGACATGGAACGATGCAAGATCTTGATGTATTAGATAATGTAGCCGATAAAATTATGGGGCGTACAATATGTGCGTTGGGAGATGCGGCGGCGATGCCAGTTCGCTCTTTCCTGAAACAATTTAGAGAAGAATTTGTTTATATGATTGAACATAAACGTTCAATTATTGCAGCTTGATTGGTATCCTGGAGAAAAGATGGCCACCATCGAAATTGATAATATAAAAGTTGAAGCCCGCCCGGGTCAAATGATCATTGAAGCTGCAGACAGTGTTGGCATTCGTATTCCCCGTTTTTGTTACCACAAAAAATTGTCTATTGCAGCTAATTGCCGCATGTGTTTGGTTGATGTCGAAAAGGCACCTAAACCATTACCCGCCTGTGCAACACCTGTTTCTGATGGCATGAAAATTTACACGACGTCACCCAGGGCCATTGATGCACAAAAAGCGGTAATGGAATTTTTATTGATCAATCACCCATTAGATTGTCCTATTTGCGATCAAGGTGGGCAATGTGAATTGCAAGATGTTGCAATGGAATACGGTAAAGATAGTTCACGTTTTGTGGAACGTAAACGTGTTGTAAAAGATAAAGATATTGGGCCATTGATTAGCACCGAAATGACACGTTGTATTCACTGTACTCGCTGCGTGCGTTTTGGCGCAGAAATTGCTGGGGAGCGAGAATTAGGGGCGACGGGTCGCGGCGAATTTATGGAAATTGGCACTTATATTGAAAAAAGTGTTAATTCTGAATTATCAGGTAATGTTATTGACCTGTGTCCTGTCGGTGCTTTAACTTCTAAACCTTTTCGATTTCAAGCCAGAGCATGGGAACTTCAAGCACAACCTAGTGTATCTGCGCATGATTGTATTGGATCACATGTCTTCTTTCACACCCATGATGATAAAGTGATGCGAACACTGCCTCGTGAGAAAGAAGCACTAAATGAAGTGTGGTTATCAGATCGCGATCGTTTTGGTTATGAAGGGTTCAATCATACAGAAAGACTCGCTGAACCTTGGATTAAAACCGATAATCAATGGAAAGAAGTTGATTGGCCAACGGCTTTAAGTTTTGCAGTTGAAAAGTTGCAAAAAATTGTACAAAAGGAAGGACCAGAACAGATTGGCGCGCTGGTTTCACCTAATAGTACCTTGGAAGAGTTTTACTTATTGCAAAAACTGCTTCGTTCACAAAAATGCCCCAATATTGATCATCGTTTGCGTCAAGTTGATAACCGTCATCAAGACAGCTTAGGCACATTCCCGACATTAGGGATCTCGCTAAGTGATTTAGAAACGCAAGATGCCATTGTTATTATTGGTAGTGATATTCGAAAAGAACAACCTCTCATTAGTCATCGTATTCGTAAAGCAGCACTTCATGGTGCGCAAGTCTTTGCTATTAATCCTTTGGATGCGAATTTTAATTTTCCTATAACAAGTAATGTTGTTGGTGCAAAAGGACATTTTCTTCAAGAATTAATGGAAGTCGTTGCAGCGGCATTAAAATTAGTTGATAGTGAAGTTTTAGCAGATGTTCCCGTTGATGCTAAAGAGTTGTTAGCAGGTATTACACCATCACAGCAGGCATCAGATTTTGCAAATGCCTTATTTGCAACCGATAAAAAAAGTGTGATTTTGGGATCGTATGCTTGGAGTCACCCACAGGCTCAAAGTCTCTATTGGTTTAGCCGTATATTAGCGCACCTTGTGCATGCTACTTGGGGTGAGATGAGTAATGGCGCCAATAGTGCAGGTGGTTGGTTGGCAGGTGCTATACCTCATCGTTTACCACTTGGTGAGCATGAGGCAATGACAAAAGGCCTCACTGCTTTTGAAATGCTGCAAAAGCCACGTCAGGGATATATTTTACTCGGTTGTGAACCAGAATATGATTGCGCAACACCAAAGTTGGCATTAGATGCTCTGTTGCAAGCGAACACGGTCATTGCTTTAACGGCGTTTGATAGCCCATTGCTGCGAGAATATGCGGATGTATTATTACCAATAACGCCGATCTCAGAAATGGCTGGAACCTATGTAAATGCTTTTGGAGATTGGCACAGCTTTAAACCAGCTGTGAATCCATTGGGGCAAAGTCGTCCTGCTTGGAAAGTTTTGCGAGTAATGGCTAATTTGTGGGAAATACCCGATTTTGATTATCAAAATCAGGATGAACTTTTAGGGGAAATGGAAACCTTAAGAGCTTATAACCCGTATTATTCTGATAATTTATTATCGATGTCTTGTTCAATAGAAGCTATTAATAAAGAACACACAAAATGGGTCCGACTTGCACCCACAGGACTTTATGATGTCGATGGCATTACGCGTCGTGCAGAATCATTACAAAAGACTCAAGATGCACAAATGGGTTTTGTTAGAATTAACAGTTCAGATGCTAAACAGCATCAACTGCAACAAGATCAGTTGGTCTGGGTTATCCAAGAAGGTAACAAAATAATTGCACCGTTACCTATTGAAATAGATGATAGATTGCCAACAGGTGCTGCAATGGTAGCGGCGAGTATCGCTCAAACCCAAATGTTAGGTGCACCTTACGGCTTAATTGAGTTGAAACCGGCTTAAGAGGAATGATGAATGTGATAATGGAGTGGTTAACGATACTGGTTACTATAGTCATCAAAAGCTTGGTGATTATCCTACCCTTGATCTTGGCCGTAGCCTATCTCACTTACGCAGAGCGTAAGGTGATTGGTTATATCCAAGTGCGTATTGGTCCTAATCGCGTTGGACCTTTGGGATTACTACAACCATTTGCGGATGTTTTTAAATTACTTTTCAAAGAAGTGATCTTACCTGCTAAGTCGAATAAATTCTTATTTATCATTGCACCTATTTTAGCCTTTGCTCCCTCTATTGTAGCCTGGTCAATCATCCCTTTTAGTGAGGGATGGGTATTGGCTGATGTGAATGCAGGTCTTTTATTTTTATTGGCAATGACATCACTTGGCGTCTATGGAATTATTATTGCCGGTTGGGCATCCAATTCGAAATATGCCTTTTTAGGTGCCTTGCGATCTGCCGCTCAAGTTGTCTCCTATGAAATTGCCATGGGTTTTGCTTTAGTTGGTGTTCTAATGGCAGCAGGAAGCATGAATCTTGGTGAGATCGTTCGAGCACAAAGCGGTGGCTTATTGCATTGGTACTGGTTGCCACTATTTCCTTTATTTATTGTTTATTGGATCTCAGCGGTTGCTGAAACAAACCGAGCGCCATTTGACGTCGCAGAAGGCGAGTCTGAAATTGTGGCAGGATTTCATGTTGAATATGCTGGAATGACCTTTGCCATATTCTTCTTAGCTGAATACGCAAATATGATTTTGCTTTCCACGGTCTGTTCATTAATGTTTATGGGCGGCTGGTTATCGCCCTTTGAAGGGATCCCCTTCATCCAAGATAAGCTCAATTGGGTGCCTGGGATCATGTGGCTTGGTTTAAAAGTATCGTTCTTTTTGTTGTTATATCTTTGGTTTCGAGCAACGTTTCCACGGTATCGATACGATCAAATTATGCGATTGGGTTGGAAGATCTTTATTCCAGTGACTTTCTTTTGGATAGTTGTTGAGACCATCGCCATTAAAACGCATTTAGGCCCTTGGTTTACATAGAGAGAGACTATGGCTTTAAAAAAACTTGCCCACACCATTAAAAGCTTTGCGCTGTGGGAATTACTAATCGGTTTAAAGTTAACCGGTAGACATTTGTTTGCCCGTAAAATTACCGTGCAGTATCCCGAAGAAGAGGCTCCACGTTCTGTGCGCTTTCGTGGTATCCATGCGCTTCGCCGTTACCCTAATGGGGAAGAACGTTGTATTGCTTGTAAATTATGTGAAGCAGTTTGCCCAGCATTAGCGATAACGATTGACTCAGAAGAACGTGAAGACGGTAGTCGACGTACAACACGTTATGAAATTGACTTATTTAAATGTATTTATTGTGGCTTTTGTGAAGAATCTTGCCCTGTCGATTCCATTGTTGAAACCGATATGGCGCATTATGCTTTCCTTGAGCGTGGTGAAAATATTTTAGATAAACAAAAATTATTAGCTATTGGTGATAAATATGAAGCTCAAATTGCTGCGTGTCGAACTTCTGATGCGCCATATCGCTAGGGATCGAGTATGACAATTACAATCCAACAGCTTGTTTTTTATTCTTTTTCCATTTTGGCTATTTCATCGAGCTTAATGATGATCTTGTCAAAAAATCCTGTGAAGTCAGTTTTATATTTAGTTTTTACTTTTTTCTGTATGGCAGGCATTTGGATGCTGCTGGAGTCAGAATTTTTAGCCATAGTGCTGGTTCTTGTTTATGTTGGCGCGGTGATGGTTCTGTTCTTGTTCGTGGTCATGATGCTAGATATTGAAGTCGTTAAAAGTGAGAAAGAACCTTTTGTTAAATATTGGCC